>JAGQPF010000618.1 GCA_020426845.1 Planctomycetales bacterium
ATGCGAATTCTGCCAGGCCAAACGATTCGCGCTGTCACTCCGCAAGCTGCCCCGGCAAAGCAACCTGCCAAGCAGAATTCAAATCCGGCGGCCAAGAAATCGCCGGCGTCTGCCGCTGCTGATGCGGCGACCGATCGACGCCGAGTCGAAGCGGAGTCGAAGTGAGGCAATAAGCCAGCGCCGTTCGCTTACGACTGGGGTGAGGCGTCGGCGGGCTTCACGAAGAAATGCGAATGCTGCCACCATTCCGGCTGCAGGTCCACCTGCAACACCGCCTGCTCTTGGAAATTCGGCACATCCTCGATCAATGGGGGCCCGAGCGGCAAGAGCTGCGGCCAGGTCAGCCGAGTGACAATCAGCGAATTGGGATAGATCGCTTTGACCGAGCCACCACAGCGGTCAAAGCAGCCTGCCTGGGCGGCGGCCAGCGACGACGCGGTGGTCAACGTCAAGGGCGGCGTCGCATCGCTGACTAACAGGTCAGCCTTGAGCAGCTCAAGCGGTTCGGACAATTCGACGTTGCTTGGCATCGTGGCGAACATTCGATCGTGCAGTTGGCTCACCCGAGTCGCTCCGGTTGAGGGGCCGACGCGTTCCAGCGTGATCCGCTTTCCCCCCGGCTCGACCAGTGTCACCACCTCCGGGCTGCTGCCCAAAAAGCGAGGGCTCTGATCAGGCGAGCCGAGGTTGGCGGCGGGCAGCAGGCCAGCCAAGCCGCTGGCCGAACGAGCGGCCACGATCAGCGCTGCCTGAGCCGACGGGTATTCTCGGGCTTGCGCCTTGGCACGCGCCTCGGCTGACTTTTCTCGCCAGTAGAGCAACTCATCGAGGGCCTCGCCCAACGCACTGACTCGGTTTTGGTGCAACTTGTCACCGAGCGCCAGCAGCGCGCGATCCAGTTCTCGCAATGCGCCGGAGGTGGCGCGAATCTGCAAATTGGCGGCTGTCGCCAGATATTTGTCGAACGTTTCCGACGTGGCGCGATTGCTGTCGGCGCGAACCAGCTCGGCCAGTCCTTGAGCCATTCGCTGGGCCAGCGTCTTGCGCTCGGTGCGGATTTGTTCGAGCCGCTCCGAGGGGGAATTGCCCTCGAGGCTCGACAGCGCCATCTCCACCGCCTCGGCCTTTTGCAGATTTTCGTGCGTGACGAACCAGTTGCGACAGAGGTAGCTGAACGCGGCGGGGCCGTCCATCTGCTCCGTGCCGCGAGTGGCCTGTCCGGCGGCGCCGATTTCCGCAACCACCTTGTCGGTGTCGTCGAGCACCGCCGGGACCTGCGGCCACACGCTTTTAAGCAACGCGGCCAGCCCCTCTTGTCCTGCCTGATGGCGTTGCTGTTGCGCCACCGGCGCCGCGATCAGCCTCGCCTGTTCGAACCCTTTCGTATAGTGCCCGATGTCGGCCAGCAGTCCGATCTTCGGCATCCAGCCCTGCACGGACTTCAAGATGAACAGCTCCGTCTCCACGGCCTTGCCGGCCTGAGCCAGCCGCATCGCTTGGGCATACTGTTGGTTCCGCGAGTTCGCATTGGCGCCAAATGGCTGAGTGGTGTTTTCGAGGAAGGCCTGAGCCTTGCGGCTCGTGTTGTTGTAATTGGTCAACAGAGCGCGAAATCGTTTCATCAACGCATTCCCGCGCCGGGAGAGCTCGACGCCCGCGGGATCGCCAAACTCGGTCAACCAAGAGCTGCGGCGGCGGACGCCGATCAGCGCGCCATGGGTGGTGGTGAAAATATTGGGAGTCACATCCGCAAGACGATTGTCCCGCTCCGCTTCAAGCAGCATCGTCATGCCCTTGTTCGCGGTGACCAGCTCGCGCACCGCGTCGTCGTAGACGGCTTTGGTAACCGGCAGGATGTTCGCCACCGGCGGCGCCGCCAGCGACTCGATCGTCAACTCGCCCCCTTGAGGAGCTTGTGCCGACGTGCGGCACGGGCATGCCAACGCTACTCCGCAGGCGAGCAGCGCGCCGCTCATGAGCCAAGTGTGGCGGCGTCCCAGATCGATGTACTTGATGCGATTTGTCGATGTCATCATCGCGTCTTCCAACAGATGGTTCGGGGGCCGTTGAAAAGCACTTGATCCGGCAATCGACGCGGTGTCTTTCCGCCGCGTGAAGTGGTTGTGATTTGCCAGAGTTTTCTTCCAACAGGCTGTTAGGGCAGCATTGCCGTGGCTGATCCGGTGAGCGAATTGCGAGCGCCCGTCGTGGCGTTGACGAGCTCGCCGTCCTGGAATTCAACCTGCAGTTTGCCTTCCTCGACCCTGCAGTTCACGGTGACGGGGGTTCCGTCAACGTTGTCCCAGATTTCTCCGCCGTCGGATTCGAGAAACACTCTCGCCGGGTACGTGCCTGTCACGGACTCCAGGTTGGGCGCGTCGACGAGAATATGGACCATCGCCGCGGCTTCCCCGCTGGCTCGTGACTCGTAGCTCCGCAGCTGCAAGATCGCACTGCGTTCACCGACACCGGCGGCGAAATGTGCGAAACACTGCTCCAACTGCAACGTCTCGCCCAGGCTGAGCGTCATGGCGCCATCGGTGTCCACCGCCGCAGTGGCCTTGGTGGCCGCGTTGGACATGCTGGCCCCCGCCTCGCTCGCCAGTTCCTTGGCCTTGCTGATGCCCGTCTCCACACCACCCTTGACGGCGGTCGCCG
>JAGQPF010000619.1 GCA_020426845.1 Planctomycetales bacterium
AACGTCTGTCGCCCCTGTCGGGGCTTTGTGCGCGTGGGCGCACCACGGATCCCCGAGCTTGCGCTCGGGGCTAACGTCTGTCGCCCCTGCCGGCCTGTCGGGGCATGAAAAAGGGCTCCCGGAGCCACATTGCCCCCAGAAGCCCGGCGCGCCTTTGACGCACCCTCGACCTGGCTATCCCTCGCCGAGTTGCGTCCCCACAGAGCTCGGTTCCGTTTCACCAGGCAACCGCCACGATAGCGACTCACCCCACTTTGAACACCCGAGCAATGCCTAAAAAATCCCGGGGGGTCTGGGGGCTGGCCCCCAGGAACACAAGTCACGGCTCACTAATATCAACAGGCAGTGGTCCCGAAGTCATTGACACATTCCGCAACGCTCAACTCCCGGCTTCGGTTGGTGTCAGCACACCGTCAACATCACTTCTTCGTGCAAGCAAGCCACGGCTCCGCATCGATCCGAGCGGTGAAAGGCAACCGTCAGCTCAAGCCGGTGGACACCCGCTTGCAGTCGCCGCGCGACCGCCTTCTGTCCGATTCCAACCAGCTCGCCGTTGAGCCGCCAGTGAAAATCCGCGTCGGCAGGTATGGCAATTCCGTAAGCCAACAGCACGGCGGATCCGCCCGCCCGGTACGCTGACGAGCCATCGGGGACAATGATCCTCGCTCGGGGACGAGTGCGCACTCGAAACGGACCAACTTGACGCGACTCGCAGATTATCCCATCAACGGACCAAGCCGTGAGACGATAGAAGCATCGCTCACCACCGGCAAGCAGTCCCTCGTCAATCGTCAGTCTCGTTCGCGACGAGAAAGCCAAGTGGCGCCAGGTGGCTTGGTCGTCGTGTGAGTAATGCAAATCGAAGCGGTCCGCCGCGCCCGACCACGACAACACCGTCATTCCGTCCGCTCCCATCGCCGGCGTCCGTGTGAACTGCTCGAGCAGCGCGGGGTCGCCCGATTTACCAGACATGTGACCGGCTCCCGGAGCGCCGCCAGCCAGCGGAGGCCGACGGGACAAGGCGTAGAAGAGCTTTTCAAAGGTTTGCCGTCCGATCCAACGTTGGCGGTCCGACGCTCGTGGCGCCCGAGCGCGTCCACGCATCAGATCGTAGAGCGGCAAATCGGCTGAGTCGGCCGCGATCGCCTCGCGCCGCCAAGGATCGACATGCAAAACGTCGAAGCCCACTTCGTTCGCCTCCAGCGGCCGCGTGACGTGGTAATTCGAGCCCACGAAATTGTGCGCAATCTCGTGGGCGAAAAGCCATCGCCAACTCGCATCGCGGCGCCGTCCATCATCGTTCCCCAAGGCGGAGCGGTTCGCCAATCCATCCAGTCCACCCGTGACGCAGGCATCGGCGGGCAGCCAGGCAAACAACTGACGGTTGCTCTCCGCGCCCCGCGCCAGCGAGCTCAGCCGGATCCTCAACATACCGCAATTGGGATGGTCCGAACCATGCCGATGGTCCGCGAAGTCGATCTCGCCCACCGGGTGCGGCTCGTAGGTGACGCGAGTTGGGTCCAGCGGATAAAGGCTCCGGAGCAGGTTGCAAGCCTGTTGGCTGCAAGTGCGCCGGGATGGCCAGCGGCGACGACGCCACCTCGGGTTGGTGTAGTGAATCTGCAAAAACTCGATATCGAGCCCCGGCATTTCGTGAAAGTGGCAACACATCAACTCGCCGGCGGCGTCGACGCCATCGCCGTGAAGAACAACTTGAAAGTGCGTCAAGTCGGCGTCGTACCAAGCCGGCTCCAGCGTGAAGTTGAGCGAGCTGTTCGGATCGTCGCGGCGCCAAGTCTCGCCGATCGCGTCGATCGGTCCGTTGTCCGGATCGATGCCAACGTCAACGAGCGGCTCATCGCCGATTCCCACTCGCAGCGAAGCCGTGACGCCAGCCACAATGGCGCCGGCCGTGGCCCGCGGATAGGCTCGAATCACGGTGGGCTTGCCACGCACCAATGGCGCCTCGTTTCGTGGCGCCTCCGACCAGTATTGGAGTCCTTGAGTGACTTCGGTGAAGGCGACCTGAAGGGCAGGCGTTTTAAACGACGACTCGCCTTGGACTCTGCGGGGACGGAACACGGTGTGGACTCCTCGGACTCACAGGGGTCGCAGAGGCGTGAGCTCGGACGGCATCAACGCGGAACTGCGATTCCCGCGTCAATGCTCGTCCAAGCCTGCACCAAGCCATGCCCCAAGGGCTTCCCCAAAAAGCGAAGGGAGCAGTCGACTCCCCCGGGCCCTACGGTCCAGCGGGGACCGTCACGTTGGCGACGATCGTGCTCGTGCCATTTTGGTGGCCGATCGTCAACTCGTAGGTGCCGGCGGGCACGTCGGAGAAGGCGACACTGATGTAGAGCACTCCGCCCATCTCCGTGGCGTAGGTCAGCGATCCATTGATCACCGTCCCGGTGATGGTGCGGAGCTCATAGGTGGTCAGGGGCGAGTTCAGCACATCGGATTGCGCCACGGCGCTGAAGGAGGCGGGCACCGTCGTGTTCGGCTCGGGGTAGTAGACGTCCACACCCTGCCCGCCCACCGAGAGCCGCTTGGCCTTGGCGACCAATGCGCTGGAGTCGCGTTGGAGCACGGTGAGGTCGTAAAGGACACCCTCCTCGAGTCCCTCGAATACCAGCAACCAATGGCGGTCATCCAGGTAGCGGGTTTGCGTGGGTCCCACGTGCCGGCCATCGGCCGTCTCCAGAAACCCGCACACCTCGCCCGGCTGGTCGAGGTCGCCAAAGGCAGTGAACACCGGCGACAAGACGGCGTCACTTTGGGGGAAAGTCATGTCCATGGTCATCTCCGTTCGTTAGTGAGAAACAAGAAAGACAACATGACGACACGGACAAGTTGGGATGCCGATCGAAAGAACAAAGGCCGTTAGAACAAAAGGCCGTTGGAAAAAACTATTTCGGCAATCGGTCCCGCAGCTTGCTGCACGCTGGCGCTATATCGATTGCCAGTTGGGTCTTTTTCAACAGGCCGATAGAACCAAAAGGCCGTTGAAAAAACTACTTCGGCAATCGGCTCAAAACCGATGGCTCACAGTGTTTCTCAACGGGCCTTAAGGAATCGCGTCCAATACGGTCGGCAGCAGCGCTATTCGCAAGTGGCGAAATCGAGCTGCGCCGCCTCGCACGAACAGGCCTACCCCGGTGGTGCCGGACTCTCCGCCAGCTTCACGCCCACGAAAATGCAAATCGCCGCGTGAGATTGACAAAAACGGATGTTGATCATCCCAGCCAATAGCGACGAGATCGGCGCTGGTCTCGACAGTGAGCTTTCGCCAAGCGCCTTCGGTGGGCGTGAACCAGTCCATCTTGAGCATGACCTTCCTGTCCTGTGTCATCTCATATCCATAGGCGGCAAACCGATTTCGCGGCGGCTGTGGCGGCGAAATTGTCGATGGTGGCGACGCACTTTCGATCTCCTGTATTGTCTGCGTCTTCCGCATCTCCCGCAGGTCATCCGACAGGTCGTTGAATCCAACCAAGAAGCCGGATGGCAGCCGGTCATTGTTGGTCGACGTCTCGCGAATCAGAAACAGGCCAACGCTGGCGTCGGCGCCATCGCTCGCTTCGTGCAACACCTCAACCGTGACACGAAAGTGTCCCTTGAGCCCTCGAAAGAGCACCAACGTCGCGGCCTTGCGGCTGGTCAGCATGCAGCTTTCTGCGGGACAAAACTCGACGAAAGCGTTGTGAGCATCCGCCGACACCAGTTCCAACCAATCCGGCTCCCCAGTGGCGCCAAGCAACTCGAGCTCGCCACGACTCAGCCTTTGCTGTAGTTGCTCGAGCGTGCCGCTACGGCTCGGCTCCGGCTGAAGATCCTGCGGCGTGCCGCTACTAGTCAACTCCGGCTGAAGTTTCTCGAGCGCGCCGGCAAAACTCGGCTCCGGCTGAAAATCCTGCGGCGGCGGCACCGGCAAAATCGGAAAGCTCAACCAGATCAGGCAGACAGCGGCCGTCGCGCACAGCATCCACCGCGAACAGTTCGCGATGCGTTGCGATCGGAGCTGGCGTCCCGAGAGTCTCCGCTGGCCGGCCTGCCAGCGACGCAGCTCCTCCGCCAACTCGCCTGCGGACGCATAACGTTGGGCAGGGTCGCGATGGAGGCACTTCAGGCAGATCGCCTCCAAGTCTGGATCGATCTCCTCGTGGTGATTACGTGGCCGCTCGATCTGTCCGGCGAGTGATTGTGAGAGCGCCATGTCGCGCGACTTGGGCTCGAATGGAGGCCGTTCGGTCAACAGCCAATACAAGATCCCTCCGAGTCCAAAGACGTCGATCCTACGCTCCATCGAGAACTCATCGCCATCGACCGACGGGGGGCGGCCCAAGGCCGCCTCGGGTGCCATGAACGCCAAGGTGCCCAGGATGGATCCGGCGGTCGCCTCGCCCGTGATCTGCTCCGATTCATCGAAGCACTTGGCAAGGCTGAAGTCCGCCAGCTTGGCAATGCCGCTTTCGGTAAACAGAATGTTCGACGGCTTCAGGTCGCGATGAGCGACGCAGCGATCGTGACAGTACTGCACCGCATCGGCGAGCGTCTCCACAACCTTCGCCATTTCCTCGCACGTGGGGCATTTTTGCTTGCGCCAGTTGTTGAGATCGCCTCCCGACATAAACTCCATGACAAGGTATGGACGGCCATCTTGAACGCCGTGGTCAAAGACTTCCACGATGTTGGGATGTTGGAGCTTTGCGATCGCGTGCGCCTCGCCAAGAAACCGCCTCTCGGTGGCAGAGGCATTCGCGGAAGCCGCGATTACCTTGACCGCCACGGTTCGCCGCAAGGAGACTTGTGTGGCGCGATAGACCACTCCCATGCCGCCGGAACGCACGGGCGGCAACTCGAGCTTCAGGTTGGGCAAGGCATTGGACAGCAGCGCCGTCCAAGTCGACTCCGTGTCTCCCGGCTCTGTGTTGCCCGTGTCGGCGTAGTACTCGGATTCTTGCTCACTTTCGACGTAGGCGCGCAACTCCTCCTCGATGGAGGCAAAGCGCCGGAAGAACTCCGTCTCGTCCCAACGAGCGCCGCTCGCCTCGCGTGATTGGTACTCCGCCATGGCCCGCTTGAGCAAATTGTTCCGGTCCGCGTGTTCCACCATATCGAAAAAGGGTTCGAGGTTTTGACGTGGCACGTCAGTTGACCATCAAGCCGAAGATTGGGCCTTGGACAACTCGCAACGTCGCATTGAGCCACGAGCTTCGGGTGACGGCCGCCCCAACATGTTAGTGTTGACGAGCGCTAGTCCGCTGCCGGTTGCCTTTGTGCCTGCCGCACGACATCGATGCCCACCAGGTCGCTCCACGCCTCCAACAATCGCCGTGTCACGGGCCCAACTTGCCCGGTTCCGACGGGCAGTCCGTTGAAACGCGTCGCTGGCATCATGCAGTACGGAGTGCTTGTAAAAAACAGCTCGTCGGCGTTGTAAAGATCGTACATCTGCAGCCGAGTCTCGCTCGCCGCAATCCCCTGCTGTCTGGCCAGCTCCAACGTGACGTCTCGAGTGACACCGGCCAGGCAGTTCACGGTGGAGGGAGTTCTCAACTCGCCGTCCACCACCGCGAAGATGTTGCCGCCTTTGTTCTCCGCGACGTAGCCATCAATGTCGAGGATCACGCATTGGGCATCGCGATCCACCAGCCGCGCCTCGGCGTCCGCGATCGTGTAGGACAGCCGGCTGCGATTCTTGATCTTCGGGTCGAGTGACTGGGCCGGCACCACTCGGCTGAAGGAAGTGACGGCGTGGCAGCCCGCCTCGTAGTAACTCGCCCACCCTGTGAGATCGAGCGGGGAGGTGAAGATCATGATCGTGGCGGGGTTGGCCTGCGTGGAGGCGGGCCCGGGCCGCATCGATCCTCGCGAAATGTTGTGGACGATCCAAGCGTCATCTTCCGTTCGCCACTGGCCTCGATTCAACTCGATCAGCTGCTCGGTCACTGACAACAGTTCGGCGGGAGAGAGCCCGGGATCGACGCGCGCCACTTTGAGCGAGCGGTACAATCGCCGCACATGCTCGTCCAACCGGAACGGCCGGTGAGCGAAGGTGCGAGTCGACTCCGTCAAGCTGTCGCCGAGCATTACCGCGCTGTCGAAGATGGAGATCTTGGCGTTAGACTCCGGCACCCACTCGCCGGAAAGGTAGACGACGGGTTGGGCCTCCATCGCAGGCGCCCCTTGTGAGGCCCTGTCGACCGGCTCGCTCATCTCGCTCATCTCGCGTCTCCTGCATTCGGCCCGGGAGCAGTCGCGCCGTCGATCACTCGGATTTGGTCACGGTCGCTGGAGCTGACAGCTCGCTGGTCAGTGTTCGTCGCCACCAACGACAGCAAGCGGCGAGCATTGTCGTGGAACAAGTCAGCAATCTCCTGTCCCGTCAGTCCGACGGAAATCGCCGCCCTCCGCATGGCGCGAAGCTGCTCGTAACGAGTAAAGGTCATTCGTGGATCACAATGCGAGAGGTTCAAGGACTGATTGGCCTCGGACAGATAGGCCCACGCGCGTCCAAATGACACATACTTGCCACGCAGCACTCCCACGGGGATGTCGTCGCTGCCATACATAACCCGGCCGATGCCGACGCTGCGAATCAACGCGGCGATCGCCTCCGACTCACACACCGAGGAGGTGTCGAACCAAGTATTGGGCAACGCGGCGAGCCGCGCGCCCGCCTCTTCAATCGGCCAGTGCGAGTAGCTGCGGGCGCAATGAGCGAGAATCCATTGAATGCCGGGATAGCTGCGTCCCAGCCGCTCGAGGTCGGCGAGGTTCCGCTCATCAGCGATGCCGTTTGGCATCGAGAGATGAAGCATGACGATGGCGCCGCGCTGGCTCGCCACCTCCAGTTGGAACTCGGGGAGGAAGTCCGTGATCCGGCATGTGACGGCGTCGCCCGTGCTGGAGTAAAAACGGTATGGCTTGAGGCCCACGCAGCCGGCCTCAAACCAGGCATTGAGCTCGTCGGCCGTCATCGAGGGCTGGACGAGCATCAGCGCCGCGGAGCCTGGATTTGACCGCGTTTGCTGGACAATAAACCGGTTCGAGGACTCAAAGTCACACGGCGGCTGAAAGGGGAACGGGAAGGCCAGGCGCCGCACTTCGCGCCCCGGCATCAACGCGGCGTCCACGGCGTCGAGCAGCGCGTAGTCCGAATGCTCGAACTCGGGCCGCACGAAATTGCGATAGGAGCCCGTCTCCTTGTCCGCCGCGAGATAAAAGTCCCAGCGCCAGATGTGAGTGTGCGCGTCAAACACCTGGCGCGGAACAAACTCATCGAGCTCCTCTCGCCAGATACGCTCGTCAAGATCGGTTCGCTCCAGCCAGGCGGTGTCCATGGCTCCCCTCTTTTGTCTTGCTTGTTGACTCGCTCGGTCGGCTCACCGCGTCGGCTCACCGCACCTGGCGCCGAAAAGCATCTCCGCGCGGCGGACACCGCAGTCGCGCCCGCAACCCCGCTTCACCGTCCTCCACCGCGGCAGCGATCAGCGCGAAGGTCTCCTTCGCGGCGGCCGCCGTCTGCTCGATCTCGGGATCGCCCTGAGCGGCGTTGAGATAGAACGACGGATAACCGTGACAGCCGCGGAGGGCCATCTCCTGAATGTAGAGCGTCGCCGCCAGATTGCGCCAGGCGGGCTCGAGCTCGAACTCCAACTGCGGGTGCACGTCGAGTCCACTGACACGAACCGGACAGTGGGTCGCCGATGCTGCCTGCCGAATTCGTTCCTTCAGCGTTTGGCCCGTTGCCTTGAGCGTCGCAGGCACGTCACGGCGTCGCAACTCCCGCAAGGTGGTCAGCGCGGCGCGCAGTCCGATCGTGTCGCTCCAATAGGTGCTGGAGATGAACATCGATGCGGCGGGGGCCATCACGTCTCGGCGGCCCACCACGGCGCCCATTGGAAAGCCGTTCGAGATCGACTTGGCGAACACGGCGAGATCCGGCGTCACCCCGAGCACGGGCTGAACACCGCCCGCCGAAAGGCGAAATCCCGTGGAGACCTCGTCAAATATCAGCAGCACCCGCTCGCGGTCGCATAACTCGCGCACCGCCTCAAGATAGCCCTCCGGAGGCCACTGCGAACGCAACGGCTCCATCATCACCGCAGCCACCTCGCCTCGATGTCGCTCCAGCTGCGCCTCCAGCTCGGCCGGATCGCCGTAGGGAAACGGCAGCGCCGTGTCGCGCAGCGCGGCGGGCACACCGATCGGATCAATGCCCGGCAGCAGGTGGTCGTCCAGCGCGCCTGGCGCGAGATTGGCCGCCAAGTACCAATCGTGCCAGCCGTGGTAGCCGCAGAACAGGATCTTGTCTCGTCCGGTCACGCCCCGCGCGATCCGAACCGCGACGGCGCATGCTTCTCCACCCCCCTTGGCGTACCGCACCATCTCGGCACAGGGGATCAATTCCACCAACTCCTCGGCCAGCTCCACCTCCAGTTCGTGGTTGACGGAGTAGATGGTGCCCTGCCGCAACTGGTCGCAAACGGCCTGGTCAACGACATCGTCGCAATAGCCCAGAATCACCGCGCCAATGCCGCTCACCCAGTCGATGAATTCGCGACCATCCGCATCGCCGAATCGCGCCCCTTTGGCCCAGCGAGCATAAATCGGGGACACGCCGCTCGCATATTGCGTCGGCCGACGGCTAACCAACTGCGTGCCTCCCGGAATGAGAGAGCACGCCCGTTCGAAAATCTGCTGTTGTCGCACGAGCGCTCGGTGGTGAGGGTGGGAGACGCAGCAACGATCGTCGCCGGATATCTCAGGCAAGCGCAGGATATCTCAGGCAGGCGGGGGCAGACAGTCGCAGGCGGGAGCAGCAAGGCGCGGCGATCCGGAAAGCAATTGGGCGACGCGCCGCATCCTAGGGCATCAAAGGTCGTAGTACATGCAGAACTCGAACGGGTGAGGGCGCAGGCGGAGCGCGTCGACTTCGTGCACGCGTTTGTATTGAATCCAAGTTTCGATGACGTCTTCGGTGAACACGTCGCCACGCATCAGATAGTCGTGATCCTCCTCCAGCGCGTCCAAGGCCGCCTCCAGTGAACCCGGAGTCTTGGGCACAGCTCGTGCCTCCTCCGGTGGAAGATCGTAAATGTTCTTGTCGAGCGGATCGCCGGGTGAGATCTTGTTTTGGATGCCGTCGATCGCGGCCATCAGCAGCGCCGCGAAGGCGAGATACGGATTGCAGCTCGGGTCCGGGCAGCGGAATTCGATCCGCTTGGACTTCGGACTTGCGCTATACATCGGGATCCGGCAGGCCGCCGAGCGGTTTCGCTGCGAGTAAGCCAAGTTGACCGGAGCCTCATAGCCGGGCACCAACCGCTTGTAGCTGTTGGTCGTGGGATTGGTGAATGCCAACAGGCTCGGCGCGTGCCGCAACAGACCGCCGATGGCGTACATCGCCATGTCACTCAAGCCCGCGTAGCCATCGCCCGCAAACAACGGCTGGTCGTCCCGCCAAAGCGAAAGATGTGTGTGCATGCCGGAGCCGTTGTCGCCGTAAAGCGGCTTGGGCATGAACGTGACCGTCTTGCCGTGCTTGCGCGCGGTGTTCTTGACGATGTACTTGTACATCATCATCTGGTCGGCCATCGTCACCAGCTCGGCGAATCGCAAGTCGATCTCGGACTGGCCGCCGGTGGCCACCTCGTGATGCTGGCACTCGACATCGATGCCGCACTGGATCATCGTCTGCATCATGTCGTTGCGGACGTCCATCAGCTGGTCCGCCGGCGGCACCGGGAAGTAGCCTTCCTTGTGACGGATCTTATAGCCCAGGTTCGGGCTTTCGACGCGGCCACGATTCCACTGCCCTTCGCAGCTGTCGATGTGGTAGTAGCCTTCGTGTTGATTCTGGTCGTAGCGAATGTCGTCAAAAATGAAGAACTCGGCCTCGGGGCCGAAATAGGCCGTGTCCGCAATGCCGCTGCTGTTCAGGTAATTGACCGACTTGATCGCGATATTGCGAGGGTCGCGGCTATAGGACTCGCCGGTGATCGGCTCATGAATGTTGCAGATCAAATTGAGCGTGGTCAGCTCCGTGAACGGGTCGACGAAGGCGGTGGCCGGCTGCGGCACGATCAGCATGTCGGACTCGTGAATCACCTGCCAGCCGCGAATGCTGGAGCCGTCAAAACCCAGGCCGTCCTCAAAAATGTCCTCGGTGAGATGCTTGACCGGAATCGTCGTGTGCTGCCAAACGCCCGGGAAGTCGACAAAACGGAGGTCGACGGTCTTCACGTCTCGTTCTCGGCACAGAGCCAGCACTTCTCTCGGGGTCACGCAAATGCTCCTCTTTTGGAAGATCCAATCAACGATGGATCGTAGCTGCAAGCGAATCGGCTTCCGCCACGCGTGGCGTCGCACTCCACATCATGCCACGATTCGCCGGGACAATCTTGAGTCAACGCAAGCGGGCAACAACGGTGAAGCCGCGACGACCGGAATTGTCGCTCATCACCTACCGCTGCCGCAAGCATGCGTTCAGTTCGTTTGTGTGCAAATTGCGAGCCGACGAAGGCTGCCGATTCCACTCGCAAAGAATTGATTGATACCGCTCGGGCCTCCATCGCAGGCGACCCTTGTGAGGCCCGGAGGAACGATCGGGCCTCCGTTCAAGGCGCGTTGGCAGCGTCCAACTTTTGCTGCCAATAGTCTCGTGCGGCTCGGTGGTATTGAATCACCTCATCACGTTGCGCACCGGTCAAGCGGATACGAGTGGCACGCTCCACGACCCAGTCCAGGAAGAATTTCGCGTCCCGTTGGCTAATTCGCGGCTGCTCGCCAATTTCCACATAGTAGGGGCCGGTGGAGGCGAAGCGGAAGGTATGCGGGGTCGTGCAGATGGCTCGAATCAGCAGCCAGCCACTCTGGTCAAACTCGACTTCCGGCAGCCGCCCGCCTGCTTCGGCGTACTTGTCGAGGCGGACTTGGTGCACGACTTTGCCATCCTTCACCACCTCGAGATAGTCGACCCTGTCGCGCAACGCGAGATTCAACGTGGGCTGCAGCGAGAGCGTGCCTCCGGCGGGCGCTTGAAAAACGTGGCCAGGCAGTTCTCCGTTGACCAGGGGACGCAGCAACGGGCCGTTGGTGACAACAACTTGTCCGGCGCGAAGACCCGCCCACCACTTGTCCCAGGTCAGCTCGCCATCGACATGAACATAAACTCGGTTGTAGCCGACAGGATTGGGCAGCACGCCCGACGCGCTGCCGGCGCTCGGGGGCAGGCGGACTCCGCAGTTCAGCAGCCGGTAGTAAATGTCTGTGGTCCACAATCCGTTGCCCTCCGGATCGGGGAAGAACGTCTTGTCGCGCGGCTTGCCCCAGGCTTCGTTAGCCAGCACTCCGCCGCGCTGCATGTGGTTGTGGGCCAGTCCGATGGAATGCGTCATTTGACTGGCGACCCACACCGGCATGTCCCACCAGAACGGCTTTTCAATGTCGATGTGGGCGCCCGGCTGGCGGGCGGCCTGTTTGAGAAAGTGGGCGGGTGACGGATGCTCGCGCTCGGCGCCGGCCAGCGGCAGTGGCTTTTCGAGATTGAAGTAGAGCAACGCTCCGCCTTCGCGCTCGTCCTCGCCCGCCATGATGTTGTAGAAGCGATCGTCCTCGCCGGGCACGGTCAGCTGTTTCGGCAGCTCGTCTTGCCACTGGTTCTTGTCGCGCCACCAGGTGATGACCGGCGCGATGTGCAAGTCCTCGCCCTTCATCAGCAGCGGAATGTCGGCCAGCGGACGATGGATATGCAAATCCCCGGACCACCAGCCCTCTTGTTTCATGTCGACAAAGCGCGGCAAGGCGATCTCCTTGGCGTCCGCGTCTCGGCTTTTCAGAAGGAAATAGCCGGTGCGAACCCGGTATTCGGGGCCTCGCTCGAGCTCGAATTGATACTCGCCCGGCGGCAAGTCCAGCAGGATTTTGCCGGGGATCATGAAATGGTCGTGCCAGAAGACGACATCCTTCGGCTTGACGACCTTGCCGCCCTTCTTCAAATGCATGCGAGCCGCGATCAACTCGCCGGTCTGCTCGTCCACGACTCGCAGTTCAATCTCGCCGTTGGCGGCCTGGGCCACGGATCCGGGCAGTGCCGCCAGCAAGGCGGCCGCCACGAGCAGCGGCCAGTGGCGAGGCGACGCGGCGGCCGAGCCTTCCGAATGCACGGGAAATATCATGTCATGCTGCTCCTTCGGCGCCGGCCGGCTCGGGATGTCGATGGCGCCTCGCCCCTTCGCCCTTTCGACCCTTCGGCGAAATTCACTCGCCGGCGCTCTCCTTTGTCTCGGATAGGACAGAACGTAGAATAGTACGCAGTTGAGCCGCTCGATATTCCACCGATATTCCACCGATATTCCACTTGATAGAGGCCACTCGCCAGCGCGAGCCTGAGGAAGACAGTGAGCGAGGACTATTACAAAACGCTGGGTGTTTCACGCAACGCGACCAAGGAAGAGATCGCCAAGGCCTATCGCGAGCTGGCGCGGCGTTATCACCCCGACATGAACCCGGATGACGCCTCGGCGAAAGCCAAGTTCCAGGCGGTCCAACAAGCGTACGATGTGCTAAAGGATCCGGAGAAGCGCAAGAAGTACGATCAATTCGGCGCCAACTTCGAGTCATTTCAGGGCGGCGGGGCGCCGGACATCGACATCAGCCAACTGTTCGGCGGAGAATTTGGCGGCATCGACTTGTCGGACATCATGCGCCAGTTTGGCGGCGGTGGCGCGGCGGGCGGCGGGCACGCCCAACAACGGCAAGGCCGCCGTCAAGCGCGTCGCGGACGCGATCTGCAGATGGAGACCAGCGTCCCGTTTCAGATCGCCATCACCGGGGGCGAACGTCAACTGAACGTGCAGCGCGGCGGCCAGAGCGAGACGCTTACGGTAAAGATCCCCGCCGGAATCGAGGATGGCGCCAAGATGCGGCTGCGTCATCAAGGCGAGCCCTCGCCGGGTGGCGCCGGCGATCTGATTTTGACCGTGCGAGTGACGCCACATCCAATGTTCGAGCGTCGTGGCCTCGATCTTCACGTCACGGTCCCCGTCTCGCTGGCCGAGGCGGCAGCGGGCGCCAAGGTCGAACTTCCCTCTCCCCACGGCACCGTGACGTTGACGGTCGCCCCCGGCACTTCGAGCGGCTCGAGGCTGCGCATGAAAGGGCTCGGCGTTCATGGCGCCAAGGGCAAGGGGGACCTGTACGCCGAGATTCAGATTATGCTGCCTCCACACCTGACGCCCGACGACTTGGAGGCGATTCGGCAGATTTCGGCTCGGCATGGCGACCACCATCCGCGTCGAGACCTGAAATGGTAGGCGCAAGTCCGTGGCTGTTGGGTGAGGCGGCGCGACAATTGAGCCGCCACCAGAAGATCCAACTGCTAACCTCCTTCCTCGCGTTGCTGGCGTTGGGCGTGTTTTTGGTCATGCTGGCATTCTGGATGGCCCGCTGGACTCGCAAACGAATGAACCCCCGCGCGTCAGCGGAGTCTACTCCATTGCCGAACGACTTGTGGCGGCTGCGGCCCGGCAATCGTTTGGACCACACCGAACCGGACGACGACCTCGAAGGCCGATGAAAATCGGCTGACAACCTGCCGGCATTGTTGATTGCCACATGCACACGGACCGCACCTTTCCCGCTCATTGCCGCTTGCGATCGCGCGAGGACTTTGCGCGCGTTTACCAAAGCGATTTTGTCGCGGCGGATGAGGTGCTGGTGATCCATGCTGCCGAATCGCTCGGCAACGAGGCACGGCTAGGGCTCAGCGTGTCGCGAAAGGTCGGCAATGCGGTGATCCGGAATCGCTGGAAACGCCGCATTCGGGAGGCGTTTCGCCAGGTGCGTCGCGACCTTCCCCCGCTGGATCTGATCGTTCGTCCTCGCAAGGGGGCGAAATTGGATTACCATGCGATTGTGCGTTCGCTGCCGCAGCTGGCCCGACGCCTGGCCAGAAAAGTGCGAGGGAAACATGACCGAACCTGACATGGAACGCGAGCGGCCAGCCGACGAAGTGGGATTTTTCCGCTGGCTCTTTTCGGGCCTGCTGATCGCGCCGGTGCGGTTCTACCAGCGCGTCATTTCGCCCATGTTCGGTCCCACTTGCCGCTTCCATCCCACCTGCAGCGAGTATTTCGTGCAATCGGTGCGCAAACACGGGCCTCTGCTCGGCACTTGGCGCGGACTGTGCCGAATTGCGCGCTGCCACCCGTTTCACCCGGGCGGCGAGGATCCGCCGTAGAGACGGTCATGGCGGGTATGGGCGGCCATGGAAAAGCAGGCGGGCACTCGGAGTTTCTTGGCCGGCAACCGCCGGAATTGAAACGTGCAATGGATCAGACGGGTATCCTTATTATACCCCTCCGTTTCTCGCCTCACGGGAAGGACTCTTCCATGCGAAAGCAGCCACATTGGTCACCTTGGTCACTCGGCGCCCTTGCTTGTTGGTTGGCGGCAGCGGCTGCAATGCTGGGCGGCGCCTCTCGGCTCCAGGCCAAGGAGCCGACCGAGGCGTTCTACCTGGGAAATTGGAGCGCATTGACGCCCGTCGCGGCGCAATCGACGGTCGCCCTGCAGCCAGCTGACACAAGCCGCGACGCGATCTGGACCCCGGGCGTCGAGTCGATCGTCTTCAACTCGGCAACCTTCCGCGCCAACCAAGATGAATGGAACGATCTCGATGGAGTCGCGGTGGCCATCCGCGGCGAGCTGGGGCAAACCGTCAAAGGCTCGATGTTGGTGCTCCAGGGTGAAAAGAAAGTCCGCATGGAGTTCTCCGTCAAGCTGGATCGCACGGACGACCGCGCGCGAAAAGCGTTCTGGTCGGTCTGGCGCCGCCACTACCAACTGCTGGTGAATCGAGGGCTTCCCGGCAGCGCGTGGTTTCGGCACCAGCTGCGCCGCGCCAATCTGGCAATAGACGGCCGCGATCTGGTCAATGACCGCCGCACGCGGCAGTTCTTCGGTCGCAGCGAGTCCGACACGTTCGCGTTGATGAGCGGCGGGCGAGCGATCAGCGAAAACTTGCAGCTGGATCGAGAGATTCCGATCCGCGGCGTTGGCGAGGGCGCGATCGACATTTCCACGATCAAGGGGATTACGGTTCGCGAGTTCGACTGGTCGCCACACATCAAAGGCGTCGATCCGCAACGCGACCCGCTCGCCACACTGATTCCGGACGATCAGCACGCCGTGTTTTTCCCCTCGTTCCCGGCACTGGTCTCGCTGGCCGACAACGCCGACGAGAACGGCACGCCACTGCTGCACATGGCGGAGCCACGCTCCGAGGATGCCCGCTCCCGGCAACGCTACGAGCGCCAACTCGGTCTGTCGCTGAACTCCGTGGCCCGGGTGATCGGGCCGCAGCTCGTGGCATCGGTGGCTCTGACCGGCGGCGACGCCTACTTGCGAACAGGAACGGATGTCGCATTGCTGCTCGAGACGACTCAGCCCGCGACGTTGCTCAAGTTCGTGCAGGCTCAGCAGGCGCTGCAACTTGCCAAGAACGGTGGCGCCAAGCCCGTCACCGGCCAACTGGATGACCTCGAGTATTGGGGCGTCGTCTCGCCGACTCGCGAGGTGTGCTCGTACGCCGCCACTCTGAACAATGCGGTGGTGGTGACGAATTCGCTAGCTCAATTGAAGCGGCTCCACGAGACTGCCCAAAAGCAGCGACCATGTCTCGCCGAGAGCGCCGACTACATCTTCTTCCGCAACCGCTACCCACGCGAAGACGAGGCGGAGTCGGGCCTGCTGATCATCTCCGATCCAACGATCCGCCGCTGGTGCGGGCCACGTTGGCGAATCGCCGCCTCGCGACGCACACGCGTTGCCGCGGCGATGGCCGAGATTCAATCCCAGCACCTCACCGAGATGGTGACGGGTGGACTGCAGCAACAGGTGATTCAGTCGACCTTGGGTGTTGCTCGTGGCGAGTCCTTCCAAATCAATCCCCAGCGCATCAACTCCGACTCCTACGGATCACTCGACTTTCACACGCCGATCATGGAGCTGGACCTGCAGATGGTCAGCTCCGAGGAGGCTCAGCTGTTTCGCCGCTGGCGCGATGGCTACCAACGCAACTGGAGCAACTACTTTGACCCGATTGCCGTGCGATTTACCGTGAACGAGCAGGCGATCGCCGCCGATGTCACGGTGATGCCGCTGATCGACAATAGCCGGTACAACCAGACAAAGGAGCTCTCAAACGGCAGCAAGTTGACCGAGGCGGTGGGCGATCCGCACTCGACGGCCATGCTTCAATGGTCGCTCGCCCTCAATCCCGACTCACCGCGGCTCAAGGGTTACACCAACATCCTCTCCGCTATGGCGCCGCAAATCCGGGTGGATCCACTGTCTTGGGTTGGCAACGGATTCTCGCTGTATGTGGACAAGGACGAGTTTTGGAAACGCGCCATGGCGGCCGAGAAGCCCGATGACTTCCTCGAGGAAAACGCCTTTGACTTGCCGATCGCAGCCCATGTGGAAGTGCGAAACGCGCTCAAGCTGACGTTGTTCATGACGGGCCTGCGAGCGTTCATCGAGCAGACCGTGCCGGGCGTGACGGTTTGGGAGGCCAAGACGCATCACGACGAGTCGTACGTGAAGATCTCCGCGACGGAGCGCGCCGGCCGCGAGGCCGAGAAGTTCTCCCTGTTCTACGCTGCCAGCGGCGAGGGGCTGACGTTGACGCTCAACGAGCAACTGATGCAACGGGCGCTGGACCGGCGGCTGGCACGCCGCAAAGCCGCCCAAGGTGACGATGCTGAGAAGCAGAAACTCTCTGCCGACAACATCGAGTTTCGCTGGCCCGATCAACAGGTGGCCATGCGAGTCAGCCCCGAGGGTGTGGCCGTCTTCGAAGAGATGTTCGGTCGCGGCTATCGCGACACACTACAGCGAATGAGCTTCGACAACCTCGAGGTGCTTAACGAGTGGAAACGACTGTTTCCCGAATTGGATCCGCTGAAGGTGCAGCAAGACTTCTGGACGACGCGGCTCTATTGCCCCGGAGGCGGCGAGTACGTCTGGAATGACGAGCTGAAGACCATGGAGTCGACCTCCTACGGCTCGAGATTGAATCCCAAGTCCAACGGGCTGTCCTTCCCCGTCGCTTTGAAACGCATCAAGAGTGGCGAGTTCGGGCTCACCTTCGAGGAGAACGGGCTCCGCGCCCGGATGCACCTGGAGCGCAAGTAAGACTTGCCCCGTCGAGCGGGCTTGCTCGGCCCAACGTCGCTGTTGCTTGCGAGGTTCCCTCGGCTTGCGCCGGCGCGAGCCCGTCGAAGTCTGGCGAGCTGCGCGCACAAGCCCCGCAAGGCCGCAAGGGGCGACAGATGTTAGCCACGGGCACGAGCCGGCGCGAGCCCGTGGAGTCTCGCAAGTTGAGCGCACAAGCCCCGCAAGGGGCGACAGATGTATAGGGGTAGGGAAGTCCGGTTGGGCCGGACTCCCCCCCCTCCAAACCGTGCGGGCGGTTTTCCCGCACACGGCTTTCCCGTCAGTGGTTTCCGCGCACGGATTGAGCGAAACGAAAGTGGGCCTC
>JAGQPF010000620.1 GCA_020426845.1 Planctomycetales bacterium
CCACGACAGTGGGAGAGATCGGCGCACTGTTTGGCAAAGACGGCCAGGGCATGTCGGACGTCGGCGATGGATTGAAAGCGGCGGCCACGTTTTTCGGCGCCAAGTCGGTGGGCAGCCGCTTCGTGTTTGTCGTCGACAACTCCAACAGCATGGGCAGCGGCAAGTTCGAGACGGTGATGAACGAGTTGGTGCGCACCATCGACACGCTCGGACCCAATCAGCGTTTTTACGTGATCTTCTTTAGCGACGTCGCCTATCCGTTGTTTCACCCGCAACCAGCTTACGACTTGGTCAAGGCGACGCCGGAGAACAAGGCGCGGCTGCGGGCCTGGCTGTACACCGTTGAAATGTGCCTGCGCACGAAAGGTCGCGAGGCGATGGAGAAAGCGTTGTCGCTGCGCCCCGACGCGATCTACATCCTCGGCGACGGAGCCTTCACCGATGACACGGCGAACATGCTCACCGCGCCGCACAACCGCCGCGTCGTGATTCACACCGTCGGCATGCAGGTGGACGAACGAGGCCGGAAACAGCTGACGGCGATTGCCGAAGCGAACAAAGGCTCGTTCCGCAATGTCGAGGCAACCCCCGCCGCGAAAGCGATGGCTCGCCAGAATCCCATCAAACGCAACAACACGCGCGGCCCCGTCTGGGGGATTGATTTGCCCCTCGTGAAGAAGAAATAGCCAACGCCACAGGCGTTATGGGCTCTTTTTCACCCTCGCCATGGTGGCTGTGCAAAAAGGCGCAATTTTTTACGGGAATTGCGCTGCCGCAGCCAGTAGCATGGATATCGCGACGCGAGCAGTTGCAGTCAGAGGCAGCTCCGCATCGTTGGCTCAAAGACCCTCGTTCACCGGTCCCTTCTCATCTTCCGGCTTCGCCTGCCGGACGGGAGTTTTTGAGTCGCAGGATGACGGGAAAAACAAATTCCCCCGGCGGATTGGCTTTTGAAGTGCCAATCCGCAATTCGGGAAGTTGTTTTTCCCTAGATCTTAAGGAAAACGGGAAAGGCAATTCCCCAATCCGCAAAGGTGGGGAGTTCTCCCCTAACCGTTCATGGCTCGCCGTCTCGCCCAAATCGGGCGGGCGGGGGCGCCGATAGCACAGCATCGATTGCGATGGAGGCCCGTGGTTTGCAGCCGCGGGGGCGCTTGTAACAGGATCGCCGCGTTTTCGCTTTTCTTCTCGAGGCACCGCGTTCGCGGCCTCGCGGGGAAACCGTCCATGCCGTTCAAAAGGTGATTTATGCCTTGGCCAGCTCTGTTGACGAGATCGCGTCGAGTGGTGTTTCTGCTTCTCGGTCTGCTGACCTTGGTCTGCGGCGCCGGCCTCAAGGAGTTGCGGGTCGACGACCGGCTCCGCGACCTGTTCCGCTCTCAGAACGACGACTACCGGCAGCTGGAGATGCTGCAAGCTCGCTTCGGCGCCGACGACAACGATCTGCTGTTGCTGATTGAATCTCCTAGCCACTTGATCGACGAGCGTGGCATCGCCGGTTTGCGGGCGACGGTCGATCGGCTTGAGCAGCTGCCCGAGATCGCTCGCGTGCGTTCGATTCTGGACGCTCGCGGCGATCGCAAGGTGGGACGCTACATTCTGCCGTTGATCCCGGCCGGTGACGCCGACGAGCAGAGGCTTGAGCGCGCTCGAGCCGAGGCCGCGGCGCATCCGCTCGTTCAAGGGCAAGTGTTGTCCGCAGACGGCCGCACGTCGGTGATGATCGCGACCCTGTCGGGCGACATTTCCAGCATGGCTGTGCTGCAGCCGCGGTTGCAGCGAGTTCGCGCGGCGATCGATGAGGTGGCTCGCGAGCATCAGTTGCAGATCGGCGTTACGGGCGTGCCCGCGCTGCGCAGCGATATGACCGAGCACATTCAGCGCAGCCAGCCGACCTTCGCCATTGCCACGCTCGTGTTGTCATCGCTGGCCGCGTTGGCCTTCTATCGCAGCTGGTCGGCGCTGTTGATCTCGGGGATTGGACCGGTGCTGGGGCTGATCTGCACGATGGGATTGCTCGGTTGGCTTGGTATCCCGATCACGCCGATCACGTCGATCGTTCCGCCGTTGGTGTTTGTCGTCGGCATGACGGACTCGGTGCACTTGCTGTTTCATATTCAGGACGAGCTGCGGCGCGGCCGCTCGCACCAAGAGGCGGCGATGAACACCTTCAGCGAGATGTGGGTGCCATGCGGCCTGACCTCGCTGACCACATCGATGGGGTTTGCCACGCTGATGCTGACGCCGCTGGAGGCGGTGCGTACGTTCGGCATCGCCTGCGCGATCGGCACGGCGATGAACTTTGTCACCGTCATGCTTTCCGCGCCGCTACTGGCGACCACGCCTCTGGGCCGGCGCTTAGGTCTGCGCGAGCCGGGCAGCCGTTTTGCCGCTTGGCTCGCTCGCTTGGTGGACGGCCGGCATCGCGTGTTGGCTGTCGCCGGCGCCGTGGCGACCGCCGCGCTGCTGCCCTGCTGGCTGAGTTTGCGAGCGGACAATCGCGCGGGAGAGTTCCTGCCGCAAAATAGCGACGCGGCTCGCGTCCTGGCCGCCACCGAGCAACAACTGGGCGGCGCCTTGCAGGCGCAAGTGATGGTTCAATGGTCGGACGACGCGACCGCGAAGGAAGTCGTGGACACGCTTCGCGCCGTCGAGTCCGAAGTGGCGCAGCTGAGCTTCACCTCAAAGCCCGTGTCGCTGGCGACGTTGCTGGAGACGCTGCCGACGGAGCACGGAACGTTGGAGGAGCAGTTGGAGACGTTTGACGAGATCCCCGAGGAGGCGACGGCGGGGCTCGTGCATTTTGACAGCGGCAGCGCCATCGTGCGGGCGAGCATGCGAGACGTGGGCGCCGCGGCGGCGTTGCCCGAGCTGGATCGACTGGAGGCGCGGCTCGGCGAGCTGCAGCGGCTGCATCCGGGTTGGGTGTTCACGGTCACCGGCACCACGGCCGTATCCTATCGCACCGGCAATCACATGATCGCCGAGCTGACCAGCAGCCTGCTGCTGGCGGCGGGTCTGATCTTTGTCAGCCTCGCGGTGATCTTCCGCTCGTTGCGGCTCGCGTTGGCCGCGCTGATTCCGAACCTGCTGCCGTTCGGC
>JAGQPF010000621.1 GCA_020426845.1 Planctomycetales bacterium
CTTGGCGCAGACGACGCTCTCCTGAAAGAAGGCCTTCAGCCTTCATTGAATGTGTGTGGTTGGCTCCGCGAGAGATAGGACTGAGGCGGTCCCGGACGGCCCACCCGGTTTGGCGCTTCGCTCTGACCCGGGCTACGCTGAAGGACGGCCCACCCGGGCCGGCGCTCCGCTCTGACCGGGCTACGTTGAAGAAGGCCTTCAGCCTTCATTGGATGTGTGGTTGGCTCCGCGAGAGAGATGGGATTGATGCGGCCCGGACGGCCAACCCGGGCCGGCGCTTCGCTCTGACCCGGGCTACGTTGAAGAAGGCCTTCAGCCTTCACGGTTGTTTGGGGCGGTGATACCCAGGGCGGCGCTTCGCTGGGCCCCGGGTGAAGAAGGCCTTCAGCCTTCATGAAATGCATGGCTCCGCGCCTGATCGAATTGAGGCGGTCCCCACCTGGCCGGCGCTTCGCTCTGACCCAGGCTGCGGTGAGGAAGGCCTATGGCCTTCAAACCCCCAACGTCGTCCACCCAGCCACCTGGGGCGACGCTTAGCTTTGCCCCCTAGTTACGGCGAGTAAGGCTTCGTCTCCTCGGTTGTTAATTCTCTGGCGGGCCAGCGGTTCATTCAGGACAAAAACTGGCTCGCGGTCGAGGCCAGGCCATTCCCGCTAAAAATCAAGCTTGCTTGCGACGATGGATGGTCTTAAATCTGCCGAGTGCTTCCAACCGGAAAGGATCAAATTGATGCCGGCGTATAACTCCGAATCTGCAGGCGAGTCCGGTTTGCCAATGGCGGATTCGAACCGCATCCTCCGATCGCGGCGTGGAGCGTTGGTTGCGATCATCGCGGTTGTCGGCCCGGCACTGCTGATGGGGCAAGATGATTCGTCGGGCTGGAATCAGTGGCGCGGACCGCAACGGGATGGCGTTGTCCAGGGCGCCGATTGGCCGTCGTCCTTGAGCGACACCGCGTTACGGAAAATTTGGAGCGTTGCGCTGCCGCCAAGTTACTCGGGACCGGTTGTCTCCGACGAGGCTGTGTTTGTCACCGGTACGGAGAACAAGGAGACCGAGCTGGCAATAGCGCTGGATCGCCGCTCCGGAAAGGAGCTTTGGCGAACGCATTGGCCCGGTGCCATGACCGTCCCGTTCTTCGCCGCGTCGAATGGCAGTTGGATTCGAGCGACGCCCGCGTTCGACGGCAGCACGCTGTTTGTGGCCGGGATGCGCGACGTCCTGGTGGCTCTGGATGCTCAGACGGGCAAGGAGAAATGGCGTGTCGACTTTGTCGAGCAATACAAGACGCCGTTGCCCACGTTCGGTTTCGCCAGCTCGCCCTTGCTCGACGGCGAATGGCTTTATGTCCAGGCGGGAGGAGCATTCCTGAAGCTGGACAAAGCAACGGGCAAGGTCATTTGGCGCACCTTGGTCGACAACGGCGGCATGATGGGCAGCGCCTTTTCCTCTCCTGTCGTCGCAACGGTGGCCGGCAAACGTCAGTTGCTCGTGCAAACCCGTCTGAAACTGGCCGGAGTCGATCCGGACGACGGCAGCGTGCTTTGGGAGCGAGAGGTGCCGAACTTTCGCGGCATGAACATTTTGACTCCGGTCCCATTCGGCGACGGCATCTTTACCAGCTCGTATCAAAACAGTTCTTGGCTATTCACCGTATCCAACTCTGATGGCAAATTCGCCAGCTCTGAGAGTTGGAAGTGCAATGCGGCGGGCTACATGTCCACTCCGGTCGTCGTCGACGGGCACGCATATCTGCATCTGCAGAATCGACGCTTTACCTGCATCAACCTGCAGACTGGCGAGCGAACTTGGACGTCCGACCCTTACGGCAAGTATTGCAGCATGATTGCGCAGAAGGATCGAATCCTCGCCTTGGACGAGCGTGGGATTTTGTTGTTGCTCAAGGCCAGTCCGCAGGAGTTCAAAGTCCTTGATGAGCGCAAAGTGAGCGACGAGGAAGCGTGGGCGCACCTTGCCGTGAGTGGAGAAGACGTGATTGTTCGCGACCTGAACGCCGTAACTGTGTTTCGCTTGAGCGCGTCCGGAGGTTGACGCTTCCATCGGGGTTTTCGCGACGTTCTTTGCGGTTGCGCGATTCCACGGGCTTGCGCCGGCTTGCGCCCGTGGCTAACGTCTGTCGCCCCTGGCGGGGCTTTTGCGCTCGTAGTTCTCGATTGATTGCCACGCCAACCGCGGTCAGCGATTGCCGGTCGTCGGCCTGACGCCCACGCGAACGTTGACAGGGTCGCTGGCGGCCTCGAGGGCCTCGTTGGCTTCGCGCAGCGGGAGCCAGGTTGTCACCAAAGGTTTCATGAGGGCGTCGTTGTGCTTGAGAAACTCGACGGCAGCGAGCAGGTGGCGGGGGGCGTAGTTGTGGACGCCGCGGAGCGTCGCCTGTCGCCGCACCAGCTGTTCGAGCGGCAGCGGCCAGGCGGCGGTGGGAAAGACGGCGCCGACATGCACCGCGACTCCGCCGAGCCGCAAGGCGGGCCAGGCGAGCTGCCAGGCCTCGGGTGCGCCGGTCATCTCGAACACCGCGTCGGCGCCGTGTCCCTCGTTCAGCCGGGCCAGCGCCGCGGGCGCCTCTGCGGGAGTGAGCGGGTTGGCGCCGAGCCGGGCGGCCCACTCGCGGCGCGGCGCGGCGGGCTCGATGTTCCAGACCTCGGCGCCTCGCCACCGCAACATGGCGGCGGCGGTCAGCCCGAGCATCCCGGCGCCAGTGACAACAACTTGGCGCCCCGTCCAGTCGTTCATGGCAGGGCTAAGCGCTGCGGCGGCGGCCTCCAACGCGGCGGCAACCGTGGCCGTGGCGCAGTTGGCGGGGCAGGCGGACTCCAGCGATAGGTCCTCGGGCAACCGCAAGATCGCGGCCCGCGCGTCGAGCAGGCAGAGCTCGGCAAGTCCCCCGCGGAGTTCGGCAGCGGCGCTCTCGCTCCCCGAACGGTGCCCGTACTTGAACAGCGTGAGGCACTTTTGCGGCAAGTCTCGCTGGCAGTAGAAGCACTGGCCGCAGGAGCTCGCGATCGACCAGGTCACGCGGTCGCCGGTCCGCAGCTCGGCGCCGGCAATGTCGCGCACGGCGCCTGCCGACGAACGCACGCGGCCCACGATTTCGTGGCCGAGCACCACGGGAGTGCCCGTCTCGCGGCGGCCGTGGATCGTATGCAAGTCGCTGCCGCAAAGCGTGCAGCCGAGCACCTCGACCAGCACCTCGCCGTCGCGCAACTCCGGCGCCGGCAGCTCGCGCAAAGCCAATTGTCCGGGGCGGCCTTCATACACGGCCGCAAGTGACATGCTCATGTCGCCTCTCCCGCAGCCTCGGCGGGCGCCGCGGCGGACGTCGTCGCCACGGGCAGCCGAGCGAAGTAGAGCCACGCCGCCAGCAGCGAGGCGGCCGTCAATCCGACAGCGATCCAGGAGGTCGTCACAAACAGGCTCAGGTGGCCGCTTTCGAGCTTCCAGTACTGCTTGGTCATGATCAGAGCGACGTAGCCGAGGTAGCCGATCGAGTCGGCCACATACATCAGAAACGCGATGTTGCCATGCTCGCGAGTCATCGCCATCATCCGCTCGAACACCGTCGTGTGCATCGCCACATAGGGCAGGTACAGCCCCAGCCCAATGCTCACCATGAACACAAACGGCGGCAGTCCCCAAGGCCGAGCGAGCAACGCCGCCGCCACCAACACCATGCCCGCCAGGCCGGTCCACAGCGAAGTGAGAAAGGCCAAGCGGTTGTCTCGGATCAACACACTGGAGCCGTTGACCAACAGCACGCCGACGGCCACCAAGAATTCCGAGCGAGCGAACAGGCTTGGCGCTGTCGTCACCCCCAGGTCGCTCCAGATCTCCGGGGCGAAGTCGGCGCGAATGCTGCGAATGATCGTGATCACCAGGTACATCAGCAGCAACGGCGCGAGGCCACGCCAGTAGCGGGACAATAGCTGCTGCCGTTGTTCGACTCGCATCGTGCCGCGAGCCGATCGCAATGCGACGTCTTCCTGGCTGGGCGCCGGCACGTGCATCAGCATCCACACAAACCCCGCCAGCGGCAGCAGAAACACCAGCCCCGCGGCAGCGGGCATCCAGAATTCCGTGACGCCCAGGCCGAGCAGCCATTTGCCCACCGACTTCACCACGCCGTCGGCCAGGATGAAGCTGGCGCACAGTCCGGCGGCCATCGCTTCGGTGAGACGACGGCCTTCGAGAAATCCCAGCACCAGGCCAAACACCATGCCCAACGGCAGCCCGTTGAGAAACAACAACGCCACGTTCCATGGCGCCGGCGCCATGCCGAAGCCGACCAGCGCCAATTCGGCCACCACGATCAACTTCAGGATCATCGCGGCGCGGCGTCGGGGATCGAGCTCCGAGATGACTTTGATGCCGATGAACTTCGAGAGCATGTAGCCCAGTGTTTGGGCGCTGACGGCAGCCACCTTGAACTCCCAGTTCCAGGCGTGGAGCCCCTGGTACTCGGCGACAGTGAACGGCTTGCGAAATCCGTACATACAGAAGTAGGCACCGAACGCCGCGATCACGGCCCAGACGGCTGTCGCGGCGCCGTGGAACTCCGGCGTCGGTTTCGATTGCTTCATGTCACTCTCTGCGATGGCTCAGTCGCTGTCCATTCGCTGTCCGTATGCCGCCCATTCGCCGTCTGAATGCCGAGAAGCATCGGCGGCCAACACATTTTGACCTGCGCAAGGCGATTAGGCCACCAGTCATCGAGCCTCGGCTTTCAACTCTGGGGGCGACGCGATCGGCTATAATCCACCCCCACTCAAACCATCCTCGTGTACTCGCTACACGGAACGTTTTCTCCCACTTCCGTGGCCCTTCCGCATGACCGCGACCTCCGCACCCGAATCCACCTCGGTCGCCATCGTCGGCGCCGGCATCCTGGGGCTCGCGCATGCCTGGTCGGCTCGGCAACGTGGCCATCGTGTCACGGTCTTTGAACGCGACCGCCGCGCTAGTGGCGCTTCGGTGAGAAATTTCGGCATGGTCTGGCCGATCGGGCAGGCAGGTGGTCCGCTGGCCGAGGTCGCTCGGCTGAGCCGCGAGCGTTGGCTGCAGGCCGCTGCCGCAGCTCGCGTATGGGTGACGACCTGTGGTTCGCTGCATCTGGCACATCAGGAGGATGAACTGCAGGTGCTCCGCGAGTTTGAAGAGCTGGCGCCGCAGCATGGTCACGCGTGCGAGCTGCTCTCACCGGCCGAGGTTTCGCAGCGCACGCCGGCGGCGAATGCGGAGGGATTGCGAGGCGGCCTCTGGAGCGCGATCGAGCTTGGCGTCAATCCTCGACAGGCCTCTGCAGCCTTGGCGGGCTGGCTGAGCACGCAGGGAGTGGAGATGGCGCTCGGACGCGCGGTGACGGTGGTCGAGCCCCAGGGCGACTGCCAAGTGCGCTTGCGACTGGCGGGAGAGCGTGCGGATCGAGTGTTTGATCGCGTTGTGGTTTGCTCCGGCGCTGACTTTGAGACCTTGTTCCCCGATCACTTTGCCGAGTCCGGCATGCGGCGCTGCAAACTGCAGATGCTGCGGACGCGTCCCCAGATCGGCGGCTGGCGGCTCGGCACGCATCTGGCCAGCGGCCTGACGCTGAGGCACTATGCGAATTTCACCTGCTGCCCAACGTTGGGTGAAGTGAGGCGGCGGATTGCTGCCGAGGCGCCCGAGCTGGATGAGCACGGCATCCACGTCATGGCCTCGCAGGACGACGAGGGCCACGTGATTCTCGGCGACTCGCATGAGTATGGCGACCGGGTGACCCCGTTCGACAGCGAGGAGATCAATGCGCTGATGCTCCGCGAGCTGCGGAAGGTGTTTGTGCTGCCGGACTGGTCCATC
>JAGQPF010000622.1 GCA_020426845.1 Planctomycetales bacterium
ACCACATTGTCAGGAAGGGCGCCTCTTTTTGACTACCTCAATTCCTCCTCATGGCCAACTCCTCGCTCAAATGCGCGGAACCAACGAAGAAACTCCCGCGACTTGGCGCACCAGCCGGATCGCACCCGTTGCAGGCTGGCAGCCTGCACTACGGCAAGGCGATTTTTCCGAGTTGTCGCTGTGCTTCAAGTGTGGCCTGAATCTGGCCGGCCAGCACCGAAAACTCCCTGCGTAATTCGGCAACGTTCGCCTCATCGGAGGCGCCCGCGGTTTGGCTTCGCAGCCACTTAGGCGCCACTTGATGGCCGCCGACGTGAAATGCCCACACCTCCTCGGGCACTGAGTCGCAGCTTGGCGCCGTGGATGCGTCGAGCAAAGGTGCGGCCGGGGCCGGTTTGGTTTGGCAGTGAATTTCAAGCAGCCGGCGGCCGGACTCGGCGATGGCTTGGAAGGTCTCCCGTGGCGCAAACGGCACGCGAGGAAAATCGCGCCGCAGATGTTCGGCATACCGAATTCGATATTCCGGATGAAAAAACATGCCGTAGAGATAGTGGAACAGGTCGAGCGGGCCGAGCGTGTCGATCAAGTCACCTACTTCGAGATCGGCGGACCACCGCAGTCCGGCTCGCTTCGCATAGGCGGCGGCCCAGTGCTCGTCGAAGTTGGCACGTCGGCCGTCTTGCTCGAATCGCCATAGTGGAAACAGGGACTCGCTGCCGCGGTTGTCGGAGCGGATGACGCCATCGAGGGCGATGACCGAGGTGGCCCAGAAGTAGTCGCAGGGTCTCGATGGCAACATTTGGCGTCGCGCGATGATCGCCACGTTGGCGGAATCTGCCTCGGTGAAATGCCGAGTCAGCTCGGGACGCGGCCAGTCGATCATCCATTCGCTCCAGAACACATGGCGCCAGTCGAAGGGTCGGTACAGGCAACGGTGGATGTGGCGGGTCCAGTCCGCTTCGGATCGGATCCATTCCGCCATCCGTTGCCGGGCTTGCTGCAATCGCCAACCACGGGTGTCGCCGGGAGGGTACTTGGCCGATCGCCCGCGCTGAAAGTATCGCGCACGGATGACGTCGTCGGGGATCGACAGATCCCCGAATTGTCGCATTCGCTCCAGCAAGGCCTCTCGTGAGCGGTCGACGACAAACCGATCTCGCGCCGTGACCGGGGCGGTTGAATAAAGCGGCATCAACTCGGGCAATCGGGGCGCTTCGAGATACTCGGGAGCGTGTGGCCGGGGATCTCTCCGAAACAGGTACTCCGGCGGCTCACAGTCAACCTGTCCGCCCGCAAGTGCCGGTGCTTCGCTCGCCAGTAGCTCCGCAGTCCAGTCCCGCAAGGTGTTCAGTTTTGCGGATGCGACGCCCCACAGGTCTCGGCGCCTAGCGCGGAGGCCGCAGCGGAGATGTTGCTTCTGCAGCGTGACCACGGCCACCCCCGTGGAGATGCCGAATACGTTCTCGTCCGCGGCGCCGTCCGGCGCCCTTTCGCGCGCCTTCTTGCTGCCATGCATATCGACGATGTCGATCTCCGTAAACGAGTCGCAGAGTTTTTGCCGGGCGCCACGGAAAGTGACGTTGTCGAGCAAGCCGTGGTTTAGCACCAGCGACACTACACCCCAGCCTGCCACATCGATGCGCCATTGGGCCCAGCGGAGGAAACGCACATAGGAGTCATTGAGCCAGACTTTTCTCTCGCCAAGCGGCTCGCCGTTGACGTCGAAGTAGCTGACACCGGCGGGGCCGACTCCGCGGCCACGAATGAGCTGTTCTCCCCAGGCGCCTGACATCTCGGCGACACTACGATAGGGAGGGTTGCCGAGAATCACCGTCGGTGGACCGCGATGTGCGGTGCGCGGCTCCTGCTCCTGGGCCAGCGTATCCACCGTGGTCCATTCCAGTCGTGTGGCGTCGTGCGGGCGATATCCGAGCTCCAGCAACTGCCTGAGCAGACGCATCCGGCCGATGAGCGATGCGGTTGGGATCACTTCGTTGGCCGCTAGACGAGGGAGCAGCCGATCGAGTTCCGCCGTCCAGCCGTCCGTGTTGGCGCCACTTTGGTTTTTGTCGTGCGTCGGTCGCCGCATCCATTGGTCGTGACAGAGCCGCACGACGGCGGCCAAAAAGGCGCCGCCGCCCGCGGCGGGGTCGAGTATCTGTACGGCCGGCCGATGAGGGAGGCACGATGCGGGAATGTCGCCGCCGGTTTCGCGCGCCCATTGGGACCAGGTTCGGGTGTCCAGCAGCCCTTCGGCAAAGCCCAACTCCAGCAGTTTGACTTGGGCTTGCGCGACGATGAAGTCGCAGATGGCGGGCGGCGTATAGTAGATGCCGTGACTCTTGCGTTTGGACGGGCGGCTCGCCTCAACGTAGGTCTCGTAAAGATTGGTTTCCGAATCGGGCTCGCCGGGCTCGGCGGATTGCGCATCCAGCCATTCGGCCGCTTCTATGGTCAACTCCTGCAATTCGGCAAGCGCGGCCGCGCCAAACAGTGAATCCCGAAACTTGCGCAGCAAGTTGCCGGAGTCGTCCGTCGCCGGGGGAGCCAACGCAAGTTGGTCCAAGTCGAAGCCGTTGACGGACAATGCCACGGCCAAAGCCGGCCGTTCGGAGGCGTCGGCGAGTCGCATCACCCAGCGTGCTTCGTAGTGGGGCAGCGGTTGGGGCAGCGGTTGGGACTGCGTCGGTGCAGGGAGGTGGGCTGGCCTCAAACGCCACCGGCTGAGCTCCGCCGCGGCGCAGCAAATCATCTCGCCCACGCGAAGGCCGTCACCCGCGCCGAGGAGCGTGTCGGCTCGCTCAGCCCAGGCATGGAGTCGCTGAAGTGCCTTCATGCCCCGCGCACGCGGCTTTGCCACACGCGGCCGGTGGGAAATTCGTGGTCTTGAAGTGACGCGTCGTGCATGGTGATGCTGTAGCCCGGGAGCGTCGGCAGTCGATAGCGCGAGCGCTCGACTCGCAGCCGGTCGACAAAATGCTCATGCAGGTGGTCGGAGAACTCCACGACGACGTTCTCGAGCGACGGCGAGATGGCGATGTAGTTGAATGCCGAGAGGTGTTGCACATAGTTGCAAAGTCCGACGCCGCCGGCGTGTGGGCAGACCGGCACGCCGAATTTGGCCGCCATCAGCATGATCGCCAGCAATTCATTGACGCCGCCGACGCGGCAGGAGTCGATCTGGCAAAACTGCATCGCGCCGGCCTGCAGAAACTGCTTGAACATGATGCGATTGGAGAGGCACTCGCCCGTCGCCACGGCGATCGGCGCGACGGCCTTGGCGATGCGAGCGTGGCCGAGCACATCGTCGGGAGACGTTGGCTCCTCAATCCAAACGGGGCGAAACTGCTTCAGGACATCCATCTGCCGAATCGCTTCGTCAACGTCCCACACCTGGTTGGCGTCCATCATCAACTTGCAGTCGTCGCCGATCTCCTCGCGAATGATGGCGGCGCGATGCAGGTCGTCGTCGAGATCGGCGCCGACTTTCATCTTGAACCATTGAAAGCCGTCGGCGAGATACTTTTGGCACAGTTTGCGTCGATACTCGTCGCTGTAGCCCATCCAGCCGGCGCTCGAGGTGTAGCTGGGAAGGCCGATCTCGAGCAGCTCTTGCTCGCGCAGCAGCTTGGTCGATTCGTGCTGCCGCAGCATCGAGAGGGCTTCAGTCGGTGTCAATGCATCGGTGATGTGGTGGAAATCGATGGCCCGCACAATTTCCTCGGGAGACATGTCAGCCAACAACTTCCAGACTGGCTTGCCCGCTTGCTTCGCCAGCAGGTCCCAGAGCGCGTTGATTAGGGCGGCGACGGACATGTGGATCAGTCCGCGTTCCGGTCCAAGCCAGCGCAGCTGCGACTCGTTGCAGAGCTCGTGCCAGAATGCGCCGAAGTCAGCGGTGATGTCCTCCAGCTCGCGGCCCTCGACAAATCGCTTCAGCGTGTTGAGCGCCGCGACGCAAAGCTCGGTGCCGCGGCCCAGCGTGAAGGTGATTCCGTGCCCCTCTAGGCCCGGCACGTCGGTCTCCAGTGTCACATACGCGCAGCTGTAGTCCGGGTCGACATGGATCGCGTCCGACCCGTGCAAATCGTCGGAAGTGGGGAACCGAATGTCGCGTACGGTAACTCGTTGGATGCGCGTCATGCAATTTGCAGCAATAGGGTGGACAGCGAGAGGCGAATAATGGTGGTGGAGGCGGCCGTCCAAGCTGACGTTTGTCTGGACGCTTGGAAAGCGCGTCAAGTAGAATACACGGTAGCGGCATGTTGAAAAACACCTGGCCGGTGGGGCCTCCATCGCAGGCGACTCTTGTGAGGCCCGGTGGACCGTCGAAGCGAGCTCAACCGTGCCCACCCTCGCCCCAGAGGCGATCGGAAGTACTGAAACCCTGAGTCGATATGAATTCCATGTCATTCCATCCGGCGTGCCGTCGCGCGACCAAGCGAAACTCCATCGCCTGGCTGCTTCTCATCGTCGCGATGCTGGTTTGCACTGTCGCACGACCTGCCCACGCCCAGCGGAACCGAGGACGTGGCGGGAACGGCCGGCTGCCGGGGGCGTTGAGCAATATTCCTCGAGCACAACTCGGCGCCTTTGACCGCTTGCTCGACGACGTGATTGACTACCTGACGAAAAAGTATCCCACCGCTTCGGTGGATCCGGGAAACTTTTTCGGCAAAGTGGTTTTGCGAAATCCGCCTGACGACGCGGTCGACGCCACCCCGCCGATTCCCGGTCAATTCGGGTACTACGTGCTAGGTGGACTGAGCAACGATCACCGCCGCCAACTTTTGTTGTTGACCAATGAGCAGATGCCGATGGTGCTGGAGTTTCAGGGCAAATTCAAACAGTTTTTCGCCAAGTTCGAGGAACTGAAAGCACAAGCCCGGCCAACTCGGGCGATGGAGCTGGAGCTTCAAAAGATCGGCGAGGAGCTCGGCGAGCTCGAGGTGCGAATGGGACTTGCTCAAGCCCGCACTTTCGCCAAGATTCGCGAGACAATGACGGACGATCAGGTCGAATACCAACTGCTGTTGCGGCGCACGCCCGACTCGGGCAGCCTGGAGAATCCCAGTGTGGTCCGCGTGCGGGAAGCGACCAGCCGAATGCCCGACGAGCAGGTGACATTGCTGTTGGCGTTTGCCGAGCGATGTTGCTTGTACCTTACCGGCGCCGCGAGCCAGAATGTGCCCACGCTGTCAGCCAAGCAGCTGACGGATCCCGACAGCAAAGAGGCGGAGCGTAAGCAAGGATTTTTGCAGACCTTGAATCCTCCGCAGTTGCAGGGGTTGGCGAACATGCTCTCTGCGCAACTGCGGCTGCAGGCCGATGCGACTGCCAAGCGATTGGCGATTGCCATGCAGCTGGACATGCTCAAGACGGCCAAGCGGCTCGATGAACGAAAGCTCCCCGCCGCCGGCGGCATGATGGGCAAGGCCGACGCCGCATTAATGGCCGCCAAGCTCGAGGGACTCAGCAGCTTGCAGAGCAATCTATCGGCTGCTCAAAAAGCGTTTATCACCAGCAATATCTTGGTTGGGGCGCCCTGAATCGTGAACGGAATTCCTCGCGTTGTCGCGGACGGTCCGCTGGATGCCACGGTCACGGAGTTGCTGGGAGGGCGTGTTGAGCTGTTGCCCTGGTCCGTCGCACTGGAAGGCGGCGCGGCCGACGGTGTTTACACCTATGGCCATCCGACGCTCAACGGCGAAATGCTGGACCGCATGCCGGGCGTGCGAGTGATCAGCAACTACGGTGTTGGCGTGGACCACATCTCGATCGCCGATGCGGCGGCCCGAGAGATCCCCGTTGGCAACACGCCGGGGATTCTCAACGGCGCCACGGCGGATATGGGGTTTGCGCTGTTGCTGGCAGCGGCGCGGCGCATCGTCGCCGGCGATCAATACGCGCGAGGCCCCGAATTCACGGCCTACGATCCGGGCTACATGCTCGGCCAGGAAGTGCACGGCGCCCATCTGGGCATCGTCGGAATGGGCCGCATCGGCGAGCAAGTGGCGAGACGGGCCGCAGGGTTCGACATGCGAGTCAGCTACCACAACCGTCGGCGCCGAGAGGATATCGAGCAGTCACTCGGCGTGCATTATCTGCCGCTCGACGAACTGCTGGCCGAGGTCGACTATCTCATGCTCTGTGTGCCGTTGACGGAGGCGACGACCGGGATGATCGGCGCCGCCGAATTGCAGCGGATGAAGCCGACGGCAATCGTTGTCAACATCGCCCGCGGGCCGGTGATTGACACGGCCGCAATCACGGAGGCTTTGCAGAGCCGCCGCATCTACGCGGCGGGGCTGGATGTCACCGACCCCGAGCCGCTGCCTCGCGATCACCCGCTGCTGCGGCTCGACAACGTCGTGATTGCTCCGCATTTGGGCAGCGCTACCGAGCAAACTCGCCGTCGGATGGCGGAGATGTCGGTCGAGAATCTAATGCGCGGGTTGCGCGGCGAGCCACTGCTGAACCGCGTTCAGTAGGTTGCGCCATTCTTTCTCCAAGGAAGAATGTCTCACAGAGACACGGAGGATTTCGGTGTCGAGGTTGCTTTGTGATTCATTTGGATCCACAACGCCTTTCTGAATCCAACTCCGTGTCTTTGTGTCTCCGTGAGAGATTAAGAGAGGCGTGCAGACGCTCAAGCCGCAGGCCGCTTCGAGTCAACATCTCCGCGATGTTCTTTCTCCAAGGAAGAATGTCTCACAGAGGCACGGAGACACGGAGGATTTCGGTGTCGAGTTTGCTTTGTGATTCATTCGGATCCACAACGCCTTTCTGAATCCAACTCCGTGTCTTGGGACTCCGTGAGAGATTAAGGAAGCGTGCAGCCGCTCAAATCGTTCCCGGCGAAGTGTGACCTAACTTCGCGAGTTCGTTCTCCTAGCCTCCGTCCCCGTCACCGGCTCCGCTAGACAGCAGCCGGAATAGCCACTCGGGCGAGCCGTGTCGCAACTGATCGACCACGACTGCCACGATAATGATGCAGCCGATGATGATCTGCGTGTAGGTGTTGGGGATCGAAAGCTGGTGGC
>JAGQPF010000623.1 GCA_020426845.1 Planctomycetales bacterium
CGACTGCCCCGGCAGAACTTCAACGCGGCGCTGTACCGGGTCAACGATTTCCACAAGCGGCGTCATCGGCCATCCATTCGTGCTCATTTGTCCGCCTCCTTGCGTGGCTTCTTCGCAGGCTTGGCCGCCGCGTCGGCGCCTTGCAGTTCGGCTTCGATCTGTTCGACCGTTGGCAGCGCGGACTGCAGGTTGTCCGGCAGGGCGCGGGTCAGCTCGTAGCTGGAGATGCCGATCGGCTTGTCGATGCCCGCGATGGCGTACTCGGCCAGCACGTTGTCCTTGGTCTGGCACAGGATCAGGCCGATGGTCGGCTGGTCGTCGGCGTGCCGCAACTGGTCGTTGACCACGTTGCAGTAGAAGTTGAGCTTGCCGGCGTACTCGGGCTTGAACGGCCCCACCTTGAGGTCGATCACCACGAACGCCCGCAGCCGCAGGTGGTAGAACAGCAGGTCGACGTAGAAGTCCTCGTCGCTGACCGAGAGTCGGTACTGCCGACCGACGAAGGCGAACCCCTGGCCGAGTTCCAGCAAAAACTTCTCCAGGTGTCGGACCAGCTCGGTTTCCAGCTCGCGCTCGTGGAACGGTTCGGTGAGCGTGAGGAAGTCGAAGACGTAGGGGTCCTTGAGCGCCTGCTGCGCCAGGTCCGACTGAGGGCTGGGCAGCAATTGGTCGAAGTTGGTCACTGCCTGGCCGTGCCGAGCATGGGCGTTGGCCTGGATTTGCGCCGTCAGGATGTTGCGGCTCCAGCCGTTGGCCAGCGTCTGCTCCATGTACCAGCGGCGGGCGTCGAGATCCTTTACTTTGGCCATCAGCAGCACATGGTGGCCCCACGGAACTCGCCACAGCAGGGAGTCCGGGGCCATTTGTGCAACAGGCTGTTGCACTTTTCCGGCAGCCCTCGTTTTGGCCACAGGTTGTGGCAAATTCTGGGGCGTTGCCAATTGTGCCACAGCTTGTTGCACAATTGCCGCCGGATCGGGGTATTCCCGAAAGAACGCCACCATGGACTTGATGTTCCGCTCCGAAAACCCCTTGAGTTCCGGCAGTTCGTTCCGCAGCTCGGCCGACAGCCGGGGGATCACCGCGGCGCCCCAGCCTTCCTGTTTCTGCCGCTGGTCGATCAGCCGGCCGATGTCCCAGTACAGGCGAACGAGCTCGGCGCTGACTGCCAGCACGGCCCGTGTCTGGGACGCCTGGATGCGTCCTTTGACGTCAGTCAGCAATCCGGTGAAGTCGGCCGGAGTGATGGCGCCGGAGCCGCTCATTTCACGCCTCCCGCCAGTTCGGCCTTGATCTCTTCCATGATCTCGATGATCCGCCGCTCCTTGGCCAGGATGTCTTCGGCCAATTGCTCGGGCGGCAGGTGCTCCATCGCCTCGGCGCTCTTCGGGTTCTTGAGGTCGAGGTTGCAGGCGACCAGGGCGCCGGAGTCGTCGTACTGGAGCACGTCGTCGGCCGACACCCGCCAGGCAAAGTCGTTCTCGCGGCGACGCTTGAGCTGGAACCACTTGATGCAGTCGGCGAACTCTTCGAACCCCAGCGGCTTGGTCTTGGTGTAGCTGCGTCGACCCTCGGGCAACGGGAGCTCGTAGTACCAGATGTCCTTGGTCGGCCCGGAGCGGTCGAAGAACAACAAGTTCGTGGGGATCGCCGTGTAGGGGGCGAACACGCCGTTGGGGAGCCGCACCACCGTGTGGAGGTTGAACTCCTTGAGCAGCTCCTCCTTGATGCGAGCGCAGACGCCGTCGCCGAACAGCGTGCCATTGGGCACGACGATGGCGGCGCGGCCGCCCGTGGGCGACGACGAGCTGGGCTTGCGCAGCTTCCGCATGATAAGCTGCAGGAACAACAGCGCGGTTTCGCTGGTCTGCTTGTCCGCAGGAAAATTGCCACGGATGCCGGCCTCCTCCTCGCCGCCGAACGGCGGGTTGGTGAGGATGACGTCGACGCGGTCTTTCTCGCCGATCTCGGTAATCTTCACGGCCAAGCTGTTGCCGTACTCGATCGCCGGCGCGTCGAGGCCGTGCAGCAGCAGGTTCATCTGCGAGAGCATATACGGGAGCGGTTTGGCCTCGCCTCCCAGGATGCTCCGCTCCTGCAAGACCTTGCGATCCTGGGCGCGGTTGCACTGCGATTCCAGGTGGGCAAACCCCTCGGACAGGAAGCCGCCCGTGCCGCAAGCGGGGTCGAGCACGACCTCGCCTAGACGCGGGTCGGTCACGGTCACCATGAACTGAATGACCGGCCGCGGCGTGTAGAACTCGCCGGAGTCGCCCGCCGCGTCGCGCATCTCGCGCAGCATGGTCTCGTAGAGACGGCTGAGGGTGTGCATCTCCTCCGAGGAATTGAAGTGGATGGCGTTGATCTTGTCGATCACGTCGCGCAGCAGGTAGCCG
>JAGQPF010000624.1 GCA_020426845.1 Planctomycetales bacterium
ACTGTGGTGTCCTCGGCTTTGAGTTGACGCAGCGTTATGGAGCTCAGGCTGCCTTCGTCTCGGCAGGCGGGTATCACCACCACATCGGGCTGAACACTTGGGAGAGCTTGGGAGGTTCACCGCCACCAGCGGGAGCAACGGGCTTATACCATGTGGCCATTTTGTATCCGACACGTCGTGCATTGGCGGATGCGTTTCGGCGACTTGCGAAGGCAGGTGTCCCGTTGGATGGGGCAAGTGACCACGGCGTCAGCGAGGCGATTTATTTGCGTGACCCAGACGGCAACGGGGTCGAGTTGTATTGGGATCGACCACAGGAAGAGTGGCCCCGGACTCAGCAGGGCGAGTTGGCCATGTTTTCTCAGCGGCTCGATCTTGGCGACTTATTAAAAGAAGCCGAGAAGGTTGCCCCCAAGGACGGTGGCTGATCCGGTGGCTGCAATGCCGCTGCGGTCCGCGGGAAGGGCGGCAACTCTATGACTCAGAAAAACTGCGTTCCCGTGGTGGCCCGAGAAAATCCCGCCTGCCGGGTTGGCCAAAACAGACAGGTCTGTATACTTCCGGCATGAGCAAGGCACGAACCGGCAAATCTGACGCTCGCCAGCGGATCGTGGAGACCGCCGAACGGTTGTTCTATGCCGAAGGAGTCCGGGCGGTCGGGATCGACCGGATCATCGCCGAGGCGGAAGTGGCCAAAATGACTCTTTACAACCACTTCCCCTCGAAGGACGACCTGATCCTCGCCGTGCTGCAATACAGGGAGGAGAAGTTCGACGCCTTGTTCGAGAAGTGGATGCAGAAGCACGTCAAGGCGGGAATGAACCGGCTGGAAGCCTTCTTCGCCGCCCTGAAAGATTGGTTCAAGAGTCCCGGCTTTCGAGGTTGTATGTTCATCAATTCGTGTGCGGAACTGGCAGATGCCAACCACGCAGGCTCGAAGTTCGCCGCCCAACATAAGGATCGCTTTCATGAAATGCAGAAGCAAATCATCAACGAATGTGCTGGCGCGAAGGCGGCGGAATCGCTCGCTCCTGCCATCTCCCTGATGGTGGAAGGGGCCATCGTCACCGCTGTCATGGAGCGGTCAGCAAAACCGGCTGACGTGGCCCGAGCCGCCGCCTTGGCGCTGGTCGCCCAGCCTAAGAAAAATTAGCCCAGACGACCTGTCTCTTTTTTTGCGAGGAAATATACAGACCTGTCTGTATTGCAGGCTGTCACTCAAACCGAGGAGATTGAAACCATGCCCGAAACCAACACCACTCAACAGACCATCGTGTACGGCAGTGGCCGCAAGCCCGATGCCGCCGTCCCTCGACCGGGAGTCAAACTCCGCAAGGGTCACGTCGCCATCGTCGTCACCGATCCCCAGAACGACTTCCTCAGTCCACAGGGCGTGACATGGGGCGTCGTCGGGCAGAACGTCACCGAGAACCGTACCGTGGAGAACATCGGCCAGTTGTTCTCGCTGGCGAAGCAACTCGACATCCCGCTGTTCGTCAGCCCGCACTACTAC
>JAGQPF010000625.1 GCA_020426845.1 Planctomycetales bacterium
CCTGCAGCGCCGACAAAGACGACATCGCGGGACTCACCCGCCCCGCCGGCGCCGGGCGTGATCTGCACATCGGCTTTGATCTCGACGAGCGTGCCGCGCAGCAGTGCCAGCGGCGCGGCGGGATCGGCTTCCGGTTCGTGCAGGTCGAAAAAGCCATCGGAGGAAAAGAGGGCCTTGGAGGCGACGCTCGAGAGGTAGTAGCGGTCGGCGCCGTCGCCGCCTTGGATGTCGAGCGTACCGACGCCCGACTGGATGAAGAAGCGGTCGTCCGCAGCGCCGCCCACGAGCTTCGTGTTGTTGATCGTGTCGTCAGCAGTGCCCAGCAGTTCGAAGAAGTCGATGTCGGCATTGCCGTAGGCGTTCAGCATTGGCGTGTTGACGACACCAGCCAGCGTGATCGTGGCGCCAAGCCCCTCGTCGGCGTTCTCGAAGTCGCCCTCGAGCAGCACTTGCCCGAGTGCGATCAGTTGGCTGCCGGAATCGAAGGTAACGTCGTCGCCCGCCCGCACACGAACGTCGCCGGTGGCAGAGACAATGCCAGCCGGTAGCAACAGGAAGCTCTCGGTGTCCGTGAAGGCGTCGAGCACGTCGAGATGCACGTGTCCGCCGAGCGCAACGGCGCGAGTGGCTGTCAACCCGCCCTTCCGTTCCACCAGGTAGACCCCCGCGTCCGCGCGGGCGTCGAGTTGTCCCGGCGCGGAAAAGGCCGAGTCGATTTCCAGGGGATCGTTCTCTGTGCCAATGTTGCCGGCGGCATCCAGGTTGATGCCGTTGGCGCGAATGTCGTAGGGCTCCGTGGTGTTGGCATCCAGAATACTTCCGGACTTGGTCGTCAACGTGGCGTCGCCGTTGGATGACTCAATTAGCTCTAGCCACAACGGCCCGGCGATTTCGGTGATCACAATGCTGCCGGTGGCTGTTGCCAGCACGTCGCCCCGATCGATGGCCGAATCCAGCTCCAATGGATTGTCGGCTGCGCCGATGCCGCCGTTGATCGCAGCGAGAGTGACCGAGTTTCCGATCACGTTCGCGTTGGGCAAATTCAGTGCATCAACCAGGGAATCGGCGGCCGTCAACATGACGTCTCCAGCGGTCGATGCGATCGTCGCGGCGCGCAGGTCGCCAACGCGCTCAGCGATGTCAATGTCGCCGCTGGCGGCAACCTCGATCCATCCCAATTTCAGCACGTCGGTCGTGGCAGTGACATCAATCCGCGTTGGATCAGTCAGGTCCGAGACTTGCCGAATCACGAGGTTTCCGCCGACCGTGACATCATCCAGCCGATAGAAGCTGGGGATGAGCTTGCCGGCGTCGCCGGGGACCGGCAATCCCGTAGACGTCGGCTGCGGGCCTTGGTCGGGCGCGAAGTGGCTGTAGAAGTCGCCGGACCCATGGGCATGGGTCGCCGGATGCGGGCCAGCGGGATTCAGCAGGGAGACGTGGACCAAGCTCGTGTAGGTGGCGACTTGTTGCTGCAGGCTGTCAAGCATTTCCAACCGCAAGTTTCCGTCGGCGGAGAGTCGATCGGCCTGAACAACGATGGGATCGGTCTTATCGCTGTTCGGATCGCGATAGAGTCCCCGGGCCACTAGAAAGGCGTCGGCGCCGGCCTCTGCCGAAAATTCGATCTGACTTTCGGCTGTCTCGACCAAATTGAGCCGCAATGGATCGTTCTCGTCGCCCAACGCCCCGGCCGCGCGTAGTTGCAGGTGGCTGGTTGAGATGATATCGGCGGCCTCAATGTTGCCTCGCTCGTTCGTGATCACCACCGATCCACCCAGCGAGTCGACGACTCCCATCAGCTGCACTTTTCTGCCAGTGCGACTTGCGCTGGAGTCATCCATGGGGGGCGCAAGATTCTGGATCTCGATTGTGCCGCCTTCAAACGAATGGCGAATGTCGAAGTCCAACGTGGCTTGGCTGTCGCCCAGTGGCGTCCCAAAGTCGAGATTGGGATCGTCGGGGATGTTGTCCGCCGCGATGGAGAAGCTCCCCGTAGACGGGCCCGTCAGGCCCGCGAGCTCGATCTGCTCGATGATCAGATCCGTGTCGTAGTAGTTGATGATCGAGACATGCTCGTGGGTGTGCCGGAAATCGACCACGCCGGCGTTGCCGCGCACGATGCCGGGGTAGAAGGCATTGTCCCCTTCGTGCAGCTCTGGATCGTTGACGAAGATGCGGAGCGTCCCGCCCGACAGGTCGGATTGGATCGGCGCCACATGAATCGATGTGCCGGCGACTTGCTTGCCGTACTCCAGCGATTCTCCGCCGCTCGTGGCATCGATGTTCGTCAACCGCGTCACCACGCCTTCCGAGTTGACGACGAGCGTCGGGCTTGCCTGGCCAACCACGTTGATCCGGCCCTCGAACAAGATGTCACGGCGCGGTGTGTAATCGCCTGCCTGGTCGCCCGGCCTGGGCCGCGTGAGGAAGTACTCGGATGCGACTCGTTCGAGCTGGTCAACTTGCTGTGTGGCTTCGATGACGGTGGTCACTCCCGTCACTTCGGCGCCCTGGTTGATCGTGACGCTGGAGATGGGGGTGTAGTCAGCAATGGCCAAGGCGTGACGGCCGCCGATCAGCCCGTTGAAACTCGCCGCGGCGTTGGAACGCAGCTTGATGGTCGAGTCGGGAGCATCGTCGTCGCTGCCGTGGCGAGCAGCCACCGTGACTTGATCACCGTCAATCAAGGCGCCTGGATCCAGTTGCACGTTGGTGCGGCCATCGAAGTCCAGGTTCGACTTTGCGCGGCTGCCTCCAAACAATCCGAATGTCGTCGCGACGGCTAGCACATGGGCGTCGGTTGTCGAGGCTTGCGCTTGGATGTCGATGATGGGGGCGAGCAGAGCGCCGGCCACTCGAGTCTCCGTCAAATGGCGGCTGATTAGGCCGTAGGCCGAGGTGTCGGGCAAATTGCGTCCTTCGTCATCATTGGAATTCGCGCCTGCCGCCAGCCCGCCCGCCACCGAGATCGAGTTGACGTCGGCAGTTAGATCACTGTCGGCATGAACGTCAATCGACTGTCCTGCGGCGATTCGCCCGCCGCTGATATCGACTCGCGAAGTCTGCACGATTTGGGCGACGGAGTTCGCTCGGGCGCCGGCGCCGAGTCCGAAATGCCGCGAGAAGCTGTTGGTCGTCGAGAAGACGTCGGTCGTGGAGTGCACGTCCACGTTGTTGAGGGCCACCAGATCGCCGCCCACCGTCGTGACGCTGCTCGGTTGAGCGAGCGTGGCGGCGTTGGAGATGCCGACCGCAATCAGGCCGCCACCGCGGTTGTAGTTGATGCTGATAGCGTTGGCCGAGGCATGCGAATCGATCGAGATATCGGTGGCCTGAAGTTGAGCCCCGGAGGCGACGTTTGCGCTCGCCTGCGGCTCGGAAATCACGCCGATGTCGCCGCCGATTTCGAAGCTAAACACGGCGCCACCGCCACTGCGAACGATTGCTGACGCAATGTTGTCACCCGCGGGTCCGGACAGCAAGGCGCGGCCGCCCCCGAGCGGCGTCAAACGGTGCTGTCCGTGGACCGACGCCTCCGCCAAGGGCGTTGCGAACAGATGGTGTCCGGCGCCGCTGTCGACAAAATCGAGCCCTGTCACTGCCAACTGATGATAGCCGCCCGTGCGCCCTGACGTGTCGAGCGAGAGCCGCGGCCCGCCGCGCGTATCGGACAGGTAGATCCGCTGCCCCACCGTCAAGTCCTCGACATGCTCGACATAGTACGTCTGGCCCGACCGCAACCCACCGATCCAGTCGTCCGCCTTGTGAATCAACTGGTGCTCGGCCTGCAGGCCCAACGAAGTCTGATCTCGTTCAAGGTTGACGATGTCCCCTGCGGCGTTGCGAAGTTTGATCGAGTAGGGGCCCGTCGACTTGTCGTCCGCCTGGCGATCGACGAAATAGGTGGCGCCATCTTCGAGCCCCTTAATGGCCGGGCCGCCCGTGACGTGGTAGACCACAGCCTGTCCATCCGTAAACGGCTGCAGCACGCCTTGCCCTTCGCCATCGACGAACACGATCACGTTGCTGTCGGCAGGCTCAATCTGACCGACAATGTCGTCCTTGGTGAGCCGATCGCCTGACTTGGAGTCGTAATCGACATACGCGCTGGAGAACGAGACCCCCCGCGCTCCGCCCTCCAGCCCCGTATAGCTATAGGTGACGGCTTCGCCGTGTTGAAACAAGTCACGTTCGATACGGATTCCGTTGTCGCTGATATTGGCCGGCAAGAACGGATCCGACTTCAGTTCGAGATTGCCGGAGATCAGCTTGATCGAGTGGTCGTCGATCACGCTTACCCTGTACGACGTCCCATCGGTCAGGCCGGAGATGGGAGCGGCGGGCGCCATATCCTCTGGATCGGGATCAAAATTGCGATAGGTGACCTGCTGCCCGTCCTGCAGGTTGTGCGGAGTGGCGAAGCGAAGCACGTCGTATTGGGTGTCGACTCCCGTGACCACGAAATTGGCTTGCGACGGGATGGACTCGCTGGTCAGCGCTGACGCCCGCAGGGTGTCGTCAAACGAAGGCCCAATCGACACTTCTTCGTTGGAATGCACATAAACCGTGTAGATCCCTCCGGGGGTTAGGCCGGGAACGGGCGCGACTTCGGCGCCGGCGTCGTCAAAGCCCGGCTCGTAGAGCACCTGGTCTCCCGACTCGAAGCCGTGCCCGTCGGGAAAGCGAATGCGATCGGCTATGCCGATGACGTCGCTGGCCCCGTCAAAGGCGCCGGTAAATACCTTGGCAAAATCCCCGTGTTCCGCGGACACATCAATCGTTCCTCCTGCGACGACGTCAGCGTGGCTGCCGACCAACACATCGACCGACGGTTTGACCGTGGAGATGGCGTCCAACTTGGCGGCATTGACCAAAATAGAGCCCGCCGTGCGTCGCACCGTTGCGTCGGCGTCCGTGGTGGAATGTGCCGTGACAGTGACGTCGTTGGCTGTATGGATCGGGGCGCCTTCGTCGGTTCCTGCGTCTGCTCCCAGTTGGGCCGCAATCACGGGCGTGCTGTTGGCGGTCGGCTTCACCTGGTTGGCGACGTCCAGAAGGAGACTTCCGCTGTCGCTGGACAGAAACGAGCCAGCCACATCCCAAGCAGCGGCGTCGACCCGCACGTTCTTCGCCCCTGCGCCGCCTGCCCCATCGACAACGGAGCCCAACAGCACGGCCTTGGTCAGGCCTGCTGCCGTCGCGTCGGGGTAGACGTCGCCGGTCGCATTAAACACGCCGCCCGTCTGCAGGCCGACACTTGACCGAGCAAGATTGGCGCCTTTGGCGTCGACCACCACATCACCTTGCGTAGCGGTCAATTGAGAGGCGGGTCCAGTGAGTGCGCTGACATCGGCGGCGGAGCGGCTGACGACATTTGCCGTCGAGACGCTAATCGCGCCGCCGGTCAGCAGAGCGCCGTCACGAAATGTGCCGCCCACCTGCGCCAGGGCGCCGTGGTCGGTTTGATAGTCGAAGTCGCCGTCGGGAAGTCGATCGACGTTGTGCCCGGCCAGCACGTTGATGTCGCCGCTTTGGGACACGGCGGCGCCGTTAACGGTTGAGTGGACCGTCGGCGCGACAAGGGCGTTCGCTGCGGCTGCGTTGACGGCCAGGAGCAGGCCCACTGAGACGCTTTGCGTTGTCGCCGTGGCGTCCAGTTCGGAGCTGGAGTCCACGACAATGTCACCAACGGCCAGCAGCTTGGCGTCGCTGCCAACTGTCGTGGTCGCGGTTGGCGAGGCGGCGGCCTCGGAGCTCACGCCGCCGCCGGCCGCGACTCCAGCTGCCACGCCTTCGGCCAGCGCCTCGCTGGCGCCGCGGACCGACGACCGGATTTGAATTCCAGCTGCCGCGCCGCCATCAATGCCTTGCACCGTGCCGTCCACTTGCGTGTGCACCGTTCCTATTGCGTTCGCCGTCGCGTCGCTCTTGGCCGCGCCGCTGATGATGGTAACGCCCAATGCCCGGCCTTCGGCGACGGCGGAGGTGTCAGCCAGCGCTTCAAATACAGCCTGCTCGGCGACCTGCACCGTGGCGCCCGCCGCCAAGTTTGCCTCCACCGTCGGGTCCGAGGTGGCGTCGATGTTGCTCACCCCGACGGCCTGATCCAAAGCCACGCTGACCGCGTCGCCGGCGGCGGACGCCAGGAATTCGCGCGGGTCGATCTCTTCCGGCAGGTTGTGGTGCGCAACCACTCGCAGCGAGTCGGCAACGATCCGGGCGCCGTCCATGACGCCGGCGGCGACAATGGGCTCGACGTGAGCCGCCGAGGTCGCGCCGACGCCAGAGCCGTAGAAGGCGACCGAGACGGCCAGGATGTCCGATTCGGCGTGAGCCAGCGAGTTGGCCTGCACGCTCACGTCGTTGGCGGCAATCGTTGAGTCCGGACCGACGGTTGCCCGCACCTCCGGGTCCACGGTCGCTTCAATCGCCGCCTTGGCGACACTCACGCCCGCCGACCCCACGCCCTCTCGAACATCAGCTCTCGCTCTGGCGTCCGCGTTGGCGGCGACGGTGACATTCTCCTGTCCCGCTGCAAGCTGTGCGTCGGCGCCAATCGTCGCGATCACATCGCCCCTGGCTCGTGCGATGTTGGTGGCGTCATTCTCGGCGCGCTGGCCGTCGACGGGGCCGGCGCCGGCGCCTAGCACTCCCACTGCCACCAGCTGCAGGTCGGTCTCCGCGTTTTGGTTGCCCGCAGCGGTCAACTCAACACCTGATGTCGCGATGTTCGCATCGGCGATCAACGCTTCGGTGCGGCGCCGAATGTCTGTCGCCGCGTCCATGGTGACCGCGCTGGCGACAATGCTGCCGCCTCCGCCGTTGGCGTCCGACCGCGCATCGATCTCCGAGTTTGCCATCACATGCAGAGGCGCATGGAGTGAACGAATGGAGGCTGAAGAGTTGTCGCCGTCGACGCGCGCTTGCACGGCGCCGTCCACGGTTGTCAGCGCTCTTCCGCCTGTGCCGCTCAATGCGATTGGGGAGATGCTGACCGATACCGGCTCGATGCCGGCCCTGGCCGATGTCCCCGAGTCGGCGTTCACGGTGATGGCGCCTGCCGCCAGCACGATCGCATCGCCGGTGACGGCCGCATCATTGACCGAGTTGGCGCTGGTGTCAGCCAACGCGACGCCGATGGCAAACGCGGCGCCCGATGAGAGGGCAATGTCCACGGCGGTGCTGTCCGACTGCAGCCAACTGGCGTCGGTGGACTCCAGCGAGACGGCTCCCGCGGAGAGCAAACGGCTTGAGCTGACAAGTGCCTGCGTCGTGCCCATGGCCCGAGTTTCGGCCACGGCGGCAGCGGCGGACAGGGATGCGGAAAGCAACGCCGCCGCGGGGTTCTCAACACTGATCGTTGCGGATACCGCGATTGCCACTGCGCGAGCGTCGGAGTCTATGGAGACATTCGAGACGGCATTCACATTGACATCCGCTTGCTGCGCCGAGGACAGATCGACGACGTGCCAGAGCCCGTCAACTTGTTTGGCGACGAACTGTCGACTGTCGTCGATCCGTTCCACCCAGCCACTTTGCGAAGCGGGCGGCACGGGTTGGCCAATCAAGCCGCTCAGTTCCTCCGTTGTCAGCCTTTGGCTTCTGCCCGCGACAACCGTGGAGTCGGCGATGTTGGCGCCAACGTAGTAGGTGTCGCTGGTCTGGCTGTTGGCCTGCGCGACGCCGACGCTTCCTGCCACGGAAACGCTGGCGCCATCCGTCACGGACAGGGCGAGCGAGAGCGCGACGCCGACTGCGGATGTATGGGCGTCACTGGTTCTCGCCACGTCGATTCGCCGTGTCTCCGGGTCCGGGTTCACCGTCAGACGAAAAGCTTCGCCACTTTTTTCGTTGCGCAGGACCCAATGCTTGCCGGGCTCGATCGCCGTGACGAGCACTCGGGAGTTGAACAACGGGTGCTCTTCGTCGTCGGTGAATTGAAATCGCTCTCTGAGTGGATCGTCCCTGCGCAGGCCGATCTGCGGTTGCGTGCTGGCCAAGTCCAGACGCTCGACGACATCGCTGAGCGTTTCCCCGGAAGCAGGCAGAATCGGCGCCACCGGAGCGCCCAGGTCGTCGGCGTTGAGCGACACGTCCGCTCCCGCCGAGATGACGCTGCCACCGACGATTTCAGCCGTCACATGGTTGCCCAACGTGCTGTCGGCGACCGTGCCGGCGCCGGAGAACGCGAACGAGTTGCCTTTCGCAATGGAGGCGCTCATGGCGACGCCGGACGCGGTTGCGTTCAGCGAAGAGGGAGCGTGGGCATCGAGCGTCACGAAACTGCCGGCGTCGACGGTGGAGTTCTCGATGGCGGCTCGCACATGGTTCTCGATGGTATTGATCGAGCTGGTGGCGGCGACACTGACGGCGATCGAGACATCGTCACTTTTGGCGAGGTTGACGGACAACGCTGCCTCGACCGCCGTCGTTCGTGAGCGCAGGGCCGCGTCGTTGTTGGCGTTCAAGGAAAGCGCGCCACCAGCACTGACGTGACTGTCGACAATCGCCGCGATGATGTCACCGTCGACGAGATTGGTCGCCCCCACACCCGCTGCGGCGAAATTGACGGCCGCCGACCCTTTGCTTGCGGAAAGATCCGCGCCGGCCGCGACCGAATCGGCGGCAAGTGTGGCGCCGCCGCGCGCGTCGACGTCCACATCAGCGAGTGTCGTAACGCTGGCTCCGCGCAACTCCGCGACCAGGTCGTGATGGATCTCGTTGGTCGCCTTGACGCCGGCAACTCCCACATTGACAACCTTGCTGTCGTCTCCGCCACCGACCGCGATGCTTGCCTTTGCTGCCACGGTTTTGGCAACGATCAGCGATTCGTCGCTCACCTTGACATCGAGCTTGCCGGCGTTGAGGGTCGAGCTGTCGACGCGGGCGAGCGTTGAGCTCGTGATCGTGTTCTCGGCCGAGGCGCCGGCGGCGGTGAGATTGTAGCCGTCGCCCCCGGTTTGGATGGTGAACGACGCTGCGATGCCAACGGTGTCTGCCCGAATGTCGGCTGTCGAGCTGGCCATAACGCTCACGGCCGCGTCGTTGAGCATCGTCACGGTGGAGCCATCGTCGACTTCGGCTGTAGTTTGATTGGCGATCAGGTTGTCCGCCTCGGCAGCCGCGACGGTGCCTGAAATTGCTTTGCCTCCGTCCATGGTGGAGGTTGTCAGGCTCCCGCTGGCCGCGTAGACCTCGGAGTGGATCACGGCGCCATCGGAGGCGGAAACGGATAGCCCCGTATTGAAGCCCCCTCCGGTCATCGACTCGGCATGGAGACCCACATCACTCTGTCGAATGACGGCTGTCGTTACGTTGCTCACGTCGTTATGGGCGCCAACACCCGCGCCGGTCAGGCTGATTGAGGTGTCTGCTCCGGCAACGCTGCTTAGTGTCACCGCCGCGCTGACGCCGGTTGCTTTGATGGTCGCGGTTGAGTCTGCCTGGACACTGGCGGTGCTCGCGTTGACGCTCGCGTTGGTGACTTCCGCCGTTGTGTCGTTGTCAACTGTGTTTTGCGCCACGGTGATGCCGACTGCGGCGGCAACGGTGCGTTTTTCGAAAGCCTGCAACTGCGCCGTAAAGGCTACGGCCTCGGCATCAGCGTCAATGGAGGATGTGTCTAACGCATGAACAACCAGTGCGCGGTCATCATCAAGCAACAGCCGAGTGGGCCCTGTCGCGGCATCTTGCCGTCCCGCTCCAGCCTGTGTCGTGTTCTGAATCTCGTTGCTGGCGCCTGCGCCTGCGCCGCCAATGGCCAGTGCCTTGTCGCTGGCGAGATCAATAGCAATCGCCGCTCCCAGTGCATGCGCCTGGACTTGTGCGTCGTTGGTGGCCCGAATGTTGGCCGATGCGTAGCTCAAATGGGAGCTGTGACGGGCTGGACTTGTCTCGTCCGGCAAGTCGACGCCGGCGATCGCCCTGCTGTGGTCGCGGTTGACGGCAACGGCGGCGCCCACGGCCACCGCTGGATCCTTGTCGTCGCCTGTGTCGACTCCGATCGCGACCGAATCCGCCTCGGCCACCAGCAGCGAGCCGTGATACGCCTTGAGGTTCAGGCCACCGAGAGACTCCGAGTCGCCATTGCGTACGCCTTCTGCCAATGCATCGGCCGAGTTCTCCACCGTGTTCACCGCCACGGTGAAGGCGCCGGCGAAACGGCCTAGTCCCGCGCTGAGCCCGAGTGCGTGGATCTTCGAGTTGTCCTCGGAGACTATGTTCAGCGAACTGCCCGGCAGTTGATCGAGGTTCACATTGGCAATCAACGATCGCGTGTCTTGATGCACATCGTTGATGCCCACTCCGAAGCCGATGCCAACCTTGCCCGGCCCGTCCTTGCCGGCAGCAACCGCCACGCCCCCGCCAAATGCCAAGATCGTGCTCTGCTTTTCTTCGGCAAGGCCTTCGGCGCCGTGCAGCGACTGCACATCCACACTGCCGCCATCCACAATCGTCACATCGTGCAGCAGCGCGTGAGCGGCGCTGTCGATGGAGTTCATCGACAAGGACCCGGCGATGGCGATTCCATCTTTCGAGGTCGCCCCAGCTCCGGCGCCCGTGAAGGCGATCGCGTCACCGTTCGAGTGCGCCTGAACCGTGACGCCGGCGCCGCGGATGCGGCCGTGCGCCAATTCTGCGCGCGTGTCTTGTTCAATTCGGTTGACTGCCACCGAGCCGGCGATGCCAGCCGACTTCTTGTCGCCGCCTTGCGAGATCGCCATGGCGCCGCCTAACGCCACATAGTTCGTGTCGTTGATCGCGGAGACGAGCACCGAGCTAGCGGACAAGGCGTCGAGCTCCGCTCCGTTGTCGTCCGTGCGGCGAATATTGACAACGGCACGAGTATTGCCTTGATGCACCGCATTGATGGCGATGTCGCCCGCGGCCGCGATGGACGTGCTCGTGTCAGTCGGGTGCAACTCGCCTGACTTGCCTGCCGCTTGTGCGACGGTCGCGGAGGCATCCGCAGACTGTTCGGGCGGCAATGACTCCGGGGCGCTCTTGCCGTTGCTCATGTCACCACCATCGGGATTCGTGCGCGCGGCCGCCAGCGACGCGGTGACGATATTTCCCTTTGCTTCGGCCTTCACTTCAACCGTCTTGGCCGCCACGTGGGTGTTGAGGCTCGGAGTCGGCAATCTTGGTTCGCCGATCGTTACCAAGTTGTCACCCAGGAAAGCCTCCGTGTTGCGGTCAATGGTGTTGATGGCGATCGAGACACCGACGCCGACGTTTTGGGACGCGGCCACGCCGCCGGCGATTCCCACTCTGGTTTGGTCATCGATTGCCGAAATGGTGAGGCTCTTCGTTTCGATGGAGGCGCCCGAGTCGATGTGGGCCTTCGCGTTGTTGGTCAGAGTGTGAGTCGTGAACGCGCCCGCCACGCCATAACTTGCCCCGGTGCCGCCAGCCTCCACAATGGCGACATCCGACCCTGTCGTCGCCGCGGACACTTTCACGCTCTCTTTGGAGGCGATCACGACACCCGCCTCGATTGCCGCCTCCGCGTAGTTGTCGAAGGTTTCGACGAAGATTGACGCGCCGACTCCGCCCTTGTTGCCGCTGGCGCCAAACGGGTTGGCGACCGTCTTGATTCCCTCCAGCACCTTGCCGCGCTTGGTCGCGGCGTTCTTGACGGCGTCTCCGGTCAGGGCGTCCTTGAAGCCCGAGAAGTTGAGCGACAGGCCGCCGACGCCCAGCACGCCGATCATGTTGGTGTCGATCGCCGCATCCACCAGCACGTCCGTCGGCATGCTGTCTGCAGAGGCGCCATGAATGCGTGTGCCTGCCCTGACGCGGGCCACTGCGTCGTTGTCGTAAACGTTGACGGCCAATGAGCCGCCGATGGCGTGGTCCGCCTCGCTGGCGCTGCTAACGACGAACGTGTTGAACAGGTTGGACGAGAATCCCGCCGTGCCGTCATTGAAGAACGTCCAGCCCTCCGGCCCCGAGCCTTCCAAGTAGTCCAACGGATTGATGGAGCTGAGCGGGTTGGCGATCAGGTACCCGTAATCGACATGTGCCGCGATGGTGACAATGCCATCCGCCTCGAGCGTGGTGAAGTCGGTGTTGGCGGCGTTGGCGACGGGCACGCTGATGTCTGCCACCGCGTTGTTGGTGAAGAAGCCAACGCCGATTGCGGCAGCCACTGCCGCGCTGGCATTGGCGTCTTTCGGTTTGGTCGCGGTGGATGTCGAGGCGACTTGCGCGGCTTGCGAGATCTCGGCGGTCACTGACAAGTCCGTGCCGGAGTTGATCTCGGACGTCCGCCCAATCAACGCTTGCACATTGTGAGCGGCGACGTTGACGCCCACGGCTCCGGCAAATCCCCATCCCGAACTGGTGGCTTTGTCCCCAAAGAATGTTGCGAGGGACGCCAGCGCGTTGGTGATCGGCGTCAACAAGCTATCCACTTCGACGGCGCCAGCTTGCACCACTGCCGATGCGGTATTGGGGCGGTCGCCGGTGATTTGGGTCGCGACCGTGACCAGGTTCGCGGCCTCAAGGCCAGCTCGAATGGCGACTCCATCCGCCGCAGGCGACGAGGCCAGACTGTGCCCCGCTCCTAAGCCCGTGCCGGACGTGTCCCGGGGTGGCTCCAAGTCGATCGCCAGATACGACTCGGCCGCGACCTTCGTGGCCGCGAGCCGAATGGCTGTGTCGCTGACTCGAATCGCGTAGTAGATCAGTTCGTCTTCCAGCCCGTCGACAGGAACATCACTCACCTCCACATCCGCGTCCAGCCCTTCGATGGAGATGGTTGTGTGGATGCTGGGGTCCACGTGGTACACCACCGGGTCGCCTGTTTGCAGTTCATGGCTGCCGAGCTGAATCACGTTGTCCGCGATGGCCACCTCCGGATTGAACGACACACTCCCCAGCGACGTGTCCTGCAGCGAACTGCGCAAGACTTGCAGGCCTGAGCCACTGCCAGTCAGGTCGATTCTGTCGCCGGTTTGCGGGTCCAACAGTTCAATTCTGGTGGCATCGCCGTCCACGTGACGGACTCGATAAGATTGCCCGTCGACAAGTCCGCCCACGAGGCCATCGGGGCTGCCCACATAGGTTACGATCTGGCCGTTGGCAAATGGCGCCGGGTCCGTCAGCCGCAACTGGTTCGTGACGACTGCGACATCCGACTCGTCAAACGCCAACATCTGCAGCGCCTGCAACTGATGAACAGGCTGTTCCGAGTCTGTGTACCAGTCAGGCCGGCTGTAGTTCAGTGCCAGGGAGGCAACGGGTGTCAAACGCAGGCTGTCGGCATCCAAGCGTTGGACGAAGTAGGCGCCTCCGTCCTCCAATCCCTGAATTGGCGGCGCCGAACCGGAGCCCAGCGGCAACTCCACTTCGCCTGGCGAGTAGTAGACTGTGTCTCCATCGCGAAAGCCGTGAGCGGGCAACACGATCACGTCGTCGACGTAATTGACGCGAGCTCCATCGGACGCATCCGGGCTGGCAGTGAACACTCCACGCGTGACGCCGCCTTTGGCTTTGATGTCGCCATCCACTCGAGCGATGATGCTCGCGTCATCGACCCCCAGTCCCAAGCCGACTGCGATCGTGCCGTCGTCATAGATCGTGGGCTGAGACCAAGGGAAGTTGAGCACCGAGCCTGAGGCATCGATGTTCACGCTCGCGCCGGTGGACTCGATCGACACGTCCTTGCCGATGGTCACGTGGGATGTCTCGCGCGTGTCAGCGGCCGCCACAGCTACGGACTTGGCGTCTCCGACGGAGTAGGCGAGGTTGTGAGAGGTGCGAGATTTGACGTAAGCGGATGTGTCTGCCGCTGAACTGATGTCGACGGCGCCGGCGGCCACGATCGACGTGTTGCCCTCCAACGTGGTGATCGCCGAGGAACGAGCGACGCCGACGCCCACCGAGAGGGTGAACCCACTTTGGGCCAAGCCGTTGACGGAAACCGTGTGCAGCGACCCGTCGGTGCTTGAAGCCGATCCCAGCGAGACATCGCCGGCGCTGCGAACGTGGGTGTCTTGCAACACGACGTTCGAGTCGGCGATCCGCGTGACGAGTTGTCCTGCGACTCCGGTTAAACTGCTGGCCACAAAGCCCGGCACCTGTCCCAGCAATCCCAATAGGGCGTCTGCCACACCCTCGCCGTACCCGCTTTCGATGGAGTCCGTTGCTCCCACGTCCACGGAGCTCGAACTCAATGTCACATTACCGCCGTCAATCTCCACCTCGATCAAACGCACGTCGGACCGGTTGTGGTGGACGGAAAACGTGCGGGTCAGCGCAGCCATGTCCTCGGCCGCAAAGACCACATCGCCGGGAGCGTTGCTCGAACTGCGAGTGTCAATGGCCACTCGAGCCGCGGAGATCTGCTCGCCTCTCAGCACCAAGTCGCCGCCATGGGTATGGAATTCGAGCACCGGCAGCGAGGCGTCCGGGACGTTGCCCTCAGGGTCCGCTGCGCGGCCGAGGATGATCTCGTCGGTGCCGCGGGCGCCGTCGACAATCAGGTCAGCGGAAAACTCGGGGTCGAGACTTTCAATGGTGATGACGTTGTCGATGTCCCCGGCGAGAATCGTCAGGGACTCTGTAGGAATGGAGAGCTCTTGCGTCGTGATCTGCCCACTTCCTGTCACTGATTCGATCTGCATCCGCCGGGCATCCGGAGCATTGCGGAGCGTGATGGTGGCTGCGCCTCGGACATGAATCTCCTGTTGAGCCGGCACGCTCAGGTCAATCAGTTGCTCGATGCCCGCATACGCCACACTTGCTCCATCGCGCGCAACGCTGCCGCTGTCGGTCCCGTTCGACGTGAAGGCGACTGACGAAAAGTTGCCCGCCTGCAGCTCGAGGGTGTCCGCGCCGAGCCCGCCGATCAATTGGCCTGTCAGGCTGCCACTGGGGCCAATCAGAAAGTGGTCGTCATCGGCCGATCCTTGTATCTCAGCGACTCCCTGAAAGGACACGATTCCACCCAGATCGCCGCCTCCCGGGGAGTCGATTCGCCACGTCGTGTTCTCCGCCGGCCCGATCAACGTGCTCACTCCGGAGCCGTCAAACGAAATGCCTCCGGGGATCGCGTGCACTGAGGCGGCGATGGTCAGCTGCATTGGAAGTGTGTTCGCGTGAATCGCCAGCCCGTCGCCCAATTGGTCTGCGGCAAATTCCGCTACCAGCTCGGATGTGTCTGTCTGCACGAGCCGCAACGTCTCGCCGTCACCGTACAGCGTTATTGATTGGCTGTTCCCATCGGCAAAGAAATCCGCTGCCAACAACAAGCGGGGCTCAAGGGACTCAAAGAACACGCGTCGACGCCGGTGTTTCCCGGCGGCTTTGCGACGCCGTGCACGGAGCGTCTTTTCAGGGGACTGACGAGAAACTGGTTTTGAGCCCATGCCGAACATTCCTGCTGGATCTTTCCGGTGCGTCCCCTGGCTCGACGGGAATGATGGTTGCCAGGAGGACTGCCCAGGTTAGAACCTGCGCAGCCGTTGCATCCGTACACCGGAAAGTCGCAAAATGTCGGGGCTCCCCTACGCAGGGGGCGACGACGTCCCGCGAGGGCGTCGCGCCGGAGGGGGCACGCACCAAGCGCAGCTATTGCGGCTGGGCGTAGGCTGGTCGCGCGTCGAACACGCGCAGTCCGGCGGAAGTCGAACAGACGAGACACCTGCCCGTGGGGTCCCATTCCAAATCCTTGCATGCGGACTCGCCGCTGATCACGAGCACTTCACGGCCGCTTTCGACGTCCCAGATGCGAATGCGGTTGTCGACTCCGGCGGACGCCACACGATTTCCTTGTGGCGACCAGCGAACGAACAAGACCCCGCCGCTGTGGCCGGCCCAAGTGCTCTGAATGGCCCAGGTCTTGGCGTCAATGACGTGAATCTCTTGGTGTTGGCCGCCCACGACGATCCGATCTCCTTGTGGGCTCCAACTAACCGTCTCGATCGGCTCATCAAAAACGCAGGGCGACGACAACTCTCCGCCTCGTTGCCAAACTTGGAGCTTGGGGCCCGACGCCATCGCTAAGCGCTCACCATCCGGGCTCCAACCGAATTCCCATGTGATGCGTCCCAAAGCGAGCCGCTTCCATTCGCGGCCATCGTTGGCGTCGAGCAAGGCGATGTCCTTGTCCACGCTGACGGCCAGGCAATCTCCCTGCGGATTCCAAGCCACAACCCGAGCGAACGTGCCCTCGACGTCCAGTGCTCGCGTCGTCTTCCGAGTAGCGACGTCCATGATCAAGACCTCGCCATGTTGGGGAACCGCCACCTCCGTGCCCGCAGGATTCCAGGCCACTGGATGATGTCGTTCGACGGGTAGGCGCCGCAATTCCTCCCAAGTGTCGCCGCTGTAAATCACGAGTGTCCCCGTGGTGCCGATGGCAACGACATTTTGAGTCGGGCTCCAACTAACCGGGCCGGTCAAGTAATCCACGACGTGCTTCTTGGAGGTTTCCAGCGATGCGGTGTCCCAAACGTTCATGTGCTCCGGGTCCGCGGAAAGCAGTCGCTTGCCGTCGGGGCTCCAGCAGACGCTATGGACGGGGCCGGAATGTCCACGAATCACCGCGACACTTCGGCCCTTCTTGGCATCCCAGACGTGCACGGTATGGTCGTCGCTTGCCGAGGCGACTTGATCCCCGTTGGGACTCCAGGCGATGCTTCGGCAGCGACCGAGATGCATGTCGTACTTCCCCTCGACTTCACCGCTCAAGACCCGAAAGACTCGCTGGCCCTGACGACTGCTGGCGGCCAGTCGTTTACCATCGCGTGACCAACACACGCAATTCGGGTTGGGCGCGCCTGTCAGATGCCGCACCTTGTTGGTGCTTCGGTCCCACAGCCAGACATCCCTGCTGGCGACAGCCAACGTCGTGGCAGCGGGATCGCAAGCGAGATCATGGATTGTGCCCGGGAACTCGCGAGACTGGACGACCTGTTGGGCGTCGATATCCCAGACCAGCGCCGTGCCGGACCCGTTGCCGTTGGATTCGAGCCCCAGTGCTACGAGGCGGTTGTCTACCCAATCGATGCTGATGCAGCGCCGTCGCTCTGTCTGCGGAAACGTGGAAAGTTGCTCGCCTGTTTCGGTATTCCAGAAGCGCACGACCCCCCGTTGTGAGACGGTCGCAATTTGACTGTCATCCGGTGACCAAGCTGCATTGACCAATTGCTTTTCGCCTCGCAAGCGGACCAGCACGCTCCCCGAATTCAGGTCGCAGATCTCGGCGCCCGTTGGGGTCGACTTGATGTATCGTTTGCCGAGCCGGCCAAGCTTGACGATGCCCCTGACGCCGACGCCTGCCTCGCGGCGCAGCGCGCCACTCGACAAAGAAGTCAGCCAATGCCACTCCCAGCCACGGAGGTCGCGGTCAAGATCGCCGTTGCGGGGAATCCAGCGCTTCGTCCAACGCTGGATCGAGTCCGTTCCGCCGCCTGCCTCGTACGCTGCTCCGGCCAGCAGCATTTCGCTGCGATAGAGCTGGCTTTGCAGCTCCCGCCCGAAGTCCTCGGCCGCTTGCTTGGCAGCCTCCGCGCGCTTGCCGGCTGCGGTCGCGTCGGAAACGGCCCGACGCTCGGACTGAACCAGCACTTTGGATTGCTCCAACAGTGCGCGCTGTGAGTCGTACGCCTCTTGCTGCTTCGTCACACTTGATCGCAGCTGTTCGTTGAGAAACACGAGTCGCCAGGCAACCAGTGGCCCGGCGATGTTGATGCACAGCAGCAGGATGGCGATGACGGTGAGAGCGGCGGCCAAGCGGCGGTTGCGTCGCGACCATCGCAGTAGGCGGCCAGCAGCGGAAACCCGGCGCGCTCGGATCGGCAGGTCGTCGACGAATCGTTGCAAGTCGTCTGCCAAGTCCGCCACGGATTGATACCGCTGGGCGGGGACAAACTCCAACGCATGGTGGACGATAACGCACAAGTCATCCGGAATCGACGGATTGCGACGAGACAGTGGGACGAAATCGGCAGTTCGAATTTGCTCCAGCAAGGCGGCCGGGCTTCGTTGGTCGTGCGCATGCTCCAACGAGAACAGCTCGTAAAGAGTCAGCCCCAGGCTATAGACCTCGCTGCGTTCGTCCAACGTTCCGTGAAAAGCTTCCGGCGCCAAATATCGCAGAGTGCCGAGCAAGTCGCCCGTCTCCGTCAGCTCGTTCTCGTCGATGTGCTTGGCAAGGCCGAAGTCCGTGACCCAGACGGTGCCCTCCAAGTCTACCAACAGGTTGGCCGGCTTGATGTCTCGGTGGAGGATGCCGCGTTCGTGAGCGTACGCCAGCGCCCCGGCAACTTGGAGACCGATGGTTGCAGCTTGTTTCCAATACTCGCGGCGGCCACCGACACTCAACAATCCGTGGCACTGTGCTACTTGAGCGACATGGGGCACGTCGCCGATCGGCAACTTGCCCGCGACGGTATTCTCACTGCTAGCGTTTTCAGCGTCTGTGCGTGATTCGCTCGCCGCGCCGTGAGACGTGTCGATCGGGGGGGCGGCCGGCGGGCGACTATCGAACCGCCGGATGTCCACGATGTTGGACGAGGGGGACGAAGTGGACGAAGTGGACGAAGTGGACGAAGGGGAAGGCATGGTGATTTGGCCACGTCTTGAGCTCGCGCTGCTGTCCGCTTGCCGGCAACGCAATTCATGTAGCAGTTGGTCTAACCCTACGCCTTCGATGAATTGCATCGCGTAGAAAAGTCGACCATCCTGCTCGCCCACGCCAAACACGGGCACGATATTGGTATGGTGCAGTTTCGCTGCCGCAGCAGCCTCGCGACGAAACCTTGCCTCATACTTGCTGTTTTTCGCGAAGTGGGCTGGCAACAGTTTCACTGCGACTCGACGGCCCAATGACAATTGCTCCGCCTCGTAGACAACCCCCATCCCTCCGCGTCCTACTTCCCGCAACAAGCGAAAGTCGCCGATCTGCCCTAGTGGCTCGCCCGGCGACTGTTGACCGCGCTGATTGCCACTGCACCCGATTCGCGCCTCCTCAAGTTCCACGAGCAGAGGAAACAGCTGCAGAATCTCGGTTGCGAGATCGGGGTGGTCGTCCGAGTATTCGCGAACGGTGGGATTCTCACCACGGCGTTGGCGTTCGAGAAACTCCTCTGCAAGCACATCCAGCCGGTGCCGTTCTAGCGACGAGGAGTCCATGGCGGTGTTTCACCTGCGAGCAAGGATTGAGGGAGATTGCTAGAGTGGCTGGCCGTTTTTAACCGTCATGAACGCCGATATGAAGGCCCTTGAGAACGCCCTTATGCCTCGCCCCGAATCTGGCCAAGTGTTGAACGCAGCCGACCCAAGGCCCGGACAAAGCGATTGCTCGCCGCTTGCGGGGAAATCTGCAACACCGCGGCCGTCTCTGAGTTGGTGAGGAGTTCGAGCGAACGCAGGGTCAATACCTCTCGGTCCAGCGGGTCCAAGTCGTTCAACGCGTGCTCCAGTTGCAGCACGCGTTCGCTTCGCGACGCGGCCTGGCTGGGGGAAGTCAGTGTGCCGGCCAGTTGCACTGCCAGCTCCATGGAACTGGATTCGGGAAAGGGCCCTGAATAAATCGAAACTTCTCTGCCGGCGTCCCGCATCTGGGCGCCGAGGTGGTGTCGGTGCAGCTGGGTAAGCCTTTCGGCGACGACCATGCGCAGCCATAGAAACGGCGGAAGATCGTCGCGAGTCAGGTAGTTTTCGAGTTTTGCCAATGCATCCACAAACGCGTCTTGCAGAATGTCGTCGGGATCGACGCGGCCGCGGATGCGGCGATCCATACGCAAATCCACCATGCGGTACAGCTGTGCTCGGTAGTGATCAAAAAACTTCACAAAAGCCTCGCCCCCGCCATCCTTGGCAAGTGACAACGCCAACACGGATTCATCGAGTGTCATCAATCGCCTCGTACTTACCTGCCTGGGGACACCCAGTTTACACAGCGGCCTCCCTAAATTCCCCTTTCGGTACCGCAATCCAACCAAGGCAAGGCCGAATTGCTCTACGCGCTCCGTGAAGCTTAAGCCTCATGCCGCCCACGTTGCCGAAGTGCAAACGCAACAAGGGATTACGTAAATCACGGTGTGATCCCTTGTGTTGTTTCTTGGCCTCGGCGATACCGGCGAGCGGTCGTGCCTCCATCGCAGGCGACCCTTGTGAGACCCGGTGAGCGGTCGGGCCTGAAACAAGCGATTTGAGGGGGCGTTCCGGAGAAATCTGGACTAGCGCGCAGCGGACTTGAGCTTCGGTGTAATCTGTTTCCATAAAAGCCAAGAGGCTCGGGTTGGCAGAGGGCTAGGTAATGGAGTCGGCGAAGCATGACGCAAAGCAGCAAGGAACAGCAGCGATTGATCGGGCTCTACGAGAAGCTCGATCCTACGCTTCGAGAAGTTGTCCAAGTGGCGGCGGTCTCCGATCCGTTGTCGCGGAGGGATTTGTTCAAACTGGCTGGCGAAGCTGGCGTGAGTCAGGAGGATGGCCTCAAGCCGCAGTACAAGAACGACCGCGATGCGGTCGATGCAGCGATTGAAAGTGGCATTCTGGAATTCGTTGCCAAGCCGAACGCCAGCCCTCTTCAGGCTGCGGTGCTGCTCCAGGATTTCGCGTTTCGACAGGCGTTTGCGAGCGGCCTGGCCGAACGCGTGAGAGAGCAAATCGATGGCGGGCGACAGCGCAGACGTGGTTATGCCCTCGACGAGGACAAGGCCGTGCGAGACATGCGTTTCGCATTCTATGCCGACAACTGGGATGAATGGCAGGAATTGGGTCTTTATCATTCGTTCCGACCGTATCTTCTCGATCCGTTCTGCAAGCGGACTTTCGCAGCACTGTCGCCAAAGTTTCAGAGCGACTTCTTCATTCGCACCGCTCTGGGGCTTGTTCATTTCGGAGATTCGCGCCGTTGCGAGTTTGCAGCGAGTGTGGGCGAGCTGGTCGGCGGCATGGAGAACCTGCCCGACGACGTCATCCTTGCGGCGACCGATCTGCTGACGGCTCAGGGAAACATTGCCGGACTGGTGGAACTGGCGGCACGCGCAGAGTCGCATCCGGAAATCGAAGGCTGCGTGGCGTTTCTGCGCGGCGACTTTGAGACCGCGCGAAAGCAGTTCGAAGCCGTCGATCAGCAGCGCAAGGGCACCGGAAAGCGCGCTGGAAAGCGCACCGCGAATCGGACGACGAACTTGCGAGGATTCCCGATCGTGTTGTTTACGCTTCTGCTGCTGAGGGAAAACTCGGCGCAGTCCCAGCAGCACGTCAAACAACTCGTCAAAGTCATGGACAAATGGGCCACCGCTTGGCACATGGTCAGCATTCCGCTCGAACAAGCGCTGTTTCAGCAGGTGCATCCACTGAGCGGGACGCGCATGGCCTTGCACAATGTGGAAAGGATGTCTCCCCTGAGTCTGCTGATCAGTGGCTGGGTTTGGAGCTGGTTCTTCGCCGATCACGAACCGCCGATCTCGAAGCAGGCCTGCGAACGGTTGATCGACATGTACCGCGACAGCAATCTCGCTTGGATGGCGGCTGAGTTTTCCGCGATTGCGACGCGCATGTCGGCCGGACGTTCCAAGGCAAAGGGATCGACAACGCCGGCCGAGGAAGCTCATTCGCAACTCGGCACGGTCTCCCTCGTCGATTTGATCCAACCCGCGCCGGCGTGGGAAGCCGGCCTTACGGCACTGGAGAATCTCGCGCAGCCCGCGAAGTCAGCGGCCTCGACTCCGGGCACTCCCGTCGCCGATGAGCGATTGATCTGGGAGGCTGAGTTCGGAAAAGTGTGGGTCTTCGTGACTCCGTTCATTCAGAAGCATGGCGCCAAAGGATGGAGCAAAGGCCGGAAAGTAGGACTCGAGCGACTCTACGACCAGTGGCAGACACCCGCGTTCGACTTCCTGACCGAACAGGATCGGACGATCTGCAGTGCCCTCCGGCAATACAGCGAACGGGACTATTACGGCTACAGCGAAACTCGTCACGAGTGGGATCAGGCGAAACTCATCAGCGGTCTTGTCGGCCATCCGCATGTGTACCGGACCGGACAACGCGATGAACCGATTCAGGTTTACGCCGGCCGGCCGCAATTGGCAATCAAACGATCGGGGAAGCAGATCCAGCTGGTCGTTGAACCATGGCATGGCAACGAAGATGCTGAGCTGATCGTGTCCCAAGAGGGTTCGCATCGCTACTCCATCGTGACTTTCTCCAATCAACAACGGGAAGTTGCCAACCTGGTGACGCGTATCCCGTCAGTGCCTGTCGAGCAGCAGGATCGAGTGTTCGAAGTCGCTCGGACGCTGGCGTCCATCATCGATATTCAGTCGGATCTCGAAGGAACTCCGGCGACGGGCGAAGAAGTCAAGTCGTCCACGCAGATCGTCGTCCAATTGACCCCGTACAACGATGGATTGCGAGCGGAATTGTTCGTGCAGCCTTTGGGCGAGAGGGGCCCATTCTGCCGGCCCGGCGCGGGGTCGCCGTCCATGCTGGCGAGTGTCGAAGGCGAGTCACTCACGACGACACGAGACTTGCAGGCCGAGCAGATGAATCTGCAACAGTTGCTCAGCGAGTGTCATCCACTCGATGCGCGAACTGTCAGCAACGACCAAGCCGAATGGCTGTTCGCGGAATCCGACGATGCCCTCGAATTGGTCGTGGAGCTGCAGGCGCTGGCCGCTCGGAACAAAGTGTCCGTGCTGTGGCCGCGAGGCAGGACGCATGACATCGCCGGGAGCCCTTCGGCCGCTGATTTCCGAGTGTCCGTGCGGCGCGATCGCGACTGGTTTGCGGCGTCCGGAAAACTGAAAGTCAACGCCGATTTGACCGTTGATCTGATGCAGCTGCTGGACTTGGTGTCGGCCAGCCCGTCGCGATTCGTGCGACTGGACGACGGACGATTTATCGCGCTCACCCGGGAGCTGCGGCAACGGATCGCCGACATCGCCGCCTTCGGCACGCCGATTAAGAACAAGCTCCGCTTCGCGCCCGTTCGGGCCACGGTTGTGGATGAACTGTTTGACGAAGTCGGATTCAAGACCGACAAACACTGGAAGTCGCACGTGTCGCGCATCGAAGAGGCCGCTTCGATTTCTGCCGACGTGCCCACGACGCTGCAGGCCGAGCTGCGCGATTATCAGGTCGAAGGATATGCCTGGCTAAAACGTCTGGCGCACTGGAATACCGGCGCATGCCTGGCTGACGACATGGGGCTGGGCAAGACCATTCAAGCTCTGGCCCTGCTGGTCGACCGGGCCTTTGACGGCCCGCAGCTCGTTGTCGCGCCGGCTTCGGTCGGCTTCAATTGGGAAAGCGAAACGAGGCGGTTCGCGCCCACGTTGACGCCCAAACTGTTCCGCGACGGCAACCGTGACCAGTTCTTTGACGACATCCAGCCGGGCGATCTGGTGATCACGAGCTACGGTCTGCTGCAGTCGGAGAGCAAGCGTTTCCAAGCGGTGCAGTGGCACACGGTGCTGTTGGACGAAGCTCAGGCGATCAAGAACATGGCGACGAAACGTTCGCAGGCCGCGATGCAACTGGAGGCGGACTTTCGAGTCATCCTCACCGGCACGCCCATGGAAAATCACCTGGGCGAATTGTGGAATCTGTTTCGCTTCATCGTGCCTGGATTGCTGGGGTCTCAGGATGACTTTCGCAGTCGCTTCGCCGTTCCCATCGAACAAGACAACTGTCGCACGACGCGCAACCGGCTGAAGAAGCTCATCCAACCGTTCCTGTTGCGACGCACGAAGTCGGAAGTTCTCACCGAGCTGCCGGCTCGATCCGAATCCGTGCTCGAGGTCGAGTTGTCTCCCGCCGAAGCGGCAATGTACGAGGCACTGCGTCAAAAGGCGTTGGAGCGCATCGCCGAAGCGGCCGCTGATTCGACGTCCAAGGGAGAGCAGCATCTGCAGGTGCTGGCCGAGCTCACTCGATTGCGCCTGGCCTGCTGCCACCCGGAGCTTGTGGGTGGCGATGGAATCGAAAGCACAAAGCTGGAGCTGTTTCGGGAGAAGATCGCCGAAATCATCGAAGGCCGTCACAAAGTGCTGGTCTTCAGCCAGTTCGTCAAACATCTCGACATTCTGAGAAAAGAACTCGACGTTATGGGCGTGTCCTACCAGTACCTTGACGGTTCGACACCAGTCGCGAAACGGAAACAGGCTGTCGAAGCGTTCCAGTCAGGCGAAGGCGACGTGTTTCTGATCAGCCTGAAAGCTGGCGGAACCGGACTGAATCTGACAGCAGCCGACTATGTGATCCACATGGATCCATGGTGGAATCCGGCTGTCGAAGATCAGGCAACGGACCGAGCCCACCGCATCGGCCAGCAGCGCCCTGTCAACGTGTACCGCCTGATTGCCAAGGGCACGATCGAAGAAAAGATCCTCGATCTGCACAGCACCAAGCGAGACCTCGCTGACAGCCTGCTGGAAGGCGCCGATTCGTCCGGCAAACTGACGACGGAGGAATTGATTGGCCTGCTGAGAGACTGTCAGCTGAATGCGTTGTCCTCGAGCGACGCGAAGTGACGCGCCGGGGGGATCCGCTGGCCGGCTTCCGACTAAGGGAGCGTAACCAGGATCCGGGGCAGTTTGCGGCGGTGAATCGTGTCGCAGGACTGCTTGTCCGTCACCTGTTCCGCTTCCACGACCGGCAGGGCGGAGTACTTCGATCCATAGTTCATGTAGGTCGATCCCAGCAGCACCGAGTAGAAGTCGTCGCAGCCAGCTCCGCCCGTCATCACATCCTGTTGTCCATCCGCGGTCAGCGGACCTTCCTCCAAGTTGTAGGAGTTCTTGAAGGCGTTGCCATAGAGATCATCATCGCCCGCCTCGCCTTGCAGCACATCGAGGCCCGCGCCGCCGATCAGGATGTCGTTGCCGTTGCCGCCTTGAAGGAGGTCGTCGCCGTCGCCGCCGTCCAGCACGTCGTGCCCGCCTTCACCCATGATATTATCGTTGTCGTCGTTGCCTTCCAGGTGGTCGTTGCCGGTTCCGCCTTCGATCCAGTCCTCGCCGTCGTTGCCGCGGATGTAGTCGTCGCCCGAGCCGCCATCGATGATGTCGTCGCCCGATCCACCGTAGAGGTCGTCGTCACCCGGGCCACCGTCGATGATGTCATCGCCATAGTAGCCCTGTAGATTGTCGTCTCCCCCATTGCCGATCAGCGTGTCGTTGCCTGTCCCGCCGCTGAAGTGATCTTCCACCGGTCCGCCGACCAGCAGATCGTCGCCTCCGCGGCCGGCCGCGAAGCTCCGCGTGTAGGAGGAGTTGCGAAACTCGTCAGCCAGATCTTGACCGCGAAAGTTGAACAGCATGTTGGTAGCCGGGCCCTGCAGCTCGACGGAGTTGGTCTGGGAGCCGCCGTGGACCGTGAACTGCGCCAACTGCGAGCTGAATGTCCGAGAGAAGAATTCGCCGTTGATCACGGCCGTGAAGCCGCCGGAATATAGAAAGAACGTCGCTTGGTTGGGGATGTCATCGAGTGTAACATCGACCGAATTGGCCCCTTCGACCACCGTGGGGGCCGAGTGGGCGGGAGCGGCCTGAGCCGCCAGCAGCAACGCTGCAACGCCGCAGTAGATGGATTTGCCACAATACAAGTGGTTGTTTTGGCGCATCGCGAGATTCCTGTGGTTGAGGGGATTTTGCGAGCTCGCATTGAGCCGCGCCTTGGTGGGCGTAACCGCTCGCGAAATGTTTCAGCCTCGCGGCAAAAAAATTCGATTCACGAGACCTACACAAAAGGCCAACCATTGAAGTCGCATTCGATCCTGCGAATCACGCTCGTCGCGACAGTCGTGCTCGGCGCGTCCGGCGCCGTCCGGGCCGATACACCGGCGGACGAGCTGCTGAAGAAGCCCGATGATTGGTTCCGAAGTGATGTGGGACGCGCGAGCGTCAAGAACGTTCTCTCCTGGCAGACAGCCCATGGAGACTGGCCCAAAAATAAGGACACCGTCAGCCGGCCGTTCTCGGGCGAAGGCAAGAAGGCCACGGGCACGTTCGACAATGGGGCGACCACTGGCGAGTTGCGCGTTTTGGCTCGGGCGTTTCGAGTCACCGGCGACGAAAGTTGCCGGCAGGCGTTTCTGCGAGGATTCGACCATATCCTCGAGGCGCAGTACGCTCATGGCGGCTGGCCGCAGTACTTTCCCCTGAGCAAGCAGTATCATCGCCACATCACGTTTAATGATGGCACGATGATCCGGCTGCTGGAGTTTCTGCGCAATGCCGAAAGCGGCGAGGACTTTGCGTTCCTGGACGCAGCCCGCCGCGATGCGGCGCGGGCGGCCGTGAAGCGCGGCATCGAATGCGTTGTCAAATGCCAGATCGTCGTCGACGGGACGCCGACCGTATGGTGTGCCCAACATCACGCGGAGACACTCGCACCCGTGCAGGCTCGCAGCTACGAATTGCCCTCGCTCAGCGGCGCCGAAAGCGCCGGCATTCTAAGGTTCCTGATGAGCCTTCCGGAGCCGACACCGGAAGTGGTTCGCGCCGTTCGCGCGGGTGCGGCGTGGTTCGACGCGGCGAAGATCGAAGGGTACCGCTATCGCCGCAGCAAGACGGAGCCGGCGCTCAGCAAGGATTCCCAAGCTCGGCCACTGTGGGCCAGATTCTATGAAATCGAGAGCAATCGCCCGATCTTCAGCGACCGTGACGGCGTGGC
>JAGQPF010000626.1 GCA_020426845.1 Planctomycetales bacterium
GGCCTGGGGAATCAAATTGCCCCCGGAGGCGCAGCCGAGCTCGAGCACGCGACAGCGGGCAGCATCGGGCGGCGTCATGCCAAACAATGTGCCGACCGCCGCCAAGTGATCGGGGTGCGTCCGATCATACGGATGGCTATCGTAGGGCAGCTCGTCGTAGCTATTCATGTATTTTCATAATCTCGGAAAGTGCGTGGAAAGCCCCACGCCATCAGCCCTCGCTGTCGGAGTCCGCTGCCGGCTCCCAGGGCACTTCGCCACAAGCGATGGGCGGTGCAAGATCGAGGAATTCATCAATCGCGCCCATCATGTCCTCGCGCAAACCGGCGGCGGTCGCCAATGCAGCCGTGGCCATGTGTCCCGGCAGGGAGGGGTCGGGCGGCAGGGCGGGCAATTCGGCCGGCGCCATGCTGCCGCCGGTCCAGGAGGCGCCGATTGCCAACAGGGCGGGCGGCCGGTCGTCGGGGCAGCGCGCCGCAGCGGCGCCGCAATCTGACCGAGTCGAGTCGAGGCCATCGAGGCACCACTGTCGCACGGACTCCAGCGCCTGCTGTTCCGAATCGTCGGGCAGCAGCTCCGACACCGTCTCCAGACATTGCAGCGCCCACCACATCGCGCTGCGTGCAGGCATGGCATGAGCGAAAAACTGCAGCGCATCGGTCGGCAAGTCCGCCGCCCGCAGGGTTGCGACAAACTCGTCGGGCGCCACGCCAGCGCCAAGCAACCCTAGGGCGTCGTCGCTAAACGGAATCAGCCCCTCCAGTTCCTCGAGCGTCGGAAACCGCAAGTTCGGCCACACGGGGGGCTTCGTCGGCGCGGCGGTCTCATTAAACTCCTGGGCGTCGGTGTCGGCTCCCTCGGGCTGCGGAGCGTTGTAGAACGTCAGTTGGAACGTGCTGCGTCCGGCGACGATCTCATCGCCATCGTTCGCGTCATGCAGTTGAATCGGCTCGCCGTTGACCCGCGTCTCTCGATCACCGAGCGACTGCACACGACAACCTTGGCCGGTGCACTCGACGGCAAAATGCTCGGGCGCCAGTTGGTCGTCATCCGTAACGCAGAAATCAGCCCATTCCGTGCTGCCAACTCTCACGATCTGGCCGGCGCGTATCACGATTCGCCGCGTGCCGCCGTCCCCGCGAGATTTGAGTATCACATGCATAAGAGATCAAGGTGAAAAGATCAGGGAAGAGTAGTGCGGTACAGCCTCAGTTGATTTTGACCAGACCTCCCTTCAGCGTCAGCATGGCATTGCCTCCCACGGTCACCTGCGCAGCTTTCATCTCGGCGGACAGCTTGCCCTCGATTGAGACTTTGGCGCCGCTGATCGTAATGCCTTGCGTGTCGATTTTGATCGAGTTGCCACCCACTTTCAGCAAGATCTGCTTGGCCGCCTCGATGGTGCTCTGGCCGGCCTTCACTTGCAGCATGTGGTCGCCGGTTTTGAGGGTGGTCGTTTGATTGCCTTTGGCGATCTCCAATGTTTGGTTGCCCTTGGCGATCTCCAGTTTGTCATGCCCCTCCGCGATAACCACCGTGCGGTTGGCCTTGATGTTGATGGACTGACTGCCGGGGTCCCCGCCGGGGGCAGGGTCGAGCTCCGTGCCGAAGCTGGTTTTGTCGTAGCCGATGTCCAGCGCGTCGGAGCCTTTCACCAGGCGGACGAAATCCTTCTCGGACCGAAAATAGATGTGCTCCTTGTTCGACTTGTCTTCGAACCGCAGCTCATGAAAGCCCTTGCCCTTGGTGTTGCTGGTCTTGACGCCCGAACGAAAGGCGTAATCCGGCAGCGTGTGCGGCACTCCCTGCTCGGCGTTGTGAACCCGTCCGGTGACGATCGGGCGATTCGGGTCGCCGTTGACGAACTCCACGAGCACTTCGCTGCCGACGCGGGGCAGGAAGAACGTGCCCCAGTTTTTTCCGGCCCAGTCTTGAGACACGCGCATCCAGCAGGAGGACTTCTCGTCGGCCTTGCCTTCCCGGTCCCAGGGGAAAGCGACTTTGATCCGGCCATACTTGTCCGTGTACACTTCGTCGTTCTTGGGGCCGACCACTTTGGCGGGCTGGGGGCCGACGATCTGGGGTCCCGGCCCGGAGAATAACGGGCGGTAGGGCGTGTCGGACGGCACGCACTCGAACTGGTTGGAATAGCCTCGCTTTTGGCGGCTTCGGGCGGCATAAAGCTCCTCCTCTCGTGGCGCCAACAGATAGGAGCGATGCATGGGATCGGAATCGTAAGGATCGGTGACCTTGTGGGAGACGGCAACGAGGGCGTACTCCTTGCCTTGCTCGGCTGCCACGGCATGCTTCGCCAAGCGAAACTTGGCGCCGGCAAAGAAGGCGGGGTAGTCCGATTTTCCGCGAACCACTTGCAGGGACCGCTCCATCGACTCCATCCGGCTGACGGCGATCGCCTTGCCGTCGGGCGCCTTCCCGTAGCCACCGGGATAATCGAACACTTCAAACGCCTTGGCGGCCTTGAGCTTGGCCGTCGTCTTCTCCTTGGCGTCCAGGGTCGCGGCGGGGGTCTCGAAATTGTAGTCGCGACTGGCGTAGGAGCCGGGAATCATCTCGCAACTAGGTTGCCAGAACGTGATGCCTTCTCCGCTATGGTCTTCGTAATACATCCTGTCGAAGGCGGCCTCGAATGAAACCGAATTCGTGTAGGCCTTGGCGCTGTCGGCCACGACCATGGTGCTCTTGGTATCGTCGTGAACGTAGTAATAGAAAATCCCCGCGTCGCGCATCAGCCGATGGACGAAGTCGTAATCCGATTCGCGCCATTGCACGCAAAACTCCAGCTTGGAGTACGTGGAGCTCAACTTGATGCTGTAGTCCGAGACACTGTTGTCCTTGAGCACCTGCTCGATGATCTCGGGAATCTTTTTGTCTTGGAAGATGCGGCTGTTCTGATTGAGGCAAAGGAATTTGAACGCCGGCACGATCTCCAAGTGATAGGCGCGGATGGCGTCCTGCGAGTAGTACTCGCCAGCGGAGAACTTCCAGATCTTTCCGTGAAAGTGGACATTTTCGGCGTCGTACCGCGCCAGCGAAATCTTGCATGCCTCGCCCATCATATTCAGGGCGTCGATCTCCTCGTCTTCGGAATAGATCTCCAGCTGATACGCGAAGGGGTGGGAAATCTTGTCCGCGCCCTCCATTCCCACGATCAGCACAGAGTCCGAGGGCAACTGCTGTGTCCGAAACTCCAGCAATCGTCCGGCTTGGTCAAATGGCATCTCGCCGCTCCTGACTTGCGAATTCAGGCACATACTAGCGAATCGGAATCGCAATGAGAATCCGACTCGCAAAATCCCATCGGCCTCCTGGCAGCGGCGACATCAACTTTGCGAGCGACTTTGGCAAACGGCTTTGGAGCTGGCGTTGACGGCGGCGTCGGCCGCAGTATTTCGGCAAGGTCAGCTTGAAATGGGCAGCCCGGAACGCTATATCCTCGAACTGGCTTGGCTCACAGCGACCCGGGCGGCGCTTCTTCACTCTCGATCCGTGCTTCGGGGTACGTTCCATGCAACTGGATGCGTTCATGAAAATCGAGGAGCCGACCCTCAATGGGGAGAGCACTGATGCCAACCACACCAACGAGATCGAGATTCTCTCGTTTGAGCAAACGGTTTCCCGGCCGCCCACGGGAGGCGGAAACGAGGGCCAGAAGACAGCCGCCCAAATGACCCCCATCCTGCTGTTCAAACAGCTGGACAAGTCGACGCCGAAGCTGCTTGAGGCGGCCAACAAGGGCACCATCTACAACAAGGTGACATTGGGGCTTTGCCAACCCAGCGGCACCGCCGATGTCGCCACCTCGCAGTGGAAGAAGATTGTCTACTTCCAGGTGACCCTGGAAAAAGTGCAGATTTCCAGCATCCGCTGGATCGGTGACCCGTCCTTGCACTATACGTCGATCCCCGGCGACGCGGGGCCCGTCGAGGAGATTCAGCTCGCTTTCCGCAAGATCAGCTGGATGTACAAAGGCGGAACTGGCACGGCGAACATTAGCGGCAGCTGGAACCTGAACAACAACGCCCCCACGTAAATTCGCTTCCGCTCGGCTCCGCGCTCGCGGGGGCGCCTCACGACCCACAAGGCGACTGCCATGGCCCTCACCAACGTCTTTCTGATTCTCAGCGAGCCGAACTTCGAGCAGCGCGTGGAGGACCGGTCCCAGTACGCCTCGGGAAACTACGGCACCAACTGCTACAACTTGCCCGGCGCCATCGAGGTGTTGAAGTTCGGATTCGAGATCAGCCAAGTCGGCTCCGAGCCGCCCGGCCGCCCGCGCAGCATCGAAAAAGTCGACCGCACGGACGTCAAGATCGTCAAGGCGGTCGACAGCCGCTCGCCGCTGTTGTTCCGCTATTGCTGCGAGGGCACGTTTATCGGCGCCGCCGAGATCCAGTGCTACGGGCCGGTGCCGACCCAGCCCTACTTGGTCTATCGGCTGCAGCATGTCCACGTCAGCTCCTACAGCCCCAGCGGCGGAGACGACGTGCCCATGGAGGAAATTGGCCTGCGTTTCGGCGAGATGGGCGTGCTCTGGGACGAGGGTGGGCTCGGCGTCGCGCAGCACGGCAACTCCAAAACGGGACGCCTCGGCAGCAACTGGAGCTGGGTGGCCGAGTGGCCGATTACTTTGGGAGATCCCATCCAGCGGATCATCGGCATGCGGGGCGAAGAGCACCCCAATCCCGCAGGGCTATCCTAGGTTAACCGCCGCCCCCCGGCCCGCTGGACTCGCCCACGCGGCCCCACCGCCTCTCGTACAAGCCATCCCCGAAGGAACGTCATGAATACCGAGATCTATCTGCGGATCATCAAGGACATGCATCCCGACGATGACCCCACCACCGCCACGATCGTCGCGAAAATGATGTCCCCGATTCCACTGCCGGGAGTGATCGGCGGCGACTCGCTCGACATCCCGTTCATCAAGTGGATCAAGCTGACGGGATTCAAGAACTCCATCGGCTACAGCGGCGGCATGGCCCGTAGCTTCGACAAGTACGGCGACCACGCCGAGCACAAGTTCGGCAAAATCGCGCCGGATTACAAAGTCGCCCGCGGACTGAAGGGCGATTTCGGCAATACCGAGGTAGCTCGCGATGACGAAGCGCGAACGTTCACGCAGACCAGGACGCGAGAGAATCGCTTCGGGGGAACAGAAAGCGAGTCGCGCACAAGAAAGTTTCGCCGAGGATATCGCGCGTTCCAACCCGAACCGGCCCCAACCAAATACACACCCACCAACTGGCGGCCGCGACTGGCTTCGTTCGACAACTCCAAGCTCAAGACGAACGCCGGCCTGAACATCGACCTGCCACAGCATGGCGACGTCTCCTTCACGAAGGCCGTGGACAACGCCACGCCGCAGCTGGCGTATGCGTGCTCCTGCCAGGAGCCGATCGGCACGGCGATGGTCTTGTTTCGCCGCCGAATCGGGCTGGGCGTGCGCGGCATCCGCGTCCCCTACCTCGCGATCCTGCTCAGCCAGTGCCTGATCAGCAGCTGGGACCTCGATGGCGACTCCGAGAGCGTCTCGATGAGTTACGGCAGGGTGCGGTGGTGCACCTATGACCAGATCGCCGACTTCAACGTCGCCACCGGGATGAGCGCCCGGTGGTGGGACACCGACGGCAACGGCGGCGAGAGCATGAAGATGTACCTGATCATGGGCGCCATTGCGGTGGCCGCTATGGCCGGCGCCGCCATCGACACCGGAGTCTCCGCCGGACTGGGACGTCCCGATAGCTCCAGTTTCTCGGGCAGCACCCCGACAGCGCGCGGCGATGTCAGCATGATCTCCTGAGCCATCCTCTTCAGCAATTCAAACTTGCAGGTCCATCATGACGCAAATGCTCTATATGAGGCTGGAGGGGATCGATGGCGAGGAGCCGATCGGCGACAACAGCCAAGACGCCATCGCGATCATCGACTACTCCCATTCCATCGGGCTCGAGCTCGCCAATCAGCGGCCCAGCGCCGGCGCGGACGCCGCCTTCCGTCGCTCCCGCACGCACCATGCGCCATTTGTCGTCAACAAGTCGTTCGACCGCACGAGCTCCAAGATCTTCGCGGCCGCCTCGCGCGGCGTGCTGTTCAAGCACGTGGTCATCTATTCCTGCAGTCAGGAAATCAGTCAGCTCACCACATCCAGCAAGCCCAAGCCGTTCTTGTCCATCATCATGAAGGACGCGGTCATCGCCGACTTCAGCTACCAGTTTGCCGGCAATTGGCAAGCGGAACAGATCTCGTTCCAATACGCCTCCATCGGCTGGCACGTGAAATGGAAAGACCCCGAGTCGGGCGATAGTGAGACGCTGGAGCCCGTCGGTTGGAACGGCAGTCAAAACAAAAACGAGCAGATCGCCATTCCGTCGTCGGTCGAGTGGAGCTCGGGACTGCTTGGCTAGCCCCGCCTGACAGCCTGTTGAAGAACACCTGATCCGACAATCGACACGGCGTTTTTCCGCACATGAAAGCCGATCCGCTTGCCAGTTGAGTCTTTTCAACCGGCTGTTCCCTGTCGGAAACCTTTGGATTGAATCTATGCCAGTAGCACGAATGGCCGTGAAGTTCAACGACGGCGCCGCGGGGATATGGGCAGTCACCGGCAAGTCCCACCCGACCTTCACCGTCACGCTGGAAGGGGCGGCCGTCCCGGCAAACGCCTGGGGACAGGTGCGCCGCATCGCCTTCGGCGTGGACCGGCCGTATGGCGGCATCAACAGCAGCGGCGGACCGCAGCACTCAGGCCGGCCCGAGCATCGATTGATCTCCCTCGAGCGCGAGTCGGACATGATCTCGCCCCTGTTGTTTAAACGTTGCTGCAACGGCATGCAGTTGCAGCGGCTGGTCATTTACGACCCTGACTACAACGCAGAAGCGACGCCCAATGGCAGGGGACTGCTGATCTATGCCGAGGACTCGCACGTGGTCAGCTTTGAAGGAATCCTTGAGAAAACCCCAGGCTCGCGACATACGGCCGCGGCCTTTGGCGCGGGCGATGGCGACCAGTTCCAGGCGGTGACACAAGCGGCCACACAGGCAGTTGGCGCCACACATCGTTTCGACCGGATGACGATCCTTTACACACGGCTCTCCGTCCAAGTGCTCGGCTCCACCTTCCAAGGCTGGGACACCGGCTCGGAGATTAAATTCGACTCGGGCCCCACAGCGTCCTAAGCAGCGTCCTCAACGCCGTCCTCAACACCGTCTTAAACGCCGCCCGAAATGCCGCACCTTCTGCGGCGTGCCGGCGCGACAATCGCCACCGCTCGGCCGCCCGTTTGCCTCCGCGCAGGACCAACCATGTCTACCTACCTCGCGATCTTCAATAGCTCTGGCATCGAGTGCTCCGAAAGCGGCGCCTATGTGCTGAC
>JAGQPF010000627.1 GCA_020426845.1 Planctomycetales bacterium
ACGGACGCTTCGCATCGTTGGTGGCCGCCGTCGGCGGAGTCTGCCACCAGGTGGCCAGCTGGGACGAGGCGCGACAAGTCATTGAGGCGTTGCCGCCTGTCCAAAACGCCGGCGGGCTCGAGTCACCTCGGCTCCGCGTTGTGTGCGAGCCACCGTCGCTGCAAACCAACCTCGCCGGCCTAGTGGATCTCGACCGGATCGACGACCCCCACGACCTCGCCGATGTCGAGCTGGCGATCGTTGCCGGCCACTTCGGCGTGGCCGAGAACGGCGCGATCTGGGTGACCGATGAACGCATTCGCCATCGCGCGGTCTACTTCCTCTCGCAGCACGTCGTCGTGGTGCTGCCCGGCGACGCGCTCGTCCACAATCTGCACGAGGCCTACCGCCGGATCAAGCCGCTCGAATCGGGTCGGTTCGGGATGTTTCTCTCGGGCCCGTCCAAGACGGCTGACATCGAGCAGTCATTGGTGATCGGCGCGCACGGCGCCCGTTCGCTGACTGTGTTGCGAATCGCCGAGTGGCGATGATGATTCAACGTCTCGCATAGCAAGGGCTCTCCGCCGGCCCGGATTGATGCGAGCCGGCGGGAGCCTTTTCAGCCGTGTTTAAGTCACGTTTAAGCCACGTTTAAGCCGCGTTACTCGATGCAGAACAGGTGCTGTTCGCCGCGGATAAACAGCTGGTTGTCGACCGGGGCGGGCGTTGCGTCGACGGTCTCACCCACCGAGTTGCTGGCCACGACTTCGACTTGGTCAGCGTCCTTGATGACGGTCGTTGTGCCGCTGCGGTCGGTCAAGTAGACGTGGCCGTTGGCCGCGATCGGCGACGCATAGATGCTGCTCAGGCCCGGAATGCGAGCGGCGGCATAGTGCGGCTTGCCGTCGGTGGCGTTGACGCAGGTCAACAATCCGGTCTTGCCCTTATAGAAGTAGAGCCGGTTGCCGGAGAGCAGGGGCGAGGCGATGTCCGGAGTGTTTTGGTCGACGCTCCAGGCGACGTGCTTGGTGCCGCCGATGTCCCCTTGGCCGTCCAGGCGAAACGCGCCCAGGTAGGAGCCGCGGAAGCCGCTCCCGACGAACACCAGGTCCGAGCCCGACACGGCCGAGGCGGCGGGGCGATCGGTCTGGCCTCCACAGCGCCACAGCTCCTTGCCGGTCTCGAGGTCGTAGGCGCGGGCGAAGTTCTGTCCATTGAGCACGACTTGCTGCTTGCCGCCGTGCTCGACCACCAACGGCGTCGACCAGTTGGTCGGCTCGTCGCGATCCACTTTCCAGATGGTCTTGCCGCTGGCCTTGTCCAAGCAGTACAGGGCAGACGGGCCCTCGTGATCCCAGGGTACCAGAATCTTGTCACCCACCAGCGTCGGCGAGCTGCCTTCGCCAAAGCTGTTGCGGGTGTTCATTTCGCCGAACTCGCGCTTCCACACCGGCTTGCCGTCCAACGTATAGCAGAACAGTCCGCGCGAGCCGAAGTGAGCGTAAAGGTGTTTGCCGTCGGTGCAAGGGGACGCCGAGGAGAAGCCGTTGGTGGCGTGCGTGCCTTGGTGCGGCTTGGCGACCGTGGCGGTCTGCTGCCAGCGAATCTTGCCTGACTCGCGGTCATAGGAGATCACAACGAACGCCAGCGTTGGCAGCGATCCACGGCCGCGCGGCTGGTCGGCGCCGCCTTGCGGGACAGCGCTGACGACGAACACTTGATCCTCCCAAACCACCGGCGACCCGGAGCCGCGACCCGGCACGGCCGCTTTCCATTTGACGTTCTCCGTGGCGGACCAGCGCACGGGCGGCTTCGCCGTAAGCGACACGCCATTGCCGCCATCGCCGCGCCAGTGCGGCCAGTTTTCCGCCGAGGCGGTCAACGGAAGAAACACCGCAAAGGCAAACGCGAACTGCACAATCGGACAACGCATACAACGGCTCCCGGATGAAACAAGGTGGAAAACGTCTTGTTTAGTCAAGATTCGCGTCCGACTCAATCAGAATCCGCCGCGCCAAGTGTGGTCGGTTAGTGAGCTCACGATTTTTCAGGGAGGGAACCCGAAGCGTTAGAGCGTTAGCGAGGGATCGGGAAGGAAACCCGAAGCGTTAGCGAGGGATCGATTCGCCCAGCCCTCCACCACCAGGAACGGGAACCCGAAGACTTGACTTAGGCATTCATTGCTAAGACGCTGAGTAGGTGCCACGATGTGCCACGATGTGCCACGATCCGCCACGGACAAGAACGACGTCATGCAGGAGCCAGCCCCGTGTCACTCACGGGGCGGCAATTGGGGATCGCATCCCTTCACCGACGCACAGGCAGTCTGCAAGCCAATCGGTGTTAGAAATGAATAGTCCACAACTTGAGGACTTTGCCACCTACTACCTTATTTCCCCGTGGAACGACCAGCTGCTCCCCGATCTCCTTTGTTTTGCTTTGCTCGGCACTCTTTGGGGGACGGGGTATCTCATTGTCGCACGAGTTCTGGGCAAGCCGAAAGCGCCTTGTCTTGTGGGTTTTCTCCTGGCCGTGGTGCTACTCGGCGGTAGTGTTGTTCGAGTGGCGCAGATTGCAAGAGCGAGGGACAGCTTAGGACAAGGATCTGTTGTGGCAGGGTTGGTGTTTGTAAAACACCAGCAGCCATTGAATGGTCACGGTGGGGATGACGTGATTTCCATTGCTGGCGTGGATTTTGCTCTGAACTGGTTCTCTTATTCGTTGGGCTACAATCGGACGCTTGCGCACGGGGGCATACTGCGCGATGGTGTTTATGTAAAAGTATTCCACATTGGCGGTCGAATTCTGCGAATCGATGCACTCCAATGACTCGAGCTCTCGTCCATGATCCATGAGTGACGATCGAAATAAGCCCATTAACAATCGAGAAGCTAGCAGCCTACAAGCACCGGTTGCATTGGCTGGGAGCGTCCAAATGACGCAGGCCGGAAAATCGCAGTCGCGTCGCGCACTTCAGGTTGGAAAGGCAACTCCAACTTGGGACGGGGCCTGGATTCGCTTGGCCTTGGCGCTGGCTTGCCTCAGCCTCGCGTTCGCCGAGCGGGCTCGCGCCGAGGAGCTGGCTCTGCGGGATCACACGATTGGGTATACCGAGTTGCGCACGAACCTGCCTGGCGGGAGACATGCGAATGTTCGCACGATGAGAGCCGCCGTGATCCAAGGCGACGGATCGCAGCGCCGGTTGATTGCGGAATCGTTGGCCGACAATCCGGATGCTTGGACACAATTCGCGGGCTGGTCGCCCGACGGCCGTCAAGCCATCATCTCGCGCGGCTGGCAGCATCCTGACAATGCCCAGTGGGAGGAGCAGCATCAGCGGTTTCGCATGTCTCCCGGCAACTGGCAACTCGATTCCAGCCTTGTCGATCTCACCACGGGCGCCATGGTGAATGTGACGGCGGTCGATCGAGTGAGTCACTACAACAGCGCCTCGTTCAGCCCCGATGGCAAGCGGCTGCTGATGACTTCGTTGATCGATGGCGTCTCGAAGCCGTTTGTGATGGACTTGGACGGCCGCGACAAACGCGACGTGTCGGGCGAAGGCGATGGATTCACCTATGGGTATAGCGCGTCGCCCGACGGCGAGCGGATCAGCTATCACTCCAACTATCAGATCTATGTCGCGGACGCCGACGGATCAAATCGCCAGCAGATCCCGACCGGCCATCCATTCAACTTCTCTCCCAGCTGGTCTGCCGACGGCCAGTGGTTGCTGTTCGTTAGCGGCACTCACGGCCGTAGCAACCCGCACATCGTGCGACGAGACGGTACGGGTTTGCGACAGCTGGCTGATCTGAATGGCTATCAAGGCTGGGTGCTGTTCCTCGACGTCCCCGACTTTCACCAGGGGAGCAGCGACGTCCCGGTGTGGTCGGCCGACGGCAAGTCGGTCTTTTACACCGCCAAGGTCGGGGACAACGTCGAGCTGTTTCAGGCGCCGCTTGAAGGCGAGCCCAAGCAGCTCACCAAGTCCGAGCCAGACACACGACACTACCATGTCACACCGTCTCCCGACGGACGTTGGCTGCTCTACGGCTCGCAGCGCGGCGGCGTGCGGCAACTGTTCGCCCGCGATCTCTCCAACGGCCGCGAGACACAACTAACCAACGTCGAGGCCGGACACGCGGCCATGTGGCCTCATTGGCGTCCGTAAAACGCGGCCACGCGGCAGGCGTTGGCTCAGATCCATGAACCGAAGGGAATGCAAATCGAAAATCGACGAGCCAGCTGTTTCAGTGGATCTCTGACCTTGAAATAATCTTGCTCGCTTCCCCATCGCCCGCCCTGGGCACCCCGAAGCGTCATCCGTTAATTCCAGTCCGCCATTGCGGCGTCGATGGCCACCAGGCTCGCGCCCCCGCCCCCTTCGCTCCGCCGCAGCTGGCGCCATGACTCTGGAGTCACGAACAGTCCCAGCGGCCGCTTGAACAGTCGGATGTAGTTGCTCCAGCCGGCGTACATCGTCTGAGCGTCGTCGTAGGTGCGAGGAAAGCCGATGTACGACTGGTGGCTGTCGAATAGCGGACTGTCCTCCAGCCGATAGGAATAGCTATAGCGGACGAAATGAAGTCCCGGGTCCGCGTCCCAGGTCAGCGTCATACGTCCTGTCACGAAATCCAGCTCGGCGCGGTCGATCGTGCGGACGGGGGTTTCCGTGGGGTAGCTGAAACTCGGCGTTCCATCCGCGGCAAATTCGACGGTGGCGATCGTTTTTGTGGCCGAGCTGTCGAGAATCACGAGAGTGGCCGGCTTGCGGTCGATTTCGCCATGCGGCATCCGGTACGTGATCACCGCTGCGCCTCCGTCGTCGCTGCCATCTCCGTTGCCCGACGTGTGGCCGGAAAACGCCTGCGATCCGGACACGGGAACGTAGGTGTAGCTGGCGCGGAGGAAGTGGGCGCCGGGGTTGCTGTTCCAGGTCAGCTCGACTTTGCCGGTTGTCTTGTCGACCGAGACGGCGGTAACTTGCTGGGAACCGGCGCCGATTTTCCTCAGCTCGTAGTCGTCCGCGTCCCGGTACTCGACTTCCGCCACCGGCCGCGCCGGGTCGCCGCTGAGGAAGACTCTGAGCAGCAGCGGTGCCGCGTCGGTGTAGATGCCTCCTCGGAACAGCTGATGGGTGGCGGACGTGTCGCCGCCGAAGTGGTACGTGGAATCAGCCGTTATCCGTTGAGTCTCGACGCCGTGCACCAGCACATCCAGTCCAGACTCCGTGTAGAGCATTGACCAAAGCTCATAGGGCACGTCGTTGGGATCCGTGTTGAGAATCTCCTGCCTCAGAGACGTGCTGTTGAGCGTCGCCCGAGTCTCCGCGTCTTTGAGCGTGCGAAGCAGCTCCAGGTACAGGAAGAACTGTTCGGTCACCACCGCCTGCGGCTCCACTCGCTCCCCGAGCCCGTCCCACGTCGTCTGGGCATCGACTTGCACGCGATACCGATCGTCCTCCGTCTTCTCCAACGCGCTTGCCAGGTAGTTGTGCTCCGGCGGCTGGACGCCGGAGGCCTTGGGCATCGCGGGAGGTGCTTGCCACTGCGAGATCATCTCGTCCACTGCACGGCTGGAGGTGGCCCGCAGGTGTTGGTTCTGGTAGACGTGGACTAGCTCGTGGACGAAGGTGGCGATGATCTGGGGCCCCAGTGCGCCCTGACGGATCTCGTAAGTTCCGACCTCCTCCTGATTGGCGAAGCGGAATTCGATGCTGTGCACGCCCGGGTCGCTCGGCCAAGAAAGTGTGATTCGGCCCTCGTCCAGATTGACCGACTCCAGGGACGGAGCAACCGTCATCGTGCCAATTGCGGTGACCCCCAGCGCCGGCTCGCCCTTGTTGAGCGTCAACTGTAGGTAGAACTGGTCCGCGCCCGCTGCGCTGACGATGCCCGTCAGCATGTCCGAGCCGAGCAAGATGTCCGTGTGTTCCAGGTCATAGGTAAGGCTGGTCGTTCCGTCGTCATCGACCACCTTGAGTGACGCCGAAACAGTTACGTGTCGTGGCGTCGGGCGGGGGTCCACCACTCGCTCGTAAAGGGAGCTCGTCGCGTCCAGCAAGTCCGTCGTGCGGCGGTTCGCCGTTTCCGATCCCCACGGACGCGGATCGAGGAATACAGTGTTGCCGTGGACGTGTGCGCGCTCGGCGCCGAAATTGGCGAAGAAGTTCTCCTGGTCGATCACGCGCACCTGCGAGAGGTCCAGCTGCGTGCCGAACACCAGCTCGGCCAGCGACTCTTCCTCGTCGGTCAGGCTGCGGCCAAACACCTCGCCACGGTAGCGAGCCATGCCGTCGAGCATCAATCCCAGGGCGGCCGCGGTCGGCGCGCCGTGCGTGTCGCGGACCAGCATCGCAAAGGCGCTCAGGAAGCGGACATAATAGTCCAGCGTGGAGGGGTTGCCGAGGTCGGCCAGGCGGCCCGCGAAGTCAGTGGCGGCGTCGCTCATGCCCTCAACGAATCCCACCAGCGCGTTGCCGACGGCGGTGACGCTGGTCCGCAGCATCCGGCTAGCGCTGTCCAGACCTTCCTCCAGCGGGCTTGCCAGTGAAACTGCGCCCGAAACTGCACCCGTCAAACTCAGGCGTTGCCGATCTGGAGCGGAGTACAGAGGCTGATCTTCCGGAGTGCTCTCGACGGCGGCCAGCAGCTGGGTCATGGAGGTGTTGAGCTGCCGCTGTTCAGCGGGCGGGAGGGAGGCCGTCGCGCCTTCGTAGGACTCGCGAAAGCGTGCGAACGCGCGGTTGACCAGCGCCGCCGGCGCCGCCGACAAGGCCGCGTCATGATGAGCGGTGACGGCGGCGTCCATCAGCTGCTCAACTGACGCCAGCTGCTGTTGCTGCAGCTGTTGTGCCGCGGCGATCCAGTCGTCGGCGGTTCGATGCAGCTGGGCGCCGAGGTCTTTGAGGCCCTCGCCGAAGGCATGCAAAGGGCTGCCTTCCGGGAAGACTCGCGACAGCAAGTCGACGAACTCCGGCAGGGCATTGAGCTCCACCAGCAACTCCGTCAACTTGGCGCCTGGTCCTTGTGTGACCAGCTCTTCGAGGGGCTGCAGCAGCTCGGATGTGGTCAGCAGGTCCAGCTGCCGGTTGGCGCCCGTCGGCGTCAGGGCCTCGGCAAGCTGCTCGAGCCCAGGCAGCACCAGTGCTGGCCGCGGCACGTGCAAAAGTCCCCCGCCTCCTCCGAATAGGCCGCCGAGTGAGCCACCGTCCTGTTGGGTCGCAGAGGAGGCGGCACGAATGCGGTCAGGAGTGGGCAAGTAGTAAGTCAGCAAGGTTCGCATCGTGCTGAGCAGGTTGCCCAGGTCTTGCGGCTGCGGTGGCACATCCACGTTCAGGACATTGCCCAACTGCAAGTCGAGTCCAAAATCCGACCACCAGCCGTTTGCTACCCGCTGCGCCTCGTCAAACGCGTCGAGCACAAGATCTGGTAAGGAATCGGGCGGATGAGTCGCCATGGTTTGCAGGAATCCGCGGATGGTCTGCAAATGGGAGACGAGGTTGCTGTCCAGCACTTGGCTCCGCACCGATTCCAGCTGGTTCCACCCCTGGCGCCAAGGGTTGTTCTCTACGGCCTCTTGAAGCTGGGACGTGAACGTCTCGGTGGCCGACCGGATGGCTGCTTGGATGGCGGATCCGTCGATCAGGTTCATTGCGTGCTCCTGCACATTTGCAAGGTTCGTCTCGATCGCGCTGATCGTCTTGCCAAACACGTCGCTCGCCGCGTCCAGTGCCCAGTTGCTCAGGTCCTGGTCGCGGACGTTCAAAATCGTAGTCTTGTCTCGTGCGGCCCGTTGCCGCAGCCGGTCGATTTGGTCCTGGATGGCGCTGGGAATGCTCGCAAAATTGGACGCCCCCTGCAGTTGCACGGGCTGGGCCATGCTCGGCTGAGCAAAGAAAGGCGAGGGTGGCAACGGGGGCTTGGGGATCTGGTCCAGCAGCCGGTCGATGGCTTCTTGCAGCTCCCGCTCGATGTTCTCGATCGCGTCCTGGGCGTCGCTAAGGATGCGGCCATGCGCGGCACTCGCTTTGCCTCCCAGCTCTTTGGCGAGGGTGGCCAAGTCGTCCACGGAGCCGCGGGCCAGGTCCAGCACGCGTTCCCATCGTCCGTGAAGCATCGTCCCGGTTGTGCCGTCCCGAAACAGGTTCAGATACTGCGTGGAGCTGATGGAACCGAGGCTGGACAAACGGTTGACGGTCAGTTCCTCAGCTCGCCTCAGATTCAACTCCAGTCCGTCAAACGACCCCAGCGACTCCTTCCATAAGCTCATCGAGGCGAGGACATATTCGATCGTCGATTCGGCGCTGTTGCGAAAGCCGTGCATGGCGGCGGACGTAGCATTGGAGAAGGCGATGGAGGGGCGGTCGATATATAGTTGCGCGCTGACGCCTGAGGCTGCGCGGACGCGCTGCACCAGCGTGTTGCTGAGCTCGTCTGGGGTCAGGCCGCGGGCCTTAAGCTCGTTCCAGGCGCCTTCGAGCGCTTCGGCTGTGAGGCGAAAGGGCGCGACGACATTTTCGAACGCTTGGTCCCTCAACGCACGCGCGGCATCCAACGGCGCGTTGAGCAGTGTGCTGCCGAGGTCCCTGAGCATGGCGGTGGCCGCGGTCGCAGCCGATGTGTAGTGCGTTCGCAAGGAGTCGACCAGCTCTTCTGCCGCCGCGTCCAGCAGCCCCACGCCCAGCAGTGTCACCGACTCGCCGACCGCGCCGTGGGGATCCTCCACCCGATAGACGAAGCGGTCGGTGCCCTGGAAATCGAGGTCTGGCGTGTAGTCGAATGAGCCATCCGCTCGCAGCTCGAGTTTGCCGTGGCGAGGGCCTTCGACCAGTGAGACGCGCAGCTCGCTATCGTCGACATCCCGATCGTTGGTTAGCAGCCCCTGCTCTGCGTCGATCTGCAGCGTCCCGACCGCCAGATAGTAGCTGTCGACGTTGGGCGCCGGCGCGTCGTTGACCGCGGCGACCAGGATCTCGACCACCGCTTCCATGCTAGCGCCCGCCGCGTCCTCGACGCGATAGGTGAACTCGTCGCGGCCCGAGTATTCAGCGTCTGGCAGATAGACAAACCTGCCGTCTGTGGAGAACTGCAGTTGTCCATGTTCAGGCTGAACGACGACCCGGGCGGCAAGCGGATCGCCGTCGGCGTCCTCGTCGTTGTCCAGTACGCTCTCGTCGATTGCCAGACGCAGGTCCTCCTCGACTAGGTACTGATTTCCACGAGCCAGCGGCGGGTCGTTGACCGCGGCCACCGTCAAGTCGACGGCCGTCGCCTCGCCGTCGGCCTGGCCGTCGTGGGGCCGATAGATGAATTGATCGACGCCGAAGAAGTTGGCATCGGGGATGTACTGAAACGAACCGTCGGGATTCCATGCCAGCTGGCCGTGGCTCGGCCCCTCGATTAGAACCGCGGACAGCTCCGGGCTGTCGATGTCGCTGTCGTTATGCAGCACGCCTTCGGCGCGCGGGACGGTCAATACGGCGTCCTCCTGCAGCAGGTACTGGTCGACACGCGACGTGGGGGCATCGTTGACGGCCTGCACGTCAATGACCACTTCGGCCACGTTGCCCACCTCGCTGTCGCGCTGCGGCCGGTAGCTGAACCGGTCGATGCCGTAAAAGTCGGCGTTGGGAACGTAGCGGAACGAACCGTCGGGGTTGACCTCGACTTGGCCAGAGTGTGGCAGTGTGACCACGCTGCCCACGAGCAGCGTTCCTCCTCCTCCGGGTTCATCGTTGAAAAGCAGTCCGCGCGTCGGCGGCACGACCAGCGCCTCGTCCTCGTTCACGGTGTACTCGTCACCACGGGCATGCGGCGCCCGGGACTCGGCAGTCGCCGCCAACAGGAAGCTCCCCCTGGCAGCATTACTGTACGCGCGAGCCTGTAAATAGACCGGGCCGTCCTCGGTGGCCGTCCACTGCAGCCGCGAATACAGTCCTACGCCGCCGTCGTCGTCATAGGCCAAACTTGTGCTGCCGTCGGCGGCCAGCAGCCTCAGCGTCGTGTCGGTCACCCCGGGCGCCGTTTGGGAAGCGCTGGTCTCGAACGTGTATTGGCGGCCGGCGACGACATCGACTCGGAACCAGTCCACATCGCCTGCGGTTTCGATCTCGACGCCCACCACTTGGCCGACCTCCAGGCGGTCGGCGGACGCGGCGGAATTGTTTTGGTCGCCGGGCAAGGTTTCAGCGGCGACGATGAAGCTGCCCGTGTAGCGGCTGCTCCAGCCCTGGGCCTGGAGAAAGACCTCGGTCTGCCATGCGGCGGTCCATTGGATCCGAGCCATCGAGCCTTCGCCGCTGTCGTCGTCATACGCCAGCCGCTTGCCTTCGGCGTCGAACAGGGTGAGTGTGGTGTCGGTCAGGGTCCCCCGGCGGGTCTCGAACCGGTAGCTGGTGCCGGGCGTTACGGGGATTCGGAACCAGTCCGTATCGCCCTGCGTCTCGATTTCGGCGGCAGCCACCGTGCCGGGCGTCAGCAGAGTGGCGTCGGCGGCCGAATTGCCGTGGTCGTCCGTTGCAGCAAAGCCGGACACCGACAGCTGGAAGACACCCGTGCGATACGCGCTCCAGGCTCGGGCCATGACGTAGATCGGTTGGTCGTTTGGCGCCTGCCATTGAATTCGGGACATCATGCCCACGCCGCCGTCGTCGTCGTAGGCGAGCCGGGTCGCCCCGTCGTTGGCGTACAGCGAGAGCGTCGTGTCGTCGAGCGTGCCCTCAAATGTCTCGAACACGTAGGTGGCGCCAGCGGTCGGCCGCACCACAAACCAGTCCTCGTCGCGGGGCGCGTCCACGGAGGCGGGGACGGTGGACCCAATGGCCAGCGGCAGGGCAAGTGAGGGACCGTTTGCCAGTCCTCCGGTCATCATCAAGCGACCATCCAGCCGCTCCAACTGCAACTGACGGTTCTTTTTACGACGCTGAGTTCGATCGCGATTCATCGGTCATTATCCTTGGTAAGCAATCCGCCCCATGACCGTGAATCCGAATTTCAGCCGTCTAATGGCCATCGCAATAAAACTTTTTTTCTCCTCCAAGTGAGAGCGGTTTCAGCAGGCCTAGTGGGCACGCCGAGCCTGGCACGTGGCAGCCGGCGGGGCTGGACCGGATCCCTTTGGCCACCGCGCCGGCCAGACGGTCGCGCAGCGAACCTCCGCACCTTACTTCGATCGCTGGTTGGTCGCGCGAACTGGAGCGTTCTCAGAAGCCTCGTCCGACAGTTGGCTGTTTACGCGTGCGAGCAATGCACTAGCGGTGGCGTCGATTGCGACTCGAAAGCCAACGCTAACCGAGCCAGTGGATCTATGCTGGCGCCAGCGGAAGTGTGCTCCGCTTCGCCAGCCAGACCATGAGGTACCGCGAATGACCTGGTGATTTGTCGCCAGCGTAGGTCCAACCGGGTCGAGGTTCGGGTCGAGGGGCGGAGACTCGCGAAAGTAGGTTTCGCTCCACTCGTCCTGCACCCACTCGGCGGCATTTCCGTGCATGTCAAACAGCCCAAACGGATTGGGAGGGAACCTTCCCACCGGCGCGGCAAAGGGGAACCTGTCGTTCCATGGCGCCTGCCAATGGACTGCTCCCATAAACTCGGACAAGGACTGGTCTCGTATATTTCCGGACTGTTCGAGGCTCGGAAGCTCCTCGCCCGAATGGAAGTAGGAACCATTGCCGGCTCGCAACGCGAACTCCCACTGCGCCTCGGTGGGTAGCTTGCAAGGCAGTTGCTCCCGTTGCGAGAGCCAGTCACAGAATTTGGACGCGTCGTCCCAGGATACATTGGTCACCGGCATCTGGTCGTCCAATGGAAACCCGGTGTTATGCCAATGAAAACCTTTACCACTCGCAATCGACTTCGATGGCGAGGCTCCCTCCACCCCTTCGGCTCGGCGTCGTCGCTCGGGTGACGTCTCATAACCCGATGCCTCGACGAACGCGCGGAACTGGCCGACGGTGACCTCGTGAGCAGCGAGATAGAATGGCTTGGTCAGAAGCACAACGTGTGGGTAAGCCCCATCCTGATCCCCTTCTTCAAAGCGAGGGTTGCCCATCATGAATTCCCCCGGTGGAATCAGGCGGAACTTCATGCCGAACGAGGTGGAGAGTTCGACCGGCACGCTCAGCGAAGCTGCCCATGCCTGTTGATTAAGCTGCGCTTGCTCCTGGGTGAACGGGAAGGGAAGGAATCGCGAAGCGTCGGCGACTTTGCCGGCAGAGTCGACGATGGGAACCTCTTTGGGGGAGTCAGCTTGGTTCTGGGGAGACTCTTGTTGTTGGGAGGGCACCGGCGACTGTGCGAGTTCTGAGGTCGCAGGTTCTGAGGTCGCAGGTGTTGAGGATGTAGGTTTGGTGGACGTGGGCGCTGAGGATGTAGGCGCTGAGGATGTAGGCGCTGAGGATGTAGGCGCTGAGGATGTAGGTGCTGAGGATGTAGGTGCTGAGGATGTAGGTGTCCCTCCATGGGAGGACTTGCCGGGGGATGCCCATTGGGTCGCGATGAAAGCGACTATTGCCACTAGTAGCCCGGATGCCATTAGCACCCCAAGCGGTCGATGTGGAGGGGTTGGCCGCTGCTCAACTGAAGGAGTATCGACTCGGACGTCCCCCTGTTCCTCCGACCATTCTTCTCGAACGGCTAGTTCCGCGACGTTGGCTGACGCGGACGCGGCTTCCGCTTGCTCGCGGACGTCCCCAAGCGACACGACACTGGCATCCTCTTCATCTAGCGAAGCGTCGCCGCCCACAGGCTCCCTTCCTGAGTGGCTGGAATTGGCGTCAGCGGGGAGGGCGACTTCGGGGGCGATTGTTTTCAATCGCTCGTCGCCTTTGCGCAGCAGTTTGACGTAGGACCACATGGCGGCGGCAAATTCTGACATCGAAGCGTAGCGGTCGGCAGGTGACTTCGCCAACGCTCGCAGGCAGATCGCGTCCAAGTTCGCGTCGACATCGGGTCGCCAGGATGAGGGTGGAGGTGCGGGCGCTGTGACGATCTGCTGCATTAGGGGAAACAACGATCCCGAGAATGGAGTTTCTCCTGTCACCAATTCATACAGCACGACCCCCAGGCTGTAGATGTCGGCGGCAGGACCGACTTCGTCGAGTTGCCCCTCGACTTGCTCTGGGGGCATGTAGCGGGGAGTTCCCATGATTTGCCCGGCCGACGTCAGCCTGGTGTCCGTCTCATAGTCGCGCCGTGCCAAGCCGAAGTCCATAACGATCGGCTCTTTGCGGCGGTCGATGAGAATGTTGGCTGGCTTAAGGTCTCGATGGATCACGCCCATCTGATGAGCCTCGACAAGCGCCAAGGCGACCTTGCGTATCAGCAACAGTGCCGAACGGATGTCCTGTTGTGTGCTCCGGCGGATGTAATAAGAGAGTGGTTTGCCTTCGATGTAGGCCATCACGATGCAGGGCGTGCCGTCTACCTCTGTGACTTCGTACACTGGACAGATATTCGGATGGCGAAGGGCTGCGATGACGCGAGCCTCGCGCAGAAACCGGTCGCGTATGGTCGGGCTGGCGTCAGCGGAGAGCTGGGGAACCTTGATCGCCACATGCCGCCGCAAATCCGCGTCTTCGGCGAGAAAGACCGTTCCCATGCCACCCTGGCCGAGCAGGCTCAGAACCTTGTACCGGCCAAGTGATACTGGCAAGCCAGTCGCCAACATTCCTGCCAGAGGCGTCTGCGCCAAGGACGCGCCGTCGGGCGCCGGAGTGGTGTCCGACTTAGGGGTGGAGCGGTTGGTGTCCTTGCCCGCCTCGTCTCGCAGTTCCGCATCCACGACCGACAACGCCGCCTGGATCTCCTCCCACCGCCCCGCAAACCGCGCACGATACTCGTCAGCTTGTGGGGCGTCGCCCCATCGCTGACGAACGCGGTACTCCTCGGCGACCAACTCCACAGGCAAGTCCGACAGCATCCCTAGCTCGGGATAGACAGCAACATAATCATCCAACTTCCACTTAGTCGATGCGTCCGACCCACGGTTCCTCATGTCGCGCCAGCGATGCTCTAAATCGATGCCGACCATCTCCACCATCAATTGAACGATTGCGGAGGTAGTGGGAATGCCTTCGAGAAACTGACGGAAGTCAGGAGGATCGCCTTGCTGCCAGCAGTCTTCGAACTGGTCCAAGACTAGGGTCATCGTCGATGCAGGGGGCAGGCCAAGTAGCGTGGGGCGTCGTGGTGTAGCCATAAGCCGGGCGAGTTTTCGGGAAGGATGAGACGGGCTGCCTCAACTATCGTAGTGCTGGCTGAGAGGCATTGCCATGGCTGTCGCGGGCTCCGCCTGTAGTCAAGTCCCCACTCGTCCCCACTCAGCCCATGGACCAGTCGTGTCGCATTCGAAGGATGAGGAAGACATGAGGGTAGACGAGGGTAAACCTAAAGCAACGACGTTGGTTGAATATCGATTTGCTTCGCTCCACGTCGGTGGTCTTGCTTGACTACCCTCAGAGTGGCAGGGAAAATGCCGGGTATTGTCCGGTTTCCGGTTTCCTTTTCGCCGATTTGGTTTTGGGTGTCCAATTGTGGCTGACGACAACTCCAAGCAGCTCCTGATGCGATGCGAAGCAGGCGACGAGGAAGCGGCGCGGCAGATTTTCGATTCTTATGTGAGCCGACTGATTGCACTTGCTCGGGCGCGGCTGTCGCCGAGGTTGCAGCGAAAGGTAGATCCAGAAGACGTGGTCCAGTCGGCCTATCGCAGTTTTTTCCGTCGCGCTGGTGATGGGGAATATGAGCTAAAGCGAAACGGCGACCTATGGCGATTGCTGGCTGCAATTACCGTGCATAAGGTGCTGAAGAAGGCAGAGTATCACCAAGCAGCCAAAAGATCGATCAATAGGGAGCAGAGCGTCGACCTTCTTGCGAATTCGTCAACCATGGGTGTTGCGCCAGAGCGTCTAAGTCGCGATCCGACGCCCGCTGAACAGCTGTTGGTGGCTGAGCAATTGGAAGAGACCATGCGAGATCTTATGCCGCTCCATCGGGAAATGCTGAAACTGCGATTGCAAGGCCAATCCGTGAGCGAGATATCTGAGCAAGTCTGTCGCACTGAACATTCGGTGCGTCGCGTTCTAAGAAACGTTCGCGAGCGGCTCGAATCCGCGCTTCTGGACGCGACGGTGTGACGCTGAGGAGTCCTCTTCGTGTGAACAGCATCTACGGATGCCCCCGATGAGCAAACAGGGATCAGGGGAATCGTCTCGACTACAATCACAGCCCCCGTAAGTTGGTTTTACTTTCGTAGCCGAGTGGAGCGCGCGGGCACGTTGGCGGGTTATGTCGTCGAGAGAACTGTGACGCAAATGTTCGGCCTCAGGTCGAGTTTTCAATTGCCATCCCAATGCCCATACCGGCAGGATGATCGCAGCTCCAGCAAGAATCCAAGCCAGATAAGCGGCGAATACCCGCCTGAACGGAAAACGCCTTCGTTTGGTTGTGGCAATTTGACCTGCGCGAATTAACTGAAATGAAAGAGCGAAACCAGTGGAAGCTATCAATGCTTCTAACTTGCGCAAGCCGCGCCCGCCGAGGCGTATGGCTCCTCGTAGCTCGTCTACATGTGCAATTTCGTTCTGCTCAGCGATGAGGATCCCCAGGATAGCTAGGGCGGATATCCACGCCCATGCTCCCATGTAAAGCCCGAGGGGCTGGAGTAGTTGCGGCCATCTTACGAGGGCGACGAGGATGGCGCCGAGAATGACGGGCATTGAGTACAGCAAAAGAGCCAGCTTTAGGGACGTTCCACAAACGGAAACCTCGGCGAGTCTTTGGAGCACGCTCCCCAGCATGCTTAAACGAATCGCAAGCGTGGCGGCGACAAATGCAACGATCATCAGTCCAAAGAGTTGGCATCGGTGTCCGTACACTCGCAATTCATTGTCGTCCCGAGTGGCGGCGTCCAGCGACTTTGTGGCAATCCCAGTGGCATTCCAGTGCGTTTTATCTGCTGTCACAAGCTTTTCCGTACGAAACTGGACGATCCCGTCGGCCCCGTTGTATGCGGCGTGGAGAATGAGCTTTAGTTTCGCGAGTCGCTTTGTGTCCGCGGTTGCAGCGCAAGGCCCAAGAATCTGCCGCCGTCCATCAGGCGAGCCTGCCAGAACCATGGGGGGCGTTATTTCGCGAGCGAGACTGGGGATTCTGTGAAAGCTGCCGCCGTCGCTTCTAATGATGCCTTCCAATTGCTCCGACCATTTCTTCGCAACCTCTTTCGTCCTCATCGTAAGCTCGGTTGCACTGGAGGGGACTTGCGCCTTTGAGCGTCGCCACCATGGCCCCGTCCTTGATTCTTTCAGGCTAATGACCTTCGTAAATCTGGGGCCGGAACTTCCGCCTAGTTCCTTTCCTAGGATCCCAGGGCCTCTAAGCACATGCGCTTCGGCAGTCGCGGATTTGAGACCGCGGACGTCAACAATTACAATTCGCTCTTCGGAACAAATCCATAGCTCGTGCCCGCATAGTCCCAATACCCCAAGATTCTGCAGAAGTCCCAGTGAGGCAAACTTTGTCGGTGCCTCCAGATCAAAAGTAGTTTCTGCGGCACTCCGAGTTTGAAGCTGGCAACCGAATGCAATCGCAAAGTCGCTGCAGGAATTGAATCGTTGGCTGGGTTGCTTGCTTAACGCTTTTTCGACCGCTTTTCGGGAGAATCCTGGAGTCTCTTTGCGAGAGTGTATGGGCCATTCCACAGCTTTGTCTCGGTGAGCGGCAAGCATTTCACGCCACGAATTCGCCGCGAACGGCCTTTCTCCGGTAACCATTTCAAAGGCGATCAAAGCCAATGCATACTGATCCGTTCGCCCGTCAGAGGGCTGCTCACTGGCCTGCTCCGGAGAGGCGTAGGCTGGAGTGCCAGCAAAGCTCCAGTCAGTGTGCTTGCGAAAATCCTTGGCCAAGCCAAAGTCGAGTATTTTCGGCTGGCCGTGTTCGTCAAATCTAACGTTTTCCGGTTTCAAGTCGCGATGCACGATTGATTTGCCGTGTGCGTAGTCGAGCGCTACCGCGAGTTGTCCGACCACGTGTCGAACGTCTTCAATGTCAATGCGCTCCTTGCTCTGAATGTGATCCGCAAGGGACTCGCCACCGACGTACTCGAATACTGCATAGGGTGTATCTTGGTGAAACCCAAAGTCGTAGATCCCAGCGATAGCAGGATGTACGAGTCCAGCCGCCACTTTCGCTTCGCTCTCAAATTCTGCCTCCATGAATTTGCGGTATTCGGAATTCCAGTGTTTGTCTCGAATTAGCTTGACTGCGACTTTTCTCCCCAAACGAACATCTTCGCCGAGCATCACTGTTCCCATCCCACCTTCGCCCAATGGCGATAAGAGTCTGTATCGCTCATTCAGGGTCTCGTCTGCGCCAGGATATTTCTTCGGAGAACACGTGTTGTGTACGACTCCGTCTCTTGTGGCACAAATAAAATCTAGCGTTTCGTTCGCGGCCGGCGCTTCGCCTTCAATGGCACTCTTGAAGGATCTTTGTCGATTCAGAGCTAGAGTTTCCTCGAACTCCGTCTCATTTGCCAGTTTGTTCAACGCGTTCCATAATTCGTTGGAGTGCTCCGGGAATCGACGAAGGTACTCATCTCGGTTTGGCTTATCTCCCCACAACTGGCGGACGCGATACTCATCGACGATCAACTCGACGGGCAACGACGCAGCCGAACCAAGTGTCGGATAACGAACGATGTAGTCTTCGAGTATCGGAAGGGCTGGGAGCTGCTCAGTGTCCGGGGGAATCGTGGCGGCCTCTGACGTGCTTGCTCGCCAACGTCGCTCCAGGTCGATCGTTACCAACTCAATCAGAGCCCCGCGCGTCCCGTCGGAAACCTCGACCGGCAAAAAGTCGCCAATTTCGGGCACGTCACCGCTCACCCACGCTGCCTCGAAGCGGTCCAAGATTCCGGAGAGTTCTAGGTCTAGTTCTCGACGGTTCATAAGCTGGAGCATATTGGGATGGAGGTGGTTGTGGCGGCATAAGTGGTGATTGTCGGCTCGGCAGGATGGGCGGGCAAGACATTATTGCGCACCATCAGTTGGGCTGCCGTTTTTTTCGCGCGTCATCCTCTTTCTGCTTGCGACGTTCCATCGCCCGATTTGCAGCGTTCCGAAACGCCTCTGATTGACTCTCGAGATATTCGTTGATGGTTTGAGCCTGGGCCATCACGCCCCAATTGCGGTAAATGGCGGTCGCCTGCTCGGTGGTGCAGATTTCCAGCAATGAGGCGGAATGCTTGAGTGTTTCGGCAGCGGCGATTTTTTTGATTGCCTGGACGCGATCCAGATCCTCTGCCTCTCTGGCTTCGGCGTACCTCTCCCTGATCAACACTCGCTGGATAATCTGCGCGTGCGATTTGCTCGCGTTCCGCAAATCCGTTCGCTGCTCGACGGACAGCCCAAGGTACTCCGCCGCCAAAGGGTGGGCCATGGCTTCCCATTCTCGCGAGCGAATTAGAGCTTCAGACAATCTGCGCAGTTGGTCCGCATTCAGGAGTTCCTTCAAGCTGGTGGTCAGCGCTTGTTCGAGTTCGACCTCCTTCTCCACAAACTCCTTCTTCAGCTTCACCCATGAGTGTCCGAGTTTCAACTCGTGACGATGTTCGTCGTCCTGTCCAAACCATCGATTTACCCGGGCTTTCACTTGGGACTCGACCCGCTCTCGCTGATGTGCTGATAAGTCGAGACTGTCGAGCGTTGCTTGCTTCGAAAGCAGAATGGCGACGGAGTAAGGTCGAGCCTCGCGAATCTCCTGTAGATGCGCGTCCAGCTGGGAGTTTGTTGTTGGCTCTGCGAACAACAAACCACAACTCGGCAGCATCACAAGAATCCAGCCAATCACCAAGGATCGCACGTCGGTCACTCCTTTTAAAAATCAATCGACCAACTCGAAGTCAACACAGGTCAACACAGCAACCTAGGCTGCCGGCCGCGTTTCATGCAGGCTCCGCCATAAGCATGGTCTTGCCGTGTTTTCGGCAGGCGTCGAGCACGGTGTGCAGTGCCTTTTGAAATAGTGGATGCTCGAATTTGCCGGGAATGCCGAGCGAAATCGAGAGATCATTGGAGCTGTAGGGGACGGCATTATACCGAAGCGGTTAGATGATCACGATCAGACGGTCCCGACGGCGTGCCTGCCCGCTGGGGCCACGGCCACTTTACTCAGGTTGTCGACGGACCGAGAATCTTGCTGTCGTTCCAAGGACTGCAACGTGAACAAGGAGGTCTCGCATGAAATGGGGAAGAAGTGAAAGCCGGTGCGCCAGTTCACGTGCACGAAGGCCCCAACTGCGAAAACTGACTCCGATCCAACGGGAGGGCGTTCTGCGCGAGCTGGAGGCCGGGATCCAGCGCTCTCCGGTTCTTAGCGCGTTCGACGTCCAGGTTCGGGTGGTGCGCGGTCGCTTCTGTCTCGACTGGCGTTGGAACCCTTCGGACGCTGAAGATCGTCGCGAGGTGCATGGACGCCTCACACCGCTGGAGGCGTCGGAAGACTATTTGCTGGAAGTGGAGCACCGCGCTGGCCGTTGGTCGGAGTATGAGACGGGCTCGCTGACGAAGTTGATACGGGCCGTGGCAGGCGACAGGTTGGGGACGTTCCACGGGGTCGGTTCGCTGGACCGCTCATTGCGGCGGGCGACGAAGCTCGGCGTTGAGCGATTGCGGGTGAAGAAGTCCGGCAAGGGCAAGTTCGTCTTCTCTGACACGGGTCGCGCTTGCACCGTCCAAGATGCGTTGTTTCACTATTTCGGCGTTCCCATCCACGTCGTCGCCAAGCCCGCAGCGTGGTACGCGCGTCATCGCAAGCCGTGCATCGTCGAGTGCTCTGTCGATCGCACTCGAGTGCTCGTGAGTTTCACTGCGTCGAACATGTACGGCGAAGAGTTTGGCGGCTCGTGCCTGTATCTATTGCGCGGCGAGGAGTGGGAGGCGTACACCATTCGGCCGAACCGGAGCAACGACATTCGCTCGGCCGAAGCCTGGCTCATCAAGCGGCGGTGGGAGCAGTGGTAAGGCACATCCCCAACGCTCGCACGCGCTGATTGGCGCTGATTGGCGGCGAGACGTTGACACGACGGTGACACCCAAGCAGCTGCGGCCCGGGCGCGTCCAGCACGTGCCTTGCCTTCTCTTCCTTGGCGTCTTTGCGTCTTTGCGTGAGACTCTGGTCGAGCGCAATCGGCTCGTCAATCGCTTGGTTCCGTTTCGCCAAGCAAGGGTTTGGGGCAAGACACTAGGACTAGTGCGCAATCCCGAGCCGAAAACCGAATCCCGTCAGTGAGATGTCGGTGAGAACCGGATTGCTCACCGAGAAGTCTTTGCCTGCACCGTAGTACGTCGTGACTTCGGCGCCCAATTGACAATTCAGTTGCCACCCATTCCCAAGGTCACGATTGTGTCCGATACCCGCACCATAGTCCAAAGCGGTGACAGCGGTGTTGGAGACACTCGAGCCAGGACCTACTGGAACAAACGTCGAAAACCGGGCGCCATCTCCAGTCAGGGTTGCTAGATTCGCTCGGGTATACAACGAGAGGTTGGGCCCCAGTGCTTTCGAGGTTTGGCCGCCGATCAACAAGCCCAGCCCATGACTGGCGTTCCGCCCTACCAGGAACTGGGTCGAGACGGCATCGTAGATGTCATAGTACCGAACCCCGCCTTCAAGTCTCGCCGCGATACCGTTGCCAAAACAACAGCCGTAACCGCCGACGAGGTCGAAGCTGTTTAGCTGGGCGCCCAAACTACCCGGGGCATTGGTAATCGATCCCCTGCCGTTGTACGACAGCCAGCGGCATTCGCTGTAAAAGCGATCGCCAATGTTCGTGCCCAAGGATAGACGCAATGCAGGTTCAAAATCGTACTCTCCACGCAAGCCGAATGCAGGCACGCCAACTCCGCCGGTTTTGTTGAAGTTGAGGAACAGTTGGTCGTAATTTAGGTACCAGTTAGCCTGCATCTGTTCGCAGATGTCATTGTGACTCACGGTCATGACCGCATCATCATTCGCTTCGACGTAAGAGGTCAAGCGCACCAGATCGAATGAATCGGGGAGCTCCGTTTCGATCGCCAATGCCGTGTTGCCACCGACGCATGCAACGACGACGATCGACAGCACCTGGGCTATTCTCATGGGGGCTCGCCTTGTGGGTGATCGGGAACCGCACGCCACGATTTGCGGTCTATGCGCGGCAATTCGTAGTTCCTTCGGCAGATTCGCTACATTCCTAGCACGGTAACGTCGCCATCACGTACTGCCGATACAATCGTCAAGGTTGCGTCTCAGGTTCATTTTGAAAGCTAGCCCCGTCAAGTGAAGCCGCAAACGACCTCAACCAGGCGCGGCCTAGGCGACCGATTCACTTGTCCTTCTTCTCTTCTTTGCGTCTTGGCGACTTTGCGTGAACTAGTCGAGTGCAAACAGCTCGTTGCCCGGCGACCCATCGTCTCGACACACGGAGGTGTGATCTTCCGGCGACGTGAACGGAGCAAGTTCTTTGCCATCTTTGTCGGGTGCGCCGGTCTTTTCGCCATCTCCTAATATGTCAGTTGCTATTGCCGAGCGCACTCATCGTCGTGCGAAATTGGGGTGGCGTATCGGCAATCCATCCACTCAAGGGGAGACATTGCATGGCACGCAAGAAAAAGGCATCGAGGCGACCCGCAGCAACCGCAGCTCCCGCCGCCGCCAGCCCGTTCGAACCGGACGATGTGGCGCCGGGCGTTGGTGAGTACGGCGCCGAAACCACGGGAAGATCGGTGGTCACGGTGCTCGATGACTCGCCCAACGCGATGAAGTCGGTGCTGGCCGCCTTGAAGAAGAGCGCCGGGGTGTCCAAGGTCTGCAGAATGTCGGACTTTCAAACCGAAGCGTTTGACGCTCAGGACACGCAAGACGCCGACGCGATCGTGTTCGACGAGTTGAACATCGCCATCGTTCCGGGCGATGGCGGCCGCACGGCGGCCATGACCACCATGGCCTCGGCCGGTGACGCGGGCATCATCGTGGAGCCCGAGTACGTCAACTATGCGTTTGGAGACGCGGGCCTCGACTCGGACTTGCTGGACGGCGGTGTACTGGATGACGTGACCAGCGGCACGGCGCCGATGGGGCCGATGGGGCTCTCCATCGACTATTTGCACGGATATCAACAGGCAGTCAACGCGCTGGTGCAATCCCTGACCGGCGGGCGAGGGCTCCAGGCGGGCGGCACCGATCTGGTGGGGTTGGCTGGGGAGGTTCGCGACACGGCAGCGGCCACCTGGGGCCTGCAGGCGACGCGAGTTCTTCAGTCGCGTTTCAGTGGTCGCGGGATCCGCGTGGCCGTGCTCGACACGGGCATTGACCTGCGGCACCCGGACTTTGCGGGCCGCCTGCTGTCCACTCGCTCGTTCATCCCCGGCGAGTCGGTTCAGGATGGGAATGGCCATGGGACGCATTGCATCGGCACGAGCTGTGGCGCGGTGCGGCCGGGCGTCGGTCCGCGCTACGGAATCGCTCACGAGGCCCAAATTTTCGCGGGCAAGGTGCTCAGCAACGCCGGAAGCGGCAACGACGGAGGGATTTTGCAAGGCATCAATTGGGCGTTGCAGAACCGCTGTCAGGTGATCTCGATGTCTCTGGGCAGGCCCGTGGCGGTTGGCGAGCGCCCGATGAGCAGCTATGAAATCGCGGGACGCCGTGCGCTGGACGCGGGCTGTCTGATCGTCGCCGCCGCCGGCAACGACAGCGCACGACCCAGCGTGGTGCGGCCCGTCTCCAGTCCCGCGAACGCGTCGACCATCGTCGGCGTTGCCGCGATTGACGCGAACCTGCGAATCGCTTCGTTCTCCAACCGCGGCATCAATCCGGCCGGCGGCGAAGTGAACATCGCTGGACCGGGCGTGGGCGTGCTCTCGAGTTGGCCGATGCCGCAGCGGTTGCGCTCCATTTCCGGCACCAGCATGGCAACGCCGCATGTCGCCGGCATTGCGGCGCTGATCGCACAGGAGCTGCCCTCCGCGCGTGGCGTGCAGCTGTACCGCGAGCTGTGGCGCCGCGCCCGCCGCCTGCCGCATTCATTCGCCGATGTGGGCAACGGACTCGTGGAGGCCACTTAGCCCACCCCAACAGCTCGTTGAAAAGCACCTCACTGGCAATCGGAGCGGCCTTTCGCCATGTGCGAAAACGCCGTGCCGATTGTCGGACCAGGTGTTTTTTCAAGGCTTTCGAGCCTAGCGCCGAGTTGTGTACGACGGACTTCCAGTCCGTCGAGAATCGAGACGAGACAACGCGTCCGCAAATCGGATGCCCGAACTTCTTTTCGATAGATTCCTTACGCATGAAACAGGACTGTCGGCGACGGACTGGAAAGTCCATTGTATTGTTTGACGGACTGGAAGTCCGTCGACGCCAAGGGCTTTCCTCTCCTGTTGTAAGTCGTAAACTGCAGGAGAGGGAAGTCCGACGGCTGGGTCGGTTGTTCCCAAGTTCAGCCACCTACAGTTTGGAGGCACGGCCATGGCAGAGCCGATGAAGGTCATCGTCACACTCGACGACAAGCACGTCCCGGAAATCGAGCAAATTGCCGCCCAGTGCGAAGCTGCCGGCATGAAGGTGATGAGCCAATTGGAGATGCTCGGCCAGATCACTGGCGACGTGGACCCAAAACTTCAGGCCGCGTTACGGGAGATCCCCGGCGTACTAAGCGTCGAAGAGTCAAAGGACGTGCAGTTGTGAACCTTGAGCATAGTATGGCCCGGGAAAGGAAACCCGAAGCGTCAGCGAGGGATTGAGCTGCTTATCCCTTCACCGCCAGACTGAGCCCCGAAGCGTCAGCGGGGAGGGGCGTTTTCGAACCCCAGCGACTTGTTCGAGCCCTCGCCACAGATTCTGGCATCGAGTGCCACACGGCCGACCTGTCTGGTCGAAGATCTGTGCGGGAATGCACGGAGCCGTGGCGCAATGAAGAGCCTGAGGAATGGATTGTCCACGATGACTAAGTAGGGTTCGCTGTGTGCAAGTGATGCATTCCAGGACGAAGATGAGTAGTCTCCATTTGGTTCGTTGCAGCCAGCATGGCAGCTTTCACCGAAAAAGCTACGGGAAGCAGGGGGCTAAAGAAAGGCACTGGCGATCATTGCCGCGGCGCAAGATTGCCAACTTCTTGGCGCCCTGGCCGGACAAAGCAAGAGTCATTTCGACGGAGAGCTCTCTCCCAACAGTTGCTGCACTTCATCGTGCAGCAATCGAATCACAAGGCGAATGTCCGGCGGCCAATTTGATTCGGGCCCGGCCGATTCTTGCTCCAAGAACCTTTGCGCGGCCGCCCACTCCATGTTAGCCGACTCGATGTCTCCGAGTTTTACGCGGATAATCGCACGCGCCTGGTGCACGGTGATGAAATTGCCCCGAAAGTGGCTCAAGGCCTCCTCGTACTTCTCGGCGCGAAGCAAGCAGAGCGCGAACACGTACTTGTAGTGCGGCAATTGCTCTTTCTCAAAAGTCCGTCGTGCAAGTTCGAGCGCTTCCTTTGGGGGTATGACTGGCTGATCGGACATGGCGTTGAGAGCAGTAGCCAGATACCAAACTCGCGTGCTGCTGGATCTTTTGGCCGCGTCAAAAGATTGTCGGCACATGCGTTCGAATTCGGCGCGATGGTTGTTAAGCAAGCACCAGCCACCTTGCAGAAAACGCACCATGGCGTGCGTGTCCTCACTTTCCGGCGAACGAGACTCGATGCTACGCAGCAATTCCAACGACTCCTTCAATGTCGCCTCGCCAGCGTCTTCAGCAAGCATCCAATGCCACTCAATTGCTGGAGCCCATGATTCGACCACATCGGGACTGTGTTCCAAGATGTGGCGATAGGTCTCGCGAACTTTTTTCCATTCGCGACGCGACTTGTAGATGTCCGCCAAATCTCGGCCCGGTTCCCAAGCGCTGGGCACACGACTCGCCGCCTCCTCGAGCTTCTTCACGCATTCGTCGACGCGTCCTGTTTCTCGCATGCATTCAGCGATTTTGAGATCCGCCAGCACCTGCTTCGGCTGCAATTCCGCCACTCGTTTCCAGACCACTTCTGCTGCAGTCCATTGCTCACTTTCTGAATATGCCGTCGCGAGCTTTGCCACCAGTTCTCCGTCAGTTGTCTCCTTGGAGATTGCTGTGCGATAAGCTGCAATGGCGGACAGCCACTGCTGCTCTTCTGCGCAAGCGTCGCCGACAGCAATTGCCGATTCGGGATGCTGCCGCATCAAGTATTCGACGGCCCGTTCATTTCCGGAATACGCAAACGCCTCAATCAATCTTGCCCAAGGGTCGGAAAGCCTGTCGGCCCTCAGCCGATGTGACTCGCGCTGGAACGCTTCCGCATCATCGCTGGCCAACAGCCGAAAGCAGCCTAGCGTGTGCTTGTCGATGCCGGATCGGGCAAAGTGAAGCGTGAAAGTCAGCTTCTTGTCGTCGATTTTGTCCGCTGTCACCAAGAACAACGCGGCGTGTTCGCGGCCTACTCTTCCCCAGACCCCCCAGCGATGATTGTCAATCTCGCCATCAATGATCTTTGACCTGTCAAATGGCGGCTCGGCAAACGTAACTCGCACGTCCTGCAGATCGAGCGGCTTTTCACCGGAGGTCACCTGAAATTCGTTGAGGTGAAAGCTCCCGTTGAAGGGCGCGCGCCCCGGCCCGTTTCTGAACAGCGACGAGTCACAAAGCGCATCCAGGCGAAACGCAGTGATCTTCTCAAGGTCAGTCACACATTGAACGGTGTACGAATCCTGATTCGGGTTTGCTCCGCTTGCGATGATGGAGCCGTCCGGCCGTCTTGTGAGTGTCGCGCCCTCGGCCGATTCCGCAATGATTGGCTGGAGTGTTGTCCACTCGACCTGCTCGTCTCCCAGCAGCAAATCCGCCAACGCTTGTGCGCTGCTGGAATCCTGTGGATTTTCGACTACTTTCTTTTGGTAGAGCTCTTGCGCCTTTCGCTGCGCGTCTGCGGCTCGGTCTTTGTCGCCGTGGGCGGCGTAATTTTGAGCCATAGCGACCTGCGCTGCTGGCTCGTCTACGAGTTCCCGCAGGTTGCTGGGATCGGCCGCCGCCGCGGCCAGGAGGTTGGCCTTCAGCGATGCATCCGGCGCCAATTTCAGGCCGCGGCCAAAAGCAGCAATTGCTTCGTCACGCAAGCCCTCCAATGCAGCGGCGGATCCTAACGCTGAATAGAGCTCCGACAATTCAGCATCCTCCAACTGAATCCTGCCTCTTGTGGCGAGCAACACGCGAGGGTCATTGGTCACTGACAGTCGAAATCGCCCCAGCACATTCTTGTTCCACCTCGATAAATGCTCCAACCGCACGGTGAATTCTCTCATTTGCCCGGACCGAACCGGCTGTGCCATCTCAAAGAGAGCCGTGTGATCCTGGCCAACTTTGGGCAAAATCGCCCAGCCGCTCTGGCTCGAGAAAAGCGCCTGGCGGATATCGAAACTGTCCTGAGAGAAACTAGCCCACGCATCTCGGAACAAGACATCTTTTGTCGGACCCGCGACCGGATCAGCGGCAGATTCCCAAATCAACCGTGTAAGCACAAAGGCCCCTCCTCCGGACCAACCCGGCCCTCCCTCAGGCAAGCGAGAATCTGCGAGGGCCTCGAGTCTCAATGCCACAGCCCCCTGCAAGTCCGTCTTGAATGTCAACGAGAACACATCCTTGGGGCTGGCCTGGCGAACAAAAATGAAGCCATCGTCTTCGAGCTCCAATAAACTGCCTTGCTGGGAAGAGAACTCCTCGGGGGTCAAGAGCGTCCAATCCGCGTCCGCGTCGAGCATGCCTCGCAACGCCTCATCGGCCCGGCGCAATTGTGCCAATGCGGACGCAGCGTCGCCATTGGACAGTTGCGTCCTTCCATCGCTCGCCAATTTTCGCGACCAGGCAACTTGCACGTTGATGTCGTCTTTTCGCACCTCCGCCATCTTCTCAAGAACGCTTGGTGTGTCCGCGGCCGCCTCAAGAATGCTGTCTATGTGATCCCGATCCTCGGTTGCATCGAGAGCCAGCGCAAACTGCTTGACTGCCTCATCGAGTTCCGCCAGCTGCGCATGTGCCCTGCCCAAATCGGCATACAATTCCGCCAGTTCTCCACGCCGCAACAATAATCGCAGGCGAGCAGACTGCAATGTCTCGGTATCGTTGGTCACGGACACTCGAAATCGCCCCAGCAGGGAGCTGGACCGATGGCCCAGGATTACCTTCAGTCGCGTCCCAACGCCGCCGAACTCTCTGGCTGTTTCCACAACAATCGCATGGTCTTCCGTCGCGTCGTCTGACAGCAACCCCCATCCATCCATTCGAGAGCGGTCGAACGTTCCAATGTCAAATATTGGGTGCTGGGTATCCGCCCAAACTCGGCGAATGCCGATCCCTGTCGCAGGCCCGGGCTCTTTCCCCGAATGGACTTGGAGCGTCAGTTCTTCCACGGCGAATGCCCCTCTAACGCCCGGCCCGCCGTCGAGCAGTCGTCCATCGGCAATTGCTTCCACTCGCAATCCTTTGATACCGTCGGTTTGCGGTTCAAAGTCGAGTGAGTAGGCGCCGGGGGACCACGTTTTGCCCAGCACGATGACGGAGTGATCATCCAGGACTTTCAATTGAGTTGAATTCTGTGTCGAGAACTGTGCCGAGATCTCAACCGGTCTCAGCAACTCCCACTTTTCCTCCGGGAGAAGTAGTGAATGAATCATCGCGCGAGCGGTGGTCAATTCGGCAAGCGCGGCCGCGGGCTCTCCCGCCTTCAAAACGGCGCGGCCACGTTCAATTCGATTGCGCGCCTCGGCGATCTGAATATCGACATCATTAGGACGCTGCCGAGACAACTCCGTCATCTCCGTAGGATGAACTTGCAAGAACTTGATCAGTGCCTTGCGTTCGGCAACAGAGGCGTCGTCAAAAGAACGATGAAGCCATTGCAACGCCTGTAGGGAACTGCCATTGAGAACATAAGCAGCCGCCAATCGTCCGGCCGGAATCGAAATTGCCTCCATTTTTGCCAAGGATTCGTCGCGTTGCTGCGACAAGAGCCGTGTGCAGCATGACAGTCGGAATTTGCGGCCGTGTGCGACCCCGGGCATTCTCCCCAGCGAGAGGGTTGACTGCCGGGGCGCAGAACCGCCCGATGCAACCGCTGTGGTGACGAATGGGCGACAGTCCACCTCCACGGTTGTCATCTCCGAAATAACCTTGGATTGCTCAACAACTACGTTGCGATTGGCGTCAAGCAATTGAACGCGGATCGTGCCCAACTTGCTGTTTGTCAGAGTTGCATGTAGGACCACCCGGTCAATGCTCGCTGGCGCACCCAAATCGAGTTCCCACCAGGGCTGCCGTTCCCAGCTTGTCTGCGAAGCGACCGCGGCGCTGTTGACATCGCCGTCAGCCGCCGACATCGGATTGCTGTAGTTATGCTCCGATTGTCGGGCCACCTTGCCAATCGCGATGTTCTTGTTCGCTGAAAAGACCTGAACCTCGGGCAATCTCAACAGCCGCAGCCGCATCGGCAAGGTGTCACCGTCGACGGCGAGGGGCAACAGATCGACTCGTATGTATTGTGCTTGAAACCCGCCTGAATGACTGCCCGGGAGGACGGCCTCAATGCGATGCTCTGCATCATGGGGCAGGTTGCTTGTCCCGGTTCCCGGCGGCCTCGGAGCGGAGTTGCCCATTGCTTCCAGACGGATTGCCTTGGCGCCTTCCGGCAATGGCGCCAACGCGAGTTCATCCACCTCGGAATCAGCGCTGCCAATGATGATCCCGTCGTTGTTCGCTGTCGCGGATGCGCCGGCCGCTGTTGTGGGTGAGGCCGGCCCAAGCGTCGTCCAGTCCTCCGAATCAACAGCGTCACGCATCAGTAGAACAAGGTCTTCGATCGCGGAGATGTCCTCGGGGTTTTGCTGCAGCCTCAATTCCAGACGCGCCCGAACTCGTTTGCGTTGCCCCTCGGCGAGTTCACTTCGCCCGGCGAAGGACAGCCGGCTTGCGAATTGTGTGAGCTGACGATTCCTGTCGGGGCTGTCGCTGGCGACGTGATCCCAATGCTCCCACTCCTCGGCTGCGGCATCCCAGTCGCGCAACTCTTCGTAACACTTTGCCCGGCGCTCGAACATCTTGGTGTTGGTGGCGCCTGCCGCGATCGCGCGGCCAAAGATGTCGATAGCGCGGCGCCACTCCTGCCGCTCAAAGCACACATCTCCGATGCTGACAGCCAATCGTGGGAACCGATCGACAAGATGATCGATCGACGATAGATCCTCGGCTCCCCGAAATGCCGCCGCGATCCTCGCCCAAGGATCGCCGTTCTCGTCATCTGGCAAGCCAGAGATTCCCAGCAGCACGTTCGCCTCCGCAATCGCCTGATTCTCCAGCAAACGCTTGTCGGTCGTCTGTTCGGTGACGCACTCCGCGTAATCATCAGCGGCCTTCCGCCATTGCCCTTTCAACAAATACACATCAGCTCTCCGCGCAAGGATTTGATTGCGGATGGCTGCGCCCGATTGCGCACCGAGCAAGTCAATTAAGGTCGTATAGTCCGCAATCTGCGCGTCAGTTCGCCCAATCAGTCCGTTGAGCTCCGCTCGGACACTAAGTGAAGTCCAATCATGCGGATCGCGTGTCAGCCTTGTCATCAGTGCCGTGCGCAGGGATTCAACCTGATGGCCGAAGCGAGCATCAGCAAACACGTATTCCTTCGTCAGCTGCAACTCTCGCTTCCCTTCGCCTGGACGTTCCACGAGGAGGGTGTGCGTCGTATCCGGAGGCCCTTCAAGCAGCTTTGTGAATTGGCTTGCATTTTGAGGCGTGATCTCGACGTCATTTACCTTAAGAATGACATCGCCGACACGCAGCTCCGCTCGCGCCGCCGGTGAATAGAGGGAGATGCGATTGACCAATAAGGGGAACGCATTCCCTGCGGCGCCCAACCCCGCCAGACTCGTCCGCACGATGCCCTCTTCCCGCAATCGCGGACCAATCGCCGCCACCACGCCGGCGGCGTGAGATGTGCGCTCCGCAAGCAGAACCTCTGCCATTTGAAGGGCTTTCAAAGGACGAAGCCATTCGTAATGATCCGCAGGGCGAATCGCGGCCAATTGGTCGAGCAATTGAACTAAGTCTTTTCCCTGTCCTTGGCCCAGCCCTAGCTGAGCTTGGACCACCAGTTGTGCCGCTTTGACGCGCGGGTCGGTCGACTTGGACTCCATCAATGCCGTGGCAAACTTGATGTCTTCGTAGGCGATGCGAATTTCACGTTTGAATAGAGAATCGGAAGCGAGCCACGATTCAATTTGCTGGGCGGGCCCATCCGTAGCGCGCCAGCCACGAGGAATCGCGGACCAATAGGCCCCGTTGATGGCAGCTCCTGCGAGCAACTGCCGGCCGTTGGGAGCAAAGGCCAGCGACATCACCCTGCCCAACGGGACTCCGCCCGAATCCAACTGCATTAACTCCGTTCGAGTCGCGGTACTCCAAAGACGCACGGTCTGGTCGTTGCCGCCCGAGGCAAGCGTCCTCCCGTCGGGTGAGAATGTCACAGATCGCACCGCGTCCGCGTGGCCGGACAGCGTGTCCAGATGCTTGCCCGTAAGAGGGTCCCAAAGATGGATGTTGTTCTCCAAACTGCCCATCGCCAACGTGGCGCCATCGGGAGAAAACGCCACGCTGCCGACCATGCCCGGGCCAGCGGTGCTGGCGTAGCGCGTGCCCTTGTCCGGATTGGTGAGCGTGTTTAAAGGCTGCCATTTCTCAGTCGACCAAACTATGGCGCGGCCATCGTGACTGCCGCTGGCCAGCAGCGATCCATCGGGGGAAAAGTCCAGGGAAACACAATATCCCAGATGACCGTCCAAACGACGAATCAAGCGTCGGGAACTCACTTCCCACAGGTAGAGCGGAAGCGGGACGCTTGCTGCTCGAAAGCTTGTGGGGGAGCCGAACCCGGCGACAAGATGCCTGCCATCGGGGGAGAACACAAGCGCCCCGATATCGTCATCCGCGTCGCTGCCACGACGCTCGACGACGGCTGGAAGTCGAGCCAGCTCCTCCCCAAGGTCAACGTTCCAAAGCGCGACATAGGAGTCGGCGCCGGCGCCGCTGTGGCCAACGGCCAGCACGCGATCAGCCGGGGAAAACTCCAGGCACTGCGCGGCGAGAGCGTTCCCGCTGTCAAGCAGCCTCAGTGTGCGTCCCGTTGCCGCGTCCATCAAAGCCACACTGGATCCGTTGGATCCGCTGGGAATCGCGAGCAGGTTGCCATCATGCGAATACCTCGCAACACCATGTCCCAGCCGATGAACCGCGCCACCCAAAAGATCTAAATTCCATACGCGCGTGGTGCCATCCGAACTCATCGTGACAAGCCCCTGTCCGCTTGGTGCAAAACCTAAGCGTCGCACCTGCCCTGTATGTCCTTTCAGCGTACTCTGGGGACGGCTGGCGCTGCTGAGCTCGGCGACTTGCCAAATCTTGACGGCGCCTGCGATGTCTGCGCTCGCCAGGCGCAGATTGTCCGGAGAGAATTCGATGGCCGAAATCGGCGACACGTGCGCGGAGCGATGATCTGCAATATGTTTTCCCTCGACGGAATGTAGAGCGAAGTAGCCATCCAGCTTCGCTCCCAGCGCAATCTGCTTCCCATCGGGACTTATGGCCGCTGCCCCAATGGATCCACCGCCACTAAGACTCATGTTCTCGACGATTGGGCTTGCCACCTTCGCGCCGCGGTTCAGCCGGAAGGTTGAAAAATTGAGGTCAGAGCGGCCATGGCCGGCGACCAGCAGCGTTAGTCCGTCGCCGGAGAGAGAAATAGATGGCGAGCTATCAAGCGTACGGTCGATCGTCCCGACAACCTCGCCCGTTGCCGTGTCCACCCAGCGGATGCGATCGTCGAGCACGACCAGCAATTTGCCGTCATTCGAGAGCTCGAAACGGCGTGGCCTCGGGCCATCCACGGTGCACAATTGATCTCCCGTGGAGATGTCGAGCACGGTCACATGATCGATCGTCCAGACGGCAGCGAGTCGCCCGTCTCTCGACAACACCTGCCGATACTGGCCCTCTGTGGACAAGGAGATGCGGGCGCTGGGTTCTTCGGTGCCGACACGCAAATCCCATCGCCTCACGGCGCCTGCTTGGGTCATCGCAAGAAGATAGCCGTCCGCTGTCACCACACCATCGGCGATGGAGTCATCATGCGCCACGAGAAGGGCCTCGCCGTTCTTGGCGATGTTCTCGTAGTAGTACCACTCAAAGTCGCGGAGATCTTGTTTGCCTTCCAGCTCTGGATTGACGTCAGGATTGTGGGCATCCAGACGACTCTGCAGTTGTGCCAGTGTCGCATTGGGGTCCTTCCACAATAGCGGCGCCAGCTGCATGTCGGTTGCGTAGAGCAGTTGGCGGCCACGTTCTTGAGCCGCTTCCGACGCTTGTTGCGCGGCTAACGCCGCCGCTCGATCCTGTTCGGCGGCGGAGCGGGCGGCCAACGCATCACTCTTGGCCTTCTCGGCCGTTCTGCGTTGCTGATCTCGCTGATCGGCCAGCTGCTCCATTTCCGCGGCGTGTTTGCGTTGCGCGGCCGCCTCGGCGGTCTGACGATTCGCCTCCCGCTGAGCCAGGTATAGCCAGCCAGCGCTGCCGAGCCCCACCAGCAACAACACCGATGCTGCCAACGCCAAACTTGTCCGCCGTCGTCGGCGCTCCTCTTGAGCGCGGGCCGCTTCCGCTTGCGCCCGCTGCCGCTCGGCAGCTGCCTGCGCCGCCTCGGCGTCGGCACGGGCTGCCTCGGCGGCCTGTTTCACCTCCGCCTCGCGCAGTCGAGTTTCGACGGACTCCAAGTGCTCCGTTACCCGATTGGCCACCACGGCAGCGTCTCGGGGACGATCGGCGGGCTCCAGTTCCAAACACTGCTTCGTCAACTTGAGCAGGTCGTCGTCTGCGCCACAGGCGTCCAATCGCGCAAAGCAATCATCCAGTTTGCCGCGACTGGCCAAACGAAAAATCTTCGTGCCATCCTCAGCGACGTAGGGCGGGCTTCCCGTCAAGATCTCGCAGAGAATCGCGCCCAATCCAAAGACGTCAGCACGCTCATCCATCACATCGATTTCGCCCAGCGCCTGCTCGGGCGGCATATACGCAGGAGTCCCCATCACGCTGCCCATTTGCGTGTGTGAACCGACGGAGCCGAAGCCAACCGGCGAGCCACTGCCGATGCTGCGAATCGTCTGGATGATGCTCTTGGCTTCGCGAGCCCTTTGCGATTGCTTCTCATCTGCAACGCCACCCGTTGGCAGCACCTTGGCGAGCCCCCAGTCCATCACTTGGACTTCGCCAAACGCGCCCACCATCACATTGGCCGGCTTCAGGTCACGATGGATCACGCCACGACTATGCGCGTAGGCCATCGTCTGGCAGATCTGCTCGAAGATGCCGAGAAACCGTGCTCGCTCTTCGGCCGGAGTCTGCCGCTGGGCAAGCAGCTTGGCAAGCGTCTGCCCCTTGACCAGCTTCATGCTGAAGAACGGACGCTGATCGACGAACTGCCCCATCTCATAGATCGGAGCGATCCCCGGATGCTGAAGCTGTCCGCCGATCTGGGCCTCTTCAATGAACCGCTGAATCACGTCTGGCTTGGACTTGTGCTCATCCAACAAGACCTTGAGTGCCAAGTCTCGCCCCAGGTCCGTGTCTCGTCCCTTGATGACCGCTCCCATGCCGCCGCGGGCAATTTCACCCAAGAGCTGATATCGGCTTCCGGGCGGAGAATGGGGAATCTCGGTCGAGCGAGTTTGCGCGATGGGCTCGTCGCCCTCCGCATCCGACTCGCGCAGGGCGACGCGGGGCACGTCGATCGTCTTGTGAATCAACTCCAGAACACTGCGATGCAGGCCGCCTTGTGGGGAAGCCACTTCGCTTTCGTTGGATCGTGAATCCTTGTCGGCCGGGGCGATCGAGCCAACGTCGACGCCCTTGGGCATCGTTGTCATATCCAATCCGGCGTCAGAGCGGTTGGGCGACTCCTCCGCTTCCTCATGCCGCTGCAGCAGCAGTTCGACTCGGGCTCGCAACTGCAAATCGCCGCCGCACGCTTCGTTCAGCCATGTATCGCGAGGCTCACCAGCAGGTCGTTTGAGCGCAGCGAGAAAGATACTCTGCTCGTCCATCGGTCACATTCGCATCTTGACTGGATCCGGTCGAGAGACGCCGTTTTCACGCGTCCCGCCCTGGATCCTCTGGCTGATGGTCCAAGATCACCATCCACGCCGGATTCAACGCCCCTTGGCCGATTCCGACAGCCACAATTGTTCGGCTTCGGAAAGAGCTAATGCTAACCCATAGAACGGGGGGAGGCCAGCGTTTGCCCCTGCGGTCCACTTCCATCGCCAGCTTCATTTTCTTGCAATGAACATGTTTGCGTTCGCTTCAATAACCTGTTCCCTCTCTGCTGGGACTCAAAAGCCAGGCATTCTCTCACGCATGGTCCGGCAGAGGCCGCCCTAGACCACTTTGAATCATTGGCTTTGGCGAGCGAGCTGCTGAAACTCCTCTCCAAGCAGCTCCAGCAACTGGTCGGCGTCGAGACTTTGCAGGTCGTAGGTCTTTTCCAGTTGCCGGATGCGGATCGGCAGCCGATGCACCAGGTCGCCTCTCGCTGTGGTGCTTGACCCTACTACTCCGCGTTTGGGCCGCTGCGTCTGGGGATCCCAGTAGAGCCGATCGAGCAGCTCGAACAGGCCGGGAAGGCGAGTCAGATACAGCCGCTTGGCGACGTCGGCCGTGACCTTGTCCAGGCGGCTGACGGGACCCGAGAGGAACAGCCGGTTGTGTGCCGGCGCGAGATGCAGCATGTACCAAGCGACAAACAACAGATGTCGGTAGAAGTATCGGCTCTCCCCGGGCAGATAGATGTACGTGTAGTCATTGCGGACGTTTCTTGCGCCGTTGACCGTGGGGCAGACCTGTTCGAAGTAGAACAAACTGAGCCAGGTCCAAAGTCCGGCGTCGCGGCGAATCACGTCGGGAGAGAGCGGGGCCAATTGGTCGTGAAAGTAAGTTGCGGCCTCGCGACGGGTCGGAAACTGAACCTGCTCCACATCGATCGCAACCGCCAATTCCCTCGTGTGCGCGGCGCTCTCCAGCAGCGCTTCCGGCGGATCCACAAAGGGATCATCCCGAGCGATGGCGAGAAACTCCTGAAACGCCTTGATGCCGGCTTGATTGAATGCTCGCAGCCGCATTACTTAGTCTCCGCTGCCAGAGAGGTACGCCGAGCCTTCGAATTTGCCGCGGAGTTGGTGAAGCTGGCAGAAGGAGTCGATGACCGTCTCAATCCACTCCTCCACGGCCTCTTCCTCGTCGGGCAGAGGCGCTCCGCATGTTCCGGGTGCAGCTTCCGTCCGAATGCCACCCACAGTGCCGGCCAGCGGTCATCCTCCACGTCGTCGGCGTCCGCCCCCTCGTCGATGGCTCGGGCCAGCACCTGGCGGATGATTTGCGGATAGATCAAGGGGAAGATGGCGGGGTCCGAACGAATCATCTCGGCCAGCGCCGGGACTCCGGCGGCGTCGAATTCAATGTCACGGTAGGCGAGGCCCGGGGCGAGTCGCCGAAAATAGCAGGCCAATCGGTCGGCAGGTGGCAGCTCAGCGTGCGAGTGGATGGCGAACCGGACGCGAATTGGGCCATCGCCCGCGCCGGCATCCATGGAGTTTTGGATGACTTCACGCACCAGCGCGTCGGTGCCCGCATACTCCCCCTCGCCCGCGTCCTCGGTCTTAAAGAGCTCCGTCTCCTGAGGATCGCGGCGAACTGCCGCTCCGGAGAGAGCTGAGAAAACCCACTGGGACATCTTGCACTACGCTTGGGTCCAAGAAAGTGCATGCCATGCGCAAATCCTAGCCGGAATTGTAGCGGATGCTCGCCGCAGCGGTTGAATCATCCGCGCGGCAACCTGTCGAACGCTGCCAGCCAGCCCAACTGGGCAATGGGGACAGCCTTCATTGTGTGGGAAACACGCCTCAAGACGTCGCCTCACGTGCAGCTCACTTCGCTAGGCCACGGACCGTCGACGCGACGGGACGTCTTTCAAAGTTCCCGCAGCATGTTGCGGGCGATCACCGGTCTCTCTGACTTCCCTGACAAAGCCCAAAGTGCTGGCCGATTTCGTCAACCGATTATCTGGCTAAGACTGTCCCCATGCTGTTTTTCGGGACCACCCGATGATGCACTGCAATGTCGCGAATAATTTTCCAAAAAGGACCTTTTCTTGGCGAATTCGTATGACAAGCGCGCCAAAGGAGTAGGAGGAAAACGTGATGACCGAGAAGCAAAAGAAGCACGCCAGGGGATTGATCGATGCTGTCCAAAAGCTCGACGTTGGCCAAGTTCGCGTGTTCGTGAATGCATCCGCGCGGTTCCCACGCGCGGTCATCGATCGCGCCATCGCGGAACTTGCCGCGATTTGGGCAGCGATCCACTCCCCGGAAGCGCTGGACAATGCCAATGTTGAAGAGCAATTGGTCACCGAGATTTGTGCCATTCTGCGCGCTGCCTAAAGGAAATCAAACGAACTGCGGTTCCACCAATTTTTGTCTTGTGAATTGCGAATCAAGGCACCTGCCTCTATCATCCTTCCCAAACTGGAGCATCTAATGTTAAATCCTCGCCGCATCCCCATTGTCACCGCCATCGGCGGTATGCTCACCGCGGGCATCATCATTGCGTTGATCCTGCACCATCAGGCGACGATTCACCTGATGTTCGAACTCATTCCCCTCGTGGAGTGGATTCCCGCGATTCTGATTATCATTATTGTTCTTGTTAGCTGCCATCTGCTCGATCACATCGTCTTAACGCTTGCCCGCGAAACCTTAATCACCGCCCCCGACTATGTGTCATTTGAAAAAGCATCGACAACGAGTTGATCTCCGTTTCGGTCACGAAGCGAACGGATGTCGCACGCTAATTGCCCCGCAGGTCTTCCTGCGGGGCTTCGCCATTTCTTGTGCGAACTCGGGGGAAGAACGCAGGCTATCAGCTGCCCCAAAACAGCATGTCGGCGACGGATTGTGTAAACCTCCGGGCAAGCACCGGTATGAACAGTGGGGTCAATTGCGGCGGCAATTCTGTGGGATTGAGCTCTTTGTTAAGCCATGTCGCCAGGAGCCTTAAGATGTCGCACCCACAAGAGCGGTCACCAGCGGATAATGACCAACTGCACGAGCATCTGATCCAGGGCGATAGCGGCTCCGACCCGCCGCCTGTGCAAATGGAGCTTGTTATTGCATTTGAGCGTGATGTGCGGCATCGCCAGGCTGGGAAGCCCTGTGAACTCGATGACGAGATGAGTGCCCTGGTTCAACTGCGCATCGCTAAGTTCCGAAATTGGTCACTTGCCTATGTGCGAGTAATGAAAGAAAACGCTGACGACAATCTTCGTTAGCATTGGCTAAGAGCCAGTCTATTGGATCGATTTGGACGAAGGTCTTGATGCGCTTGGTGCCCAGGCAGCGAGGCAGCGAATGGGAGATTACGCCTGAGGCATTACTGGGATTGGTTTTTCAATTTCTCCCGAATTGTCTCCGCCAGCGAATCGTCGATGATGAGATGGTTGATGAGGCCTCGTTTAATCCCTGCAATGGCGGCCTCCGCCCGGTCCGGGCCGATTCCCAGTGCAATGACTCCTGGAGTCTGGGACTCTGTAGATTTTGCCGCGCATTTGCGAATGCATTGCTCCTTCACGCCCGTCCAACGCGCAATTTCATCTTGCTGGATCTTTGCCGTAGATTTTGGGTTGCGCCACATTATTGCACCACCAATATCGCCATGGATCCTGGAGCGAATCTTGCCCTGTAGTGGCCCAGCGGGAACATGAGTTTCGAGATGCGCTAATTGATTAGTCTTGCGACTTCGTCGATGGGAAGAGTGGGGGCCAGCCCCCACACCCCCGAGGTTTTGCGCATGGGCTCAAAAGCGA
>JAGQPF010000628.1 GCA_020426845.1 Planctomycetales bacterium
CCCTCTCGCACATCGGTGGCGAACTTGCCGGTGAGACGGCCGCGATAGACGGTGCGGGCAATCGGCAGAGCATCCAAGTGCTCGACGAACAGGTCGGGCGCGAGCATCCCCTGCTCCGTTTGAATGTCGAACAACACCAATCGCTTTTCTTCGGCCTCGCGGTGACGGCCTGCAAACGAACTTGCCCCCAGAAATTCCGTGAAAGCGACGATCTGTGACGAGTTGAAGCAGTTCTGATCTCGTAGCACGGCTGTGAGCGGCCCTTCGAGCGATTGTCGAAAGAGGCGGGCAGCGCTCTCCAGCTCGGGGTGCGCGCCCGCGAACTCCTTGATGCCGTAGGCATCGAGATCGAAGCGGTCTCGTCGAGTGCCAAACGCGTGCCAACCGAGCTCGCAGTCCCAAGCCCAATGCAGATTCGTCCCGTCATACTTCTCGAAAGCGATGCACTGTGCGAGCGGAGCAGCGTTGCTGCCGGGGATCTTGGGGTAAATGAGAGTGGTCCGGGCCATCGCAATGTCCAACGAGTCGGCGTGTCAAGTGGAATATCACCCTACCGGACAACGGCTCTCAAAAGAGGTTCGCCGAATCGGCGGAGAGCCTCGCGCGACCCGATTGTTGCCGTTTGCCGCCGATTGTTCGACCTCACGCGGCAGTGCCCTCGAATTGAAACGCGATCCGCCTCGAGCGAGTCAGGCTCAATCGACCAAGGGATTTCCGTCTGCATCCACAAGAATGGTTGAGGGGTAGTTGCCATCTGCATCTGGCAACGTTGCCTCGGGGCCGGCGGAAAGATCATATCGCCAGCCAAAGAGCCACGCCGAGTAGATGATTGGCCTTCTCGCGCCTTCCGCGAAGCAAATGGGGCCCACGACGGATTCGAGTGGCTCGCCTCCAACTCCCACGATGAAGGGACAAGGAGACCACGCTTGGCGACCAGTGTTGCGAGAGTGTTCTTCGGCCGTTCGTTTGGTTGCCTCCCATGCTCCCAGGTAAACAGACATTAGCGCGATCAGCACGAACATCCTGCGGGCCGAAAATCGCGGCCGGAAGCGACGCGACCTTGGGGAGGTTTGCATGGGACCTCCGTGTAACTGGCGCCAAGAACTGGTGGATGCTGATATTCAGCTCGAAGAAGCCACGTCATGGCTCACGACAGATTGCAGCTGGCGGACGCCCTTCGGTGGTTTTGCTTTGCGCGGCTGCGTGCTCGCCTTCTCTTAACGCCGGGCTTTTCGAAATAGAAACGCTGGTGTTTTTGCCCGGAGTAGGAGACGTACCAACCACGTGGGATGGTCCGTCTTCTATACGCGGGGTGAGGGCCAACGCCGCACTCGAAACACAACTTACTTAGCTGTCGTATCGCCGCCCGGAGCGATTCGCACTCTTCAACAACAACTCTTCGCATAGTGGGCGTCTTTGTCGGCTGACGCGAGGCCGTTTCTCGGATCAATAGGACTGCAAGCAAAGATACGGCACTCAACGAGCGTTTTCAACTCGACAAAGTTGCTTAGGCCAGCGATCCGGCTCTTGGTGCCGCAGCTTCACGGCAATTCTGCGGCCGTGAGCGATGCTATGCGGCTGCACGCCGGCGCGAATAGGGCACGCAAAGTCGCAAAGACGTAAAGGAAAGATGGGCTCGAGTGCTGCCATGGTCAAAAGTGACCTTGCGCAAAGTTGGTTTCGGTTTTCTCTCTTTGCCTTCTTTGCGTCTTCGCGCCTTTGCGTGAGAAGTTTAGATGCCAAACGCTCGTCTCCTGCCCGCGGCTTGAGCGGTGCTATGCGGCTGCTCGGTGCGCACGAAGAGGGCACGCAAAGGCGCGAAGACGCAAAGGGAGAATGGGCTGGAGTGCTGCCAATCGTCGAAAAGGACTTTGCGAGGGTCTGGGTCGCGGCTTTCCGGCAGAATTGCAGCGGGTACAAAGTTGGCGCGAGTCGTGCGATAATACCCGCACTCAGCACCCCAGGAGTTCCATTCATGCCCATCCGGCGCGCAGGTCAAGTTAGCTCGTTCTTCGTCGTGTCAATCGCAGCGGTTTTGCTGCTGATTGCCTTTGGCGCCGCTTTGTTCGGGCTTGGCAGTTCCGGCGGGGTGCCCGCACCCGGCGGCACCGTGTCGCAGGCGAGCAATTCCGGCCAAACGGGCGAGTCCGGCGAGTCGGGCGATTCAAGCAAGGCAAACGACACTGAAGGCGGCTCCACCAAGACGCCCCGGGACCGCTCGACCTCCAGCCTGTTGATGTACTGCGCCGCAGGAATGCGACTGCCGGTCGAGCAGATTGCCAAGGACTACGAGCGAGAATACGGCGTGTCCGTCCAGCTTCAATATGGCGGCTCGAACACGCTGCTCAGTCAGCTCACAATTGCCCGAACCGGCGGCCTGTATCTTGCCGGCGACGATAGCTACATCCAGATGGCACAGGACAGCGGCTTGGTCAAAGAGGCGATTCCGCTGGCCACCATGCGGCCGGTAATTGCCGTGAAGAAGGGCAACCCCAAGCAGATTCGTGGCGTTGACGACCTGTTGCGGGACGACGTCACCACCGTTGTCGGCAATCCGGATCAGGCGGCGATCGGCAAGAAGACTCGATCGCTGCTGACAAAGTCCGGTCACTGGGAGCGGCTGGAACGTCACATCACGGACACGGGCGTGTTCAAGCCCACTGTTCCCGAAGTCGCCAACGACGTGAAGCTGGGCAGCATCGATGCCGGGATCGTCTGGGACTCGACGCTCGCGCTCTACCCCGACCTCGAAGCAATTCGAGTTCCCGAGCTCGACGCGGGAACGGCGCTCGTCAGCGTCGGCATCATCACGGGGGAGGAGCATCCACAAGAGGCGCTCAAGTTTGCTCGCTACTTGGCCGCTTCGGATCGGGGGCTGGTGACGTTCGAAAAGTCCGGATTCGAAGTGGTCGAGGGAGACGTCTGGGCCGAGAGGCCGGAGATCACCTTCTTCTGCGGCTCGGTGAATCGTCGAGCAGTCGAACGGCTGCTGAGGAATTTCGAGCAGCGCGAAGGCGTTGTGGTGAACACCGTTTACAACGGCTGCGGCATCCTGACGGCCCAGATGAAGACGATTCGCGATCAGAGGCAGGGCGCGGGGTTCCCGGATACTTACATGGCCTGTGACCGCTACTACCTCGACAACGTCAAGGAATGGTTTCAGGAGGATGTCGACATCTCGGACACCGAGGTGGTGATTGCCGTTCCGAAGGGGAATCCAGCCAACATCCGCAGCCTGAAGGACTTGACCAAGGAGGGCATGCGAGTTGCCATCGGCCAACCCGAGCAGTGCACCATCGGCGTGTTGACTCTGGATCTGCTCAAGGCAGAGGGAATCATGGATGAGGTAATGAAGAACGTGGTGACGCAAACGGCGACGTCCGCGTTGCTGCTGCCGACCGTCACGACTCGTTCGGTGGACGCCGCCCTCACCTATGCGACCGATACGCAGGCCGAGGGAGACAAAGTGGACACGATCGCCATCCATTCGGAGGCCGCCACCGCGGTCCAGCCGTTTGCCATCGCTAGCTCCAGCCAGCACAAGGAGCTCAGCCGACGGCTGTATCGAACGGTGGCCGCGGCTCGCACGACATTCGAGGCAGTCGGCTTTCATTTCCGGCTGGACACGCCGTTGATCTCGGGCAAGACGGTGAGGCGGGGAGGAGAATAGCGATCGCGTCCGAGGCGCCTCGCCTGAACACAACGATGAGCAACGCACCAGGGACGTTCCGTCCCACTTCGTCCGCGCCGTTCTACGCGATGATCGCGATTCTGGGCGGCACCTATGTGGTTTTGATGTTGGGCATGTTGGTGGCCGACATCGCTTACATGTTGTCCTCGGACTCGGCGAGCACCGTCGCCTTGCCAGGGTGGCTCGAGTGGGCGCGCCAGGTGCTTCGCCCCGTGCTGCCGATTCTCGCGGCCTTGGGCAAGCCGGAGATTCGCTACTCGATCACCCTGACGCTCGTATCCTGTTTCTTCACGGCCATTTTATCGTTGGTCGTCGCCGTGCCGTTGGGCTACGTGATTTCGCGCCATCGCTTTCCCGGCCGCGATCTGTTGGACGCGTCGCTTGACATTCCGATTGTGCTGCCGCCTTTGGTGATCGGCCTGAGCTTGTTGATTCTGTTTCAATACTGGCCGCTGAGCATGTTCAGCCGGTGGGTTGTCTACAAAATCCCCGCGGTCATTCTGGCTCAATTCATGGTCGCGGCGGCGTTCGCGATCCGCACCATGCGTGCCACCTTCGATCAGCTCGACACGCGCGCCGAGCAGGTTGCGCTGACGCTCGGTTGCAGCGAATCGCAGGCCTTTCGGCTCGTCGTGTTCCCGCAGGCGCAGTCCGGGATGCTCACGGCCGGGACGCTCGCCTGGGCCCGAGCCTTGGGCGAATTTGGCCCGCTGTTGATCTTTGCGGGCGCCACTCGCAATAAGACCGAAGTGCTTTCCACCACGGTGTTCCTCGAGCTGAGCATCGGCGACCTGGAGGCCGCAGTCGCGGTCTCGATGCTGATGGTGCTCGCCGCAGTCGTGGTGCTCTTCATCGCTCGGGTCTGGGGCAATCGCGTCATCTCGCTGTGACTCGGGGTTTGGAAGATAACCACGAAGAACGCGAAGACCACGAAGTTGTTGGCATGCGGATTGTCGGGTTTGCCGTCAGCTTTCGGAAAACCGTTATTTCAATCTCCAGCCGAGGTGTTTCTTGTCGGCTCGCCAGGGGTTTGCTTGTAGTGACATATCGGACGCGGGCGCTGGTGGATTGTTCCCACGCATACTCCTTCGTGCGCTGCCTGGGGGAACGATCGTCTCCTCATGGAGAATCATTCGTGCGCCGAAAAACCAAATTCGATATCTGGCGACATACGAGCCCGGCAGCTGTTGGTGGCTCGTCTCGTTCCCGTTCGCGTCCGTAAGAATGTAGTTGACCGCATGGTAGGGGTACTCATCGAGCGGCACTTCCCATGAGTACGCCATGGGAACGATATCCTCGCGAAGCACAAATGGCACGATGCAGACTTCTCCCTTCTGAGCAGCGCGCTTCGTGATTGCGACCGCTCCAAAGTAAGCCAAGATGAGAATGACGAATAAAACGCATGTGGGAATGGCCATGTGGCGAATCGAGCGTGGTGCAGCTCCATGCTCATGACAAGTTGCCCGTTTTGATTGAATTCGAGGACGCATCATTTCCGAGCGGGCTCGGTGAGCTTCTCGCCGTTGGTCGAGAGGATCTGGAAGTGGTGGACGCCGACTTTTTGGCCGTCGGCGTATTTCCACACGACTTTCTTGTCGGGTGTCACTTCGAATAGCTTCGGGGCGTTCGGGTCTGAGCGGCCGGCTGCGTAGCTGGTGATGACAAAGTTGCCGTTGGGCAGCACCTGCCCGCCGCACGGGTCTTGCAGCCAGTTGCCGGGAAGGTCGGCGTTGGTCAACGTCCAAACTATCTTGCCGGTGGAGTCGAAGTCGACGACGCGGTTTCCGTGAGTGCAGCAAACGAGCGTGTGGCCGTCTCCGTGGCGAATCGCGGTGAACGGCCAAGTGTGGATCTTGTGCTCGGCGTCGTTCGGGGCGGTCGTGTCCAGCTTGCCGAGCAGCTTGCCGTCGCGGTCATAGTGGAAGACGGCAAAGTTGAACAGGTGCGGCGCGAGGTACGTGCCGTCGGCTAGCTTGCGAGCCATCCGGGTCTGCATGTGGTAGTTCTCTTTTTGGCAAGCCAGCGGAAACTCCACTTTGACTTTGCCCGACGAGTCGACCTCGAGCAAACGCGGGTTGGCGCCCGCTTCGGTGATCACAAAGCCGCCGTCCGACGTCGGCTGCGCACTGTTGACTTCGCTCTGAGTGCCCTTCCAGATCAGCGTTTCTTGGCCACCAGGGGCGATGCTGACAACGGCGCCTCCGCTATAACGCTGCGATTTGCTCAGCGTCAGGATCACGGTTCCGTCGTTCAGCACGTATCCGTCGCGGGTGGAGGCTGGATACGTCCAACTCGGCTTGCCGTCGGCGCCCATGATGTAGGTCTTCTGCCCACACGCGAGAAAACTGTGTGTGATCGGCTCGGCGTTCGCTTGGTTGCCAAGGAGGCCGAGAAGTAATGTCGTCGCCAGCAAAGGAAGTCGCATCGGATCTTGCTCCAGGGGAATTCGTCACAGTAGATCATTCTTTGCTCGAGGCGGCGGTGTCGCCAGCTTCGATGCAGATGATTTCTTTCATGGTGTGCGCGTAGAGACGCTTGCTCGCGTAGGTCAGCGTCGCAAGCGTCCATGTCTCGCCGCCGGGGCCGAGGTCATTGACGGCGACAATCGCCTCGGGGGTCAACGCTTCGGCCCGGGTGTCGATGACGTACACGGTGCCGGTCACCACCGGCAGGAACAGATACGGGCCCACCAACGTGGGACTCGCGGCGGAGATGTGCCCCCAGCCAGTGCCTCGGTTGCCTTTGTCTCCCACGGCGAAGCCGCGCGCGTTGAGCGGCAGGTTCTTGGGATTGCCTTTGCCCCAAAGATACACATCCTCAGCTTGCGAAGCCGTGCTTGGCATCAGCTGGGCGGGCAGCTCTAGATATTCGACTGCGCCCGTCTCGATGTGGACTCGCCCCAGGTAGTGAACGTTGTGTGACAAGAACCAGTGCCAATCGCCAATGACGATGTTGGCTTGGTTGGTGTTGGGATGTCCCTTGCCGGCTCTCACGGCGACACCCGCATGCTTCGTCCAATGCCCCGTGCCCGGTGGACTGATCGACAGGGCTTCGCCTGCGATGGAGGCGCGACCAGTTGGACTCCCTTTCGACAGGTCGCTGCGGTCCGTCCTGGCGCCGGTCCGCGCATCATGCTTGTAGACCGTCGCATTGGTGTAGAGGGGCTGTTCACGCAACAGCTTTCCCGACCTCGCGTCGAGCACGAGATGCTTTCCATCGCGGAAGCCAAAGACGTACTGCTTGTTCCAGTGGCATGCGAAAGACGGGTCGTAGCCTTGCAAAGCCGTGCTCCACAGCGTCTTGCCTTCCTCGCCGGGCGCCAGGCTCGTCAGGCTCTGCCCGGCGGGCTTTTCCAGAGGCTGATGGGGTCCGCCGCGGGCGTGGGCCACGGCCAGCTTGCCGTCGGACGTCACGCCGACGGTCGGAGTGTTGTGAACGACCGTCCCGACGTTCTCTCGCCACAACACCTTGCCGGTTCGCTTGTCGATCCCGTGCAGATAGGTCCACACTTCCTCCTCGTCGACGCCGGCAGGCGCGGCAGTGCCGGCGGACTTGACGCCCGGCGCCGTCCACTTTTGAATCTTCGCTCCCAGCTCCTTGTTCGCGACTTCGACGTACAGAATGACGTCCCCGACCAGGTACGGCTCGGCTTGCCGGTTGTTGTGCTTGAACCGCGGCTTCCACTGTCGCAGCCATACTTGCTTGCCCGTCATGTCGTAGCATCCCATCGACCCGCAACGGTTGAAGAACCAGACGTGCTCGCCATCGGTGATCGGCGCAAAGACCGTTCCGTCGGTAAATCCGCCTGCCAGTGAGATAAATGCCGTGCCGGGCAGCATCACCTTCCAGAGCACCTCGCCCGTGTTCGCGTCGAGGCAGAAACCGAAGATGTCGGTCACGGCCTCCTTTTCCTCAAGCGTTTTGATCGGCACGTGCGTCGTCACGAAGACGCGATCTCGCCAGATCGTCACGCCGCTCTGCCCAGCCTCGGGCAACGGAGTCCGCCAACGGATGTTTTCGTTGCGCGTCACGCTCCAGCTAACCGGCGGCGTGCCCTCGACCTGCCAATTGTTGTTGGGACCTGCAGCCTGTGGCCAGGTGTCGGCGGCGAGCAATGTCGTGCTTGAGGCGACAACGAGTGCGGCCGTCAACAACACCATGACGTTCACGCGCAGAACGAGGGGAAGATCATTTCGCCCGTTGCGGATTGGATTCATTGTTTGAACTTAAGGTGTTCCATTGTGCGAAGGAGTAGCTAAAGGCGCCGAGCAGATCTCCGACCCGGGCGTCATGGCAATTGGTGCAGCGTTGGATGGCTCGCACAGCGCCTAGCATTTCAAACGCTTCGTTGGGCGCGGTGGTCACGATGTCCTCGCCGGCGGCCAGTCTCTCCAGTGCCGATGCCTCGAACTCCGTGAGCTCTCGGGTTGCCGCCTGCTCACCGAGTTGATCCATTCGGGGCAGCGATTCCGAGGCGTAGACCTTGGGTGGATTGTGCACGAGCAGGCTGACCAACTGCAAGCGAGTAATCCGATATGTTTGGGTGCGGGGCGGAGCGGGCCCCAGTACTTGTTCGGACGCGGGGTTTGGCAACTGCAAGCCGGCGGGCGAGTGATGAAAGGCGTGCGAGACGAAACCCGCCGCTCTCCCCTTGCCGGGTGAGTAACCTAAAGATGCGTCGCTGGCAAACCCTTGGGTCGTCGCGAAGTGGTAGTGGAAAACCGATTCGTCCTTCGAATATGCGAGCGGGTACTGTGTCCAGTAGTCGGGTATACCCCCTTCCCACCCAAGGTCATAAGGCGTCGGCAATTCGACAGGCCACCTTGGGAGGTTGGCTTCTGCGATCTCAACATCGGGCACTTCGATCGTCGCCAGTTGTTTGACATTCCATCCAATCGCACGAGATTGGCCGAAGCCAGGGGACGCGACAAAGTTGGCGTAATGATCGTTATGGAGCGCCTCAAGTTGACGTTCCCGTGGTTCGTAGGCATTGAGCTCCCATTGCTGTTCTAGTGCCTGCCATTTGTCGCGCGTCCGCGGGTCAGAAGGGGCAATGGGCTCGCCGGCGAATTGGAGCCGGCCGCGATAGTCCACGACAGGCAATTCACGCCGCAAGACGTACATCTCTTCCAATGCCGCACGCCGCGTGGCCAGCATGGTTTCCATCCCAAGCAACACACACGCCAACGCGACCCAGACGGCCAAGGAGCGAGTTATCCACCGCCTCGAGACGACGAGAGCCAGTGCCAGGACGAGGATGGCAAGTTGCCCCGAATGCGGCCCGTGAAAGATGGCGAACAGATAGATCCAGCACACGGACAGGAAGATTGCCAGAATCGTTCGGCTCCACAGCATGACGACCAGCGCCATCGTCCCCAGCATCATGCCCAATGCCAGCCAGAAGTCCCAGTTGTCGACACCGAACTTGGACAAGACGTGTGACATGCCGGCGAACCAAGCAGTCAACAGCAACGCTGCCCGTATGCTGAACTTGCGGCCGCCGTCGGACCGCCGGTCACTGGACGCGGATGCTTGGCTCATCGTCAATTGCCTCGATGGGGGAAACAGCTACAGCCGATGTCAGAGTAACTGAGGCAGACTTGTCGTCGGGGCGTGGCCCGAACGATCAACGAGTGATTGCGCTCTCCATCCGGATGCGTGTTATCCTGGAAACGTCCGAAAGTGAACGCCTCGATTGTAGTGTCCGTGAAACAGAATGCGAACTTTCCCGCACTTGAGCTTGTTCTGCATGACCGTGGCGGTCTGGTGCGCCGACACAAGGGCTTGGGCAACGGAGGCGCCGGCACACGTCCGCGAAATCATGGGGCAAGTCTGCGTTGGCTGCCATCACGGTAAAACTGCGGAAGGTGGTTTGGACCTGGCTCAAGTCGCTTGGTCGTTTGACGATCCAGAGCTGCGTCGGCAGTGGGTGGCGATTCATGATCGCGTCGCCGCGGGCGAAATGCCGCCGGACGCTGCCGAACTTCCCGCTGTCGATCGCCAGCGACTCGTCGCCTCTCTGGCCAGTGCGATTCTCGAAGCCGAACGGAAGGAGACTCGGGAGTCGGGCCGTGGGCCACTGCGACGCCTGACTCGTCGCGAATACGAGCAGAACCTGCGAGATCTTCTAAAACTGCCCGACCTCGACGTTGCCGATCGGCTGCCTGCGGACCGGGATGCTCATGGCTTTACGAAAGTCGCCGGGTTGCTTGATGTTTCTCGTGTGCAATTGGCCGGCTATTTGGACGCGGCGGCCGGCGCGCTGCATGAGGCGGTAGCGAGTGGCGTCTCGCCACCTGAGCAGAAACACTTTCGATTTGTTGGCACGGATCTCTTTCCGGAGCTAGCCACGTTCGGCGAGCGCGAAGCGATGTTCTTCACGCGGGACGGCAAGATGGTGGCCATCTCCGGAAGCGAGTTCGCCAAGATGACTCCCGAGCAACGCCGCGATCCTACGCTGGAGCTGGCGTTGTTTCGGTCCGCCACATGGCCGTATTACGGGTACCCGCGCGGTTTTCGAGCGCCGCGCGACGGTCGGTACCAAGTGAAGTTTTCCGCGAGGTCGGTTCGTCAGCTGCCGGGATTTCGAACGGTGCCGGGCTACGCTCCGCTGGCGATGAGCTTTCGCGCACGCCAACCTTCCGGAGCGGATGTGTCGGGCGACGTTCGGGAGACGGGCGGGTTGATCGACTTGCTTCCGGAGGCCAGGGAGTTTGAAACCTCCATCTTGCTGAAGCGGGGCGAGACGTTTGAATACAGTCTGCTGGGATTGCCCGTCCCGTTCATCCGCACCGACGGCGGATTCTTTTACGACTTTCCGCCGATGCCACGCGATGGTCATCGCGGCGCAGCATTTCAATGGCTGGAGGTGACCGGGCCAATCTCGCCGGCCAAATGGCCTCCCGAGTCTCATCGCGTTTCGTTCGGAGACCTGCCGATCCGCGCCGCTGCCAGCGGTGGCGCGTTAGCCGTCGAGGTCGTCTCTTCCAAGCCGCAGGAAGACGCAGAGCGGCTCTTTCGTCGGTTTGCCCGGGCCGTAGCGAGGCGGCCTTTGTCGGAGGACTCCCATGCGCAGTTTTTGCGCTTAATCCACGCCAAACTTAACGAAGGCGCTCCGTTCGCCGAGGCGATGTTGAAGGGCTATCAGGCCTTTCTCTGTTCAGGCCATTTTCTCTATCTGACGGAACCGAGAGGCGATGAATACGCGCTTGCCTCGCGACTGTCGCACTTCCTTTGGAATTCGCGGCCCGACGAGCCGCTGTTACAGTTGGCCGCCGAAGGCCGCTTGCGAAGCCAACTGCGCAGTGAAGTGGATCGGCTAATCAGCGACGAGCGTTTCGAACGATTCGTGGCCGATTTTACCGACCAGTGGCTCGGTCTGGCGCAATTGCGGCGTGACAACCCGGATGTGCGGCTGTATCCGGAGTATCGCAAGGATGACTATCTCGTCGATTCGATGGGGCGCGAAACGCGATCGTTCTTCACGGCCATGGTCCGAGAGAACCTGCCCATCGCCACGGTTGTCGACGCCGACTTCGCCTTCGTCAATGATCGGCTGGCCGAGCACTATGGTCTGTCTCGGCAGAGCGGGTCAGCGATGCGGCGGGTCGAGCTGCCCCAGTGGAGCCCTTATGGCGGACTGCTAACTCAGGCGTCGGTGCTGAAGCTGACGAGCAACGGCACAACGACGTCGCCAGTTGTTCGCGGCGCTTGGGTCATGGAAAAGCTGCTCGGCAAGCCGCCTCCTCCTCCGCCCAAAACGGTCCCAGCGATCGCGCCCGACATTCGCGGTGTCTCCACCATTCGCGAGTTGCTCGCCAAGCACACCGAGTCCCCGACCTGCGCAGCGTGTCATGCGAAGTTCGACCCTGTGGGTTTCGCGCTGGAGAATTTCG
>JAGQPF010000629.1 GCA_020426845.1 Planctomycetales bacterium
GTGCATTCTCGCGGCGTGGTGGGCCCTCAAAGAACGAAATATCACGATACGCGACCTCCGGGTATGGCTGGCCAGTTTTGAGCTCACAGCAAGGCGTGACGGCGCACAGACCAAATTCGCGCCACGGCCCACGCACGATGAGCTTGCGACGATTGCCGGCCTGCGTCCTGCGATGGTCCGTCGATCGCTGCGCCAACTCGAACGTGCGAATTTGCTCTTCTGGTCAAAGGCCGGCGCTCGTCCAATTGTGCCGCTATCGCCAGATGATGATGGGCGAGGCTTTGTGGCTTGGGTTGAGTCCGTCGAGAATCAGGCCCGTCCAGTCCCTGTACCACGGCGGACCATCCGGAACCTCGCGAAAACAAACCGAAAAAGCATTTTCGCAACGGCGTTTGGCCACCTGTTACGGTGCATGTACTTCCGCCGAGGGCGAGTCGTGTCAGGGGGGCGATGCAAGGCAACCTGGACGGCTGAAGTCTTCGGAATCCACGAGCGAACGGTCAAGGCCGCCCGTCGTGAACTCGAACGGCGTTTGTGGCTAATTCGCCAGGACAGCAGCCAGTACGCGTTGAATCGCTGGGGGCCGGCGGTGATTGTCAATCTTCGCTGGCGTCCGACGACGAACAGGGCGAAATCGCCACCCCCGGCAAGGCAAAGTCACCCGCAATCGCCACCCCCAATATTAGACAAGGAACTCTTCTATCGAAGATCTAAGAACCAGGAACCGCCCATCGAGCGCAAAGATGGTTTTCAAATTCGCGTTGGGTCATCAGCTCCAAGAATTTCGCGAGTTCATGCGCGTGATCTCGAAATGAGCGAGCGAATCGAGGCGCTCCGGAATCAGGCGATTCAGCTCGGGCTGGTGCGCGATACTGCCTGCGACCGCCTTCGCTTCCACGGTGCAGCCGAACACGCCCGAATGAAAGCGACCTCGAACCCGCCCGGGTTGTTCATGTGGCTGATTCGCCAGAAGAAATGGTCGTTCATCACCCAGGACGAGGAGGATCGTGCCCTTCGCAAGATCAAGGAGTTTGATTTTGGAATCGACGAACGAGAGACGGCATGAGCGATTCAGCCGTCACCGACCTCCGGCCGTACGATTGCCAGGAGCTTTATAGCTAAAGCGCTGTCTCGAACATTACGTTGGCACCTTAGTCATTCTCATCGTCGTCGATCGCTTCGTCCGTGAAAAGTACGGTTAGAGTTTTTCCTTACCCGCCGAGACCGACCACGTCCTCTTTCATCTCGACCTGTGGCGCCCCCTCGAACCAATCATCCATCGAGGTCCATCCGTAGGCTTTTCTTCCGCTGGTGATGTTCGATGAGACCGCGTTGAATTTCCTAGTCTCACACCGCGATGGAAGGCTCGTCCCCTTACTAATCCACTTCACGCCGTCTACTGCTCGAATCGCATCCGACATGAAGCAGTAGTCGATCGAGGTTCCAGTGCTTACGATGACCGCAACTGGATCCTCGGCGAACTGGGCATAGCGAATCGCTGTCGAAGTAATCGACGTTCGACACGTACACGCCAGCGCTTCGATCGCCCCGAAACCGGGCTCAAGCTCACGCATGGCCGCGATGAATGACTCGCGAGGCATGAGCAATCCCGACGCGAACCCGTCCGCTTCCTTCTCGTACCGATCGCCTGAGGGATTCAACGCCCGACTCGCATGGATTCCGTCGCCGTCGGGGAACAGCGCATCGGGGTGTCCGGGAATGAAATAATGCCCAAGTTCGTGTGCGACTGTGAATCGGATGAACCCGTCGTTGTCGATGTGCGACGCGTAGTATATACCAAATGTCTGGCCCACACGCATCAGAAAGCCCGTCACCCCAGGCTCTCCGCTCGCGCGCGTCTTGACTAATATGTCGTGCTTCTTGGCGAGCGCGAACGGGCATACCGGAAGCGTCGTCAGGCCATTTGCCAATAGCACTCTGCTCGCGTGGGATTCACCGGTTTGGTAGTGGATCGAGTTCCCCACCCGTCAAGCTCCGGCGTCTTCGTCGGGGCCGATGTTCTTCTTGGCCAGTTCCTCAGCCATTGCCGCGATGAACGCTTGGTCAGAAGAACTCATCTTGTCGAAGTTTCGATGCAGGCGGTCTGCTACAGGTCCAGCAGCAGTGGATTGAGATTGGCGCCCGAGCAAGTAATCGATCGAAACGCCGAGCGCGTCTGCCAGTCGCCGGAGGTTGTCGAACGAAGGTGATCGGGTGCCGGTCTCGAAGTGGGAGATCGCTGATGGCTGAAATCCCGCCTGCTTGGCGAGGTCGGTTTGGCTCAACCCTCGGTCCAGCCGGGTTTTTCGGAGCCGATCCTCGAATTTCTCGGACATTCAGCTTGCCTCCATGACGAACACGTCTATAATTCTATGACGGTGTCGTCGACAGAGCCCGCGGCGGGCTCTTCTTCTGGCACCCATTATAGACGGATTCGTCAACTTTGTCAGTACGAATCCGAGAAAGTTGAGGGTTCAGAGATGGGTTACACGCTCTTGATCGACGACCAGACGTACCAGTCCGACGACCCGGTGTTGACTGGCCGCCAACTGCTGCAGTTCGCTGGCCGAACGCCAGTAGAGGAGCACGTCGTGCTCTACTTCGGCGAGCGCCGGCAACTTGAGGACATCGACCTCGAAGAAACGGTCAACCTCCAGGAGCCAGGACGCGAGAAGTTTGTGACATTCCGGAGTGACCGGCTGTTCAACTTCGAACTCGACGGGGAACGCCAACCGTGGGGCGCTGATTTAATCTCCGAGTCCGTGTTGAGGCATATCGCGGGACTTGGTGAGCATGGACGCGTCTGGCTGGAACGGCGAGACCAGGAGGACCGGCTGCTCCAACCAGGAGAAGAAGTCTCTCTCAATCCGCAGGGCCTAGAGCGCTTCTACACGGAACGTGCGGTCACGATCATCGTGAATGGGCGTAGGAAGTCGGTTGACCAGACCACGCTCACATTCGACGAGCTACTCGCACTGGCGTTCGACCCCGTGCCCGATGGTCCGAACTGGTGTTTCACCGCAACCTACCGAAACGGTCCGACCTCGAACCCGGAGGGAACCCTCGTCGAAGGCAAGTCGGTCCGCATCAAGGACGGGATGGTTTTCAATGTCACAGCAACTGATAAGTCGTAATTCTGATCTGAAACGACTGCGCGACGAGGGCTACAACGTCTCGATTCGGGGGGGATTCCTGGTTGTCGACCGAGTGCCTTATGTGCGTAAGCGCGGGCAGGTGGCTTACGGGACCCTCGTTTCCGAGCTCACGCTCCAAGGGGACAAGACCGCACCGCCCGGCACTCACGTGGTGCATTTCGCCGGGGAGTATCCGTGTGATCACGAGGGCCGTCCCCTTGAGAAAATCCGTCACCAGTCGCAAGCGCGCGGGATTTGCGACGGCCTTTCGGTCAGCCATTCATTCTCAAGCAAGCCCGCTGGCGGGTACGCCGATCATTACGAGAAAATGGCCACCTACGCCGCCATTCTCGCTAAACCCGCAGCAATGATCGACGCGACCGTGACCGCCACGCCGTTCCCCGTCGTCGCCGAAGACCCCAACACAAGCGTGTTCCGGTACGTTGACACGGCGTCGAGCCGAGCGGGAATTAGTGACATAAACGAGAGGCTCGCGAGCGACCGGGTGGGAATCGTCGGCCTTGGTGGAACCGGATCGTATATCCTCGATCTGGTCGCCAAGACCCCGGTGCA
>JAGQPF010000630.1 GCA_020426845.1 Planctomycetales bacterium
CAAGACCGTAGGGCGGCCCTTCCGGGCCGCCTGTAGCGCATGGCACCAACCACAGCCAACGGGCAAACCGCTGCTGGCGGCCCGGAAGGGCCGCCCTACCAATGGCTTGCCGAGCCGAAGCGCGATCACGTCAAGACCGTAGGGCGGCCCTTCCGGGCCGCCTGAAGCGCATGGCACCAACCACAGCCAACGGGCGAACCGCGGCTGGCGGCCCGGAAGGGCCGCCCTACCACGCCATCACAGGCTGGCAGCCTGTGCTACGGACATTCGCCGCGTCGGGTAGGATGAAGCCCCATCCTCTCCAATCAGGTGACCGCCCTTGAGCACTCCCAGCCGCGACGATCTTGCCGCTCTCTATCTGGAACAACTGCCGTTCTCGCCCTATCCGTTGCAGGAAGAGGCGTTGCTGGCGTGGTTCGCCGGCGAGGGCGGCGTGCTGGTCTGCGCGCCGACGGGCACCGGCAAAACGCTGATCGCCGAAGCGGCAATGTTCGAGGCGTTGCATACGGGCCAGACGGCGTACTACACCACGCCGTTGATCGCGCTGACCGAGCAAAAATTCGCCGAGATGCAGGAGGCGGCCGAGCGTTGGGGGTTCTCGCGGGATGAGGTCGGGCTGGTCACGGGCAATCGGCGCGTCAATCCGGATGCCCGCATTCTCGTGGTGGTCGCCGAGATTCTGCTCAACCGACTGCTGGAGCACGACGCGTTCTCCTTTGCCGACGTCTCCGCCGTCGTGATGGACGAGTTCCATAGTTTCAACGATCGGGAGCGCGGCATCGTCTGGGAGCTCAGCCTTGGCCTGCTGCCGGCCGAGACGCGGCTCATGCTGCTTTCGGCCACCGTCGGCAACTCGCGCGAGTTTGCCAACTGGCTCTCCCGCTGCCACAACCGCAAGATCGAACTCGTTGAAGGCGACGAGCGACGCGTGCCGCTGACCTTTCAATGGGTGGGCGACGAGCTGTTGAGCGACCAGCTCGAGCGAATGGCAGCGGGCGACGACGAGTCGCGGCTGACACCGGCGCTGGTGTTCTGCTTCAATCGCGAGCACTGCTGGTCGACGGCCGAGTTGCTGAAGGGCAAGTCGCTGATCGACAAAGAGCGGCAGAAGGCGCTCTCCAACGCGCTGGCGATGCACGACTGGTCGGCGGGCGCGGGCCCGAAGCTCAAGCAGATTCTCCAGCGCGGCGTGGGCGTGCATCACGCGGGCGTGCTGCCAAAGTATCGGCGCGTTGTCGAAGAGCTGTTTCAACAGCGGCTGCTGACCGTCTGCGTCTGCACCGAGACGCTTGCGGCGGGGATCAACTTGCCGGCGCGGAGCGTCGTGCTGCCCTCGCTGCTCAAGGGACCGCCCGGAAACAAGAAGTTGCTCGACGCCGCCTCGGCGCATCAGATGTTCGGGCGCGCGGGGCGGCCGCAGTTCGACACGCGCGGCTTTGTGTTCGCCATGGCGCACGAAGACGATGTCAAACTGGCGCGATGGAAAGAGAAGTACGACCAGATTCCCGAAGACACCAAAGACCCCGGGCTGCTCAAGCAAAAGAAGGCGCTGAAAAAGAAGATGCCCAAGCGGCGGTCGACGGAGCAGTATTGGACCGAGGGTCAGTTCGAGCAAATTCGCAACGCGTCGGCCGCCAACTTGGCCAGTCGCGGTCCCCTGCCCTGGCGGTTGTTGGCCCACATGCTCGAGCTCTCTCCCGAGGTGCAGCCGGTGCGAGAGCTGATCCGCAAACGCCTGCTCACCCCGAAGGAACTCGACCGACAACAAAAGTCGCTCGACCGAATGCTGCTCACACTGTGGCGCGCCGGCTACGTGACGCTGGACCCCAAGCCGCCGCTCGACGCCGAAGGACAGTTGGAAAGCTCCGCGGACGACGACGCGCCGGCCTACCGTCCCGAATTCGCCGAGCCCACCGAGGAGCTTTGGAAGCTGGCGTCGCTGCGAGCCATTCACCCGTTGTTCGGCGTGTTCGTGATCAATCATCTGGGCATCGCCGACCGCAATGAGCGCATTCAAGCGATGGAGAGCGTGCTGGAGCTGCCCGGCTCGGTCGCACACTTTGTCCGCGTGCCCGGCGCGGATGAGTTGCCTCCCGGACCGTTACAGACCGAACGTCTCGACCCGCAGTTGTTGCGGTTCGGGCTGGCCACTCCGGAGGAACTAGGGGTTGTCACTGTCGCCGAGGAGGAGGAAGAGGACGATCGTCGCGATGGCTTTTGGGCCGAAGAGCGGCCGCGGCCGCTACGTTTGGCCGAAAAGCTGCAACGGCTTTACGAGCATGAATTCTCCGCCTCGGAACACATTCGGGTCAACGCCGTCTGGGCGGCGGGGGAGGTGCTGGAGTTCGGCGACTTCAACACCTATGTAACCAGCAAAAAACTTCAAAAGCAGGAAGGCGTCATCTTTCGCCATCTGCTGCGCATGATCCTGCTTTGCGGCGAATTCTCTCAGATCGTGCCGCCGGATACGACCGACGAAGTGTGGCATCAGGACCTTCGCGAAATCGCTCGCGGCCTTGCCCGCTGTTGCCACAAGGTTGACCCCGCCAGCACCGACCTGGCCCTCGAACAGGCGGCCGACGAGGCTCGCGCCCTGCTGCAAGACCGAGCCGACTGACCCAAAAGTGTTCTAGTTGAAAATCGGCGATCGAGTACAATGGGGAGTTTCGCCCGTTGCCCCAAACAGCCTGGCTAGCCGCCGCCCTGCTAGGCTGCTGTGGCGCATGGAGACTGGCACCACTGCGCAAGGAAGTTCGATGACCTCAAAACTCATCCGTCGATTCACCAATCTCAACTGGGATCGCTCCGACTTGCTGGAGCTGTACGATACGACGCGACTGGTCAATATTAACCCCGACCGGCTGGTCGCGGAGGTCAACGACAAGAGCACGGGCAAGACGCACACGTGCTCGGTGCACGTCATCGGCCATGAGGCGATTACGGAGTGTGACTGCAATCACTCCACCAACGAGCTCACCTGCATGCACCTCGTCGAGTTGCTCGACTATATGGAATGGTCGGGGTTTCCCTGGCCACCCGGCAAACTCACGATCGTCACGAGCTCTCCCTCGTTGGCCTGGAAATCCGTCTTCCGCTCGTCGGCCCAAACACCGAAGGCGTCGTTCACGCCTCGGAGTCCGGAAGCACAGTTGCATTACGTGCTGGACGTCCCGCAGTCCATGGAGTCGGGCAAGACGACGCTGTTTATCTACATGTCCAAGTTGGGCAAGCGGGGCGACTGGTTGAAGCCGCGATTGCGGCAACCTCGCGGGATCCCCCTCGGTTCGCTTTCGCCGCAGGACGCCACGCTGCTGGAGATGCTCCGCAGTTTTCAGCCAAAGACTTATTACTACAGCGAAGTCGCGGAGGTGGAGATTCCTCGCCCCGTCTCGAACACCGTGCTCAGGCAGCTCGCCGAGTCGGAGCGGCTCTATTGGACGATCGACCACAACGACATGGAGACGTGGAACCAGGCCCGCTGGTCGGACGAGGTCTGGAAATTCAAGCTCTCGCTGGACAAACACCCCGAGGGCTGGGCAGTGAGGGCCCGATTTGTGCTGGGCGATCGCACAATGGAGCTGACCGAGCCCGTGCTAGCCGACTCGGAAGGCCTGCTGCTGATGCCCGACCAGTTCCTGCACTACGAGCCCGCCGCGGAGGCCTTTCCGTGGATCTCGAACCTTCGCGACCACAACGAGCTGATTGTTCCCGCCGAGGACACGGACGAACTGCTCGAGCAGATTCAAAGCAACTTCTTGGAGTCGTCGATCTTCGAATTGCCCGAGGACCTGCGATACGCCGAGCGAGTTGGACTGCCGGTGCCCCGCGCTCAGATCAACAAGCCCACGCGGGGCAACCGCAAGCTGTCGGTCGACGTCGACTTCTTGTACGACAACCATCCGGCGAGCGGCAAAATCGCCTACGTGGATCACGAGTCGCGGACAGTCGTTCAACGAGATCGCGAAGCCGAACAGCGGCACTTTGAGGTCATTCAACAGTGCGAGGAAATCGACAGCGCCCAACCGCATGAGCTGGCGCCGGAACACTTGGCACAAGTTGTCGCCATGCTGACTCATGCCGGCTGGCATGTGGAGGCCGACGGCAATCTGCTCCGGCATTCGTCCGGTGTCAGCATCTCGGTCAATTCGGGTGTGGACTGGTTCGATCTGCACGGCGAGTTCGACTTTGACGGCAAGAAGGTCAGCATTCCCAAAGTGCTGTCGGCGATGCGTCGCGGCGAGAAGTTCATCAAGCTCGACGACGGCAGCCAGGGCCTGCTGCCCGAGGAGTGGCTGCAGCGATTTGGCGACATCACCAACCTCGGTGAAGCGGATGGCGACGCCTTGCGGTTCACCATGCCGCAAGCCGCCTTGCTCGACTCGCTGCTCGCGGCGCAGGACAACGTCCGACTGGACGCCAAATTTCGCCACTACCAGGAAAAGCTGCGTTCCTTCTCGGGCATCCAGCCTGCCACCGCCCATCGGAATTTCCGTGGCGAGCTGAGGCATTATCAACAGCAGGGGCTCGGCTGGATGAAGTTCCTTCGCGAATTTCAGCTAGGCGGCTGCCTCGCCGACGACATGGGGCTCGGCAAGACGGTGCAAGTGCTCGCCATGCTGCAGGCGGAGCGCGCGCGGCGCCCCAAGAAGGACGAGCCGCGAGCCCCGTCGCTGATCGTGGTGCCCCGCAGCCTGCTCTTTAACTGGATCAACGAGGCGGAGCGATTTGCGCCGCAGCTCAAGGTGCTGGAGTATTTCGGCACTCAGCGAGCGGATTTGCATGACGAGCTCGACGATTACGATGTCATCGTCACGACCTATGGCGTGGTTCGCCGCGACATCGAGCTGCTCATGGAGATGCAGTTCCACTACGTCGTGCTCGATGAGGCGCAGGCCATCAAGAACAACCAGTCACAGGCGGCCAAAGCTTGCCGCCTGCTGCATGCCCGCCATCGCCTGGCGCTCACCGGCACGCCTGTCGAAAACCATCTCGGCGAACTGTGGTCGCTGTTTGAGTTCCTCAATCCCGGGCTGCTCGGCCGCAATGAGTCGTTTATGAAATTGGCGCGCCGCGCCAAGGGAGAGACCAGTGCGCTGAATGCCATTGCCGATGGCATCGCGCCGTTCGTGCTCCGGCGCACCAAGACCGAAGTGCTCACCGAATTGCCGGCCAAGACCGAGCAAACTCTGCACTGCGAGATGCATCCCAAGCAGCGAAAGCTCTACGACGAGCTCCGGGATTACTACCGCACCGTCTTGTCCGGCAAGGTCGCCGACCAGGGCCTCAACCGCTCCAAGATCCACGTGCTCGAGGCGCTCTTGCGACTGCGGCAATGTGCTTGCCATCCGCTGCTGTTGGATGAATCCTCCAAGGCCCCCAGCGCCAAATTGGACGTGCTGATGGACCAAATCGCCAGCGTCGTGGAGGATGGCCACAAGGCACTGGTGTTCTCGCAATTCACCAAGTTGCTGGCAATCGTTCGACGAGAGCTGGACCACCGACAGCTGCGTCACGAGTACCTGGATGGCCGCACTCGCAAACGCGAAGATCGAGTCAAGGCGTTTCAGGAAGACCCCGATTGTCCGCTGTTCCTGATCAGCCTCAAGGCCGGCGGGCATGGCTTGAATCTGACCGCCGCCGACTACGTCTTTATTCTCGACCCGTGGTGGAACCCGGCCGTCGAAGCGCAAGCCATCGACCGCGCACATCGCATCGGCCAGGACAAGCCCGTGTTCGCCTATCGCTTGATTTGCAAGGACACGGTGGAGGACAAGATTCTCGCCCTGCAACAAGACAAGCGCCAGCTGGCGGACGCGATTGTCCGGGGTGACAGCAGCATCATGCAAAACTTGACTGCCGAGGATTTGGCCGTTCTGCTGAGTTAGACGTTAAGCGGAAAGGCGCCGAGAAACACCGTGCGCGGCAAGCAGCCGCTTGGAGCGTCCGTAGCATGGGCGTCCTCGCCCGTGCGCGGCGAGCAGCCGCTTGGAGCGTTCGTAGCGGCGAGCAGCCGCTAGTCGTTGCCAAACATCAAGGACCGTTGTCATGCCCACCGCTACCTCACCAACGTCGCGACAACGAGCCGGCAGCGCCAGCTCGCTTGTTAGCTTGCTACTAGTCGCAATGCTGGTGTTCGGCGCCGTCCTGTTATTGCGACGCACCACGGCGCCGCCCTCCGGCTTGGGGCAGACTCAGGGGCCAAATCATCCGTCGGTGGGCCAACAGCTGAACGCCTTCGACGTCCATCCCCTGTTGAACACCGAACGCGAGATCACGCTCGAAAGTTTGTCGGGCAAGATCACGCTGGTCAACTTCTGGGCCACGTGGTGCGGCCCCTGCATCATGGAGCTCCCCGAGCTGATCAAGATGGGGCGAGAGCTGGCCGAGGAACCCAAATTCCAACTACTGTTCGTCACCTCGGACGATAGCGAAGTCGAGCCACTGCGCGACGCGGCCGCTCGAGTGTTTCGGCGCGAAACGGCGCCAGAACAGCCGCTCTATCATGACGTCACTGCCGACGCGCAACGACAGGTCGCCACGTCCCTGAACATCCCGCTCAATTTTCCCACGACACTAATTGTGGATCACAAGGGCATCGTTCGCGGCGTCTGGGAAGGCACCTACCACGGCGCCGTCGACGAAATGAAATCGCTGACAGAGAAGCTGCTTCATGAGGCCCCCTAGCCTACAACGCATTTCAAAAGCTTCCCGATCTGCAATCGGGTTGATAAAACCAGCAGAAAAACTGCCTTCGATTGCGTCAGGGAAGGTTTTGAAATGCCCTCTAGTAAGATGGACATGCTCGAAGTAGAGATCAAATTCCGGCTCGCAGATCCCGACGACCTCGTGCGACGCGTCGAAGCGATCGGTGGCCACTTCGGCGACCCCGTCGAGCAAGCCGACACCTACTTCGCTCACCCGCAGCGCAATTTTGCCGAAACCGACGAGGCGCTGCGGATACGCCGCAGCGGCAAGGAAACTCGCGTCACCTATAAGGGCCCCAAGATCGACACGTTGACGAAGACGCGACTCGAGCTGGAACTGCCGATTCACGACTTCGATCAACATGCGAAGTTGTTTGAGCTGCTGGGGTTTCAACGAGTTGCCACGGTGCGAAAACAACGGCGGACCGCTCACCTCCGTTTGGCCTCGCCGACGCAGGAGTCCGATTGGTCCATCGAGGTCTGCTGGGACGAAGTCGACGGGCTCGGAGCGTTTGTCGAACTGGAAACCACGGCGGACGAGTCGAATCTGCCCGCAGCTCGGCAAACTCTGCTCGACCTGGCAGCGCAGTTGGAACTGCGCAATTCAGAGCGACGGGGCTATCTGGATATGCTGCTGGAATAGAGGGCATTTCAAGAACCTTCCCTGGCGCAATCGAAGGCAGTTTTTCTGCTGGTTTTGCAAACCCAATTGCCGATCGGGAAGGTATTGAAATGCGTTGTAGTGCGCGGAGTCGACATTGCCACCTGAGCGGTGTTCCATGTACGCTAAAGGCATGAATCGAACATCAATTGCCCGACTCGCGAGTAGGTCGTTGCTGGCCTCTCTGGTGTTGCTTCCGGCGATCTGCGCGGCTCAACCAACTCCGCCGATTCCCGAGCAGCGGCCCCTGCAGCCCGACATCCGCGAGGTCGCCGCCAGCGCGCCGATCAATATTCCCTCGCCCACATTGGGCGGCATCCAATTTTGGACCGATCAGCGCGTGCAAGGTGGTTGGCGCATCCAACGCAACAGTGTGACAACTCACTGTCGGATCCTGGATAGCCGCAACGTACGTCACGGTTGGGGCACCTACGAGCAGTGTGAGGCAATCTTGCTTCGCGAGCAAGCTGCCGGCAAGGTGCGTCCTCCGTCGGCACACGTCGTGCTGCTGATTCATGGGCTGATGGGCAGCCGACCGTTGTTGGAGCCGTTGCAGAAGTACTTGCAAAAGCAGGGCATGGATGCGATGTGCGTGAGCTACGCGAGCACCAGACATACCATCGACGACCACGCCGAAGCGTTGGCTCAAGTGATCGACCGGCTTGGTCCGGGCATTAAGCGCATCGATTTCGTCGGCCATAGCATGGGCAACATCGTCGTCCGGCGTTATCTAGCCATGTTGCCGCCGAACTCGCCCAAGCTGCGAAGGCTCGGCGCAATGGTCATGCTGGCGCCGCCGAATCAAGGCGCCGAGATCGCCAGCCGCATTAAGCGCAGCGCGATGTTCCAAATCATCGCGGGAGACAGCGGCCAACAGCTCGCGGACTTCAATAATCTCGAGGGCAAGTTGGCAATCCCGTCTTGCCCGTTCGGCATTGTGGCCGGGGGTGGCTCGGGGCGCAATCCACTGGTGGAGGGCGACGACGACTTGTTGGTCAGCGTCGAGGAAACGAAGCTCGCAGGCGCCGCGGACTTCATCGTTGTCGACGCGATGCATCGCAGCCTTCCCAAGCAGCCAGAGGTTCTGGAGATCACTCACCGCTTCCTGACTCGAGGGTACTTTCGCTCGGAGCAGGAGCGCATGCGACTGCCGGAGGCGAGGCGATGAGCGGCGAGGCCGTCGCGGTCCCGCGCGAGGGCCGGTTGGCGGGAATTGACTATGGCCACGTTCGGGTCGGCATTTCCATCTGCGACCCGCTGCAGATTGTGGCCAGCCCGTACGAAGTTTACCCGCGTGGCGATGACGTCGCCGATCGCCGCCGCTTTCTGCGGTTGGTGGAGGAAGAGAAAATCGTCGGCTTCGTCGTTGGCCTGCCGGTGCACACCGACGGACAGGAAAGCGTCAAATCGCTCGAGGCGAGGGAGTTCGCCAAGTGGCTCGCCGAAGTGACCGCTCTGCCCGTCGCCTTTCACGACGAGCGATTCTCGTCCAAAGAGGCCAAGCGGCACCTCAATGACGCGAAGCTCACCAAGCGGAAGCGGAAGCAACGCGTCGACATGGTCGCCGCGCAAATCATTCTCGCATCGTTTCTCGAGAGCTCGCGAAATCAAGCTCCGGGCGCACTCCAATAAATAGCGTCAGGACTTGTCGCGACGCGACCTCAGCTCGCGAGCCGCCTTGGCACGCTCATCGGGATCGAGCTGACCATTGCCGTTTGCGTCATACTTCTTCAACAATGCAGCCTGATCCAAGGTGGGGCGTCGCGGCCCGCCCTGCTGCAGCCCCTGCCCGCCGCGATTGCGACCTCCCATCCGCTCCCGCAATGGCGCCAACTCTTCGGGATCTAGCTTGCCGTCGCCATTTTTGTCCAAGCGCTCGAGAATCCGTTGCTTGACCTCCGGCGGGAGCCGATCAATGTCGAAACCGTTCGGTTTGCCCGGCCCGTTCGGTTTGCCCGCACCCTTCGGTTTGCCCGCGCCGTTCGGTTTGCCCGCGCCGTCGGGGCCGGCCCCTCGGCGCCGAATCGCCTCCAGCATGCGAGCTCGTTCGGGTGGATCCAGCTGACCGTTGCCGTTTGCATCAAACCGCTCCAACACGGCCTCCGGCAACTCTCGCTGCCCCGGACCTTGGCCCAACTTGCCTCGAAATGGCCTCACTTCCGGTTTTTCCGGCTTAGCATCGGGCGCCACGTCCGGCTTCTCCGGCTGGACTTCCGGAGGCGCCGCCAACGCAAGTGTGGCGGGAAACGCGGGAAACAGCAGCGCCGCGGCCACAGCGGCCAGCGCGGTTCGAGTCGGTCGGTGCGTCATCGTTATCGGTTCCTTGAAAAGGTCGAAGTTTCGCTTGGCAGCAGCAGCTTGTTGAAAAACTTGTCGTGGTGCAGGCTGCCAGCCTGCAACCCGCGGCCAAAACCACCATAATCACCATGACCACAGGCTAGGCTAGCCTGTGCTACGTCCTATTCAACCCCGCTCGGTCACGAGGGTTTCGGAAGTCGTCCATTTTTTCGAAGCTCGTCCTCCAAGCCAGATGACACCAGACACCGCAGTTTTACCGCCTATGCTCCAAACAATTCCCGCGCCGTCCGGTGCTCGCACTGCCGCGGCTCTGCTGGCCCTGCTGGCCTTTGTCGCTCAAGCTGGCGGGGAAGAGCCTGCACAGCGTATTGCACTCGCGCCCGGCGTGACGCTTCGCGCGGCCACGGTGGAAGAGGGCCAAAAGATCCTGTTGGAGACGGATCGCTTCACATCGCAGCTGAGTGCGTTTGACCTCGACAGCCGAGTGGGCCGCACCAGCGCCACTCGAGCGGACTTTGACAAGCTTGTGTCAGCTCAAGTGCTGCCTTGGGAGAACGATGAGCTCGACAAGATCCGCGCGGCGGCGGCCGTCGTGACCGATTGGATGCGACAACGCGAATTGCAGCCGCCGTTTCCGCGGGAGATTCTGCTGATTCAGACCACCGGCAAGGACGAGGGCAACGCGGCGTACTGCCGCGGCCGTGCCATCATCCTGCCACAAAGAGTGGTGCGAGACTCGCGTCCTAACCGCATGAATGACCTGCTCGCGCACGAGCTGTTCCACATCGTCAGCGCCAACCACCCCGAGCTGCAGCGAGCGCTCTACGCTGCCATCGGCTTTCGACCTTGCCCGCCTATTCAACTGCCGGCCGATCTGGCGGCCCGCAAGATCACCAACCCCGATGGTCCCGGATTGGACTACTACATCCAGTTGCAGCTTGAACAGGACCCGGCCACGGAGGCCCGTTTGGTTAAGGCCGTGCCGCTGCTGTTCGCGAAGTCAGCGTTCGATCCCGAGCGAGGTGGCTCGTTCTTCGACTACATGCAGTTTCAATTGCTGGTCGTCGCCGCCGGAGAGGACGGGGTCTGGCGAGCGGGGTCGGGCAAAACCGGCTCGGCCCCGCAGCTTATCGAGCCGCGCAGCGCGCCCGATTTTTTCCGCCAGATCGGCCGCAACACATCCTATATCGTCCATCCCGACGAAGTGTTGGCCGACAACTTCGTGTTCCTGCTCCAGGGAAAGAAGGACCTAAAATCTCCGCACGTCGTGGAGCAAATGGAGAAGATCATCAAAACACACGCACCCAAAGCATCGACTCAAAAATAGCTTGGAGATAGACATGGCCCGCTGGCCACGGCGACGCTGGACAACTTTGTTCACCTACGGGACGATCCTGGTCCTGTTTCCCCTTCTCGCCTACCTCGCCTTCATGTACGTTCGCGGGGGATTCTAATTTTAGAGTTGGAGAAGCTGGCAAACCGATTTCGCCAATCAGAGAATCAAACACGCTCATGTTGCATGCCGTAATCATGGCCGGCGGCTCCGGCACCCGTTTCTGGCCCGCTAGCCGCAACACCGCTCCCAAGCAGCTGCTCAACCTGACCGGCGACGGCACGATGCTTCAGAACACGGTGCGGCGTTTGGAGGGTCTGTGTGCGCCCGAACAGATCTTGATCGTCACCAATCGTCGGCTGGTCGATGAGTCGCGACGCCAGCTGCCGGAATTGCCCGCGTCGGGTGTTGTAGGAGAGCCCTGCAAACGGGACACGGCGCCATGCATCGGCTGGGCCGCGCATCTGGTTCAACAACATGATCCGGACGCGACCATGATCGTGATGCCGGCCGACCATGTGATCGAACCACGCGAACAGTTTCTAGCGGCCATTCAGTACGGCTGCGACTTGGTCGAAGCGCGCCCCGATCGCATTGTCACGTTTGGCATCACTCCCACCCGTCCCGCCGAGGCGTTCGGCTACATCGAGCGTGACCGTTGGCTCGACGAAAGCGGGCCCACCGGGCCCGCTGTTTGTCGAGCCGGTGTGGTGCGGCAATTTCGCGAAAAGCCGGACGCCGCCACGGCCCGGGAGTATCTCGCCACCGGCCGATTCTATTGGAACTCGGGCATCTTCATCTGGAAGGCTCAAACCATCCTCGAGGCGTTGCGCCAGTTCGAGCCCGAGATGGCCGCGCATCTGGATTGCATCGGCGACGCGTTGGGCAGTGATGACGCGGACGCCGTGCTGGATCGAGAGTTCACGGCGATCAATGGCAAGTCGATCGACTACGCCGTGATGGAGCGGTTTGCAGGCGAGATCTGCGTGGTGGAGGCGCCGTTCCAATGGGACGACCTGGGCAGCTGGCAAGCGTCTGCCCGGCGACTCGGCGTCGACGCGGACGGCAACACCTGTGTCGGCCGCACGCTTGCCATCGACTCCAGTGGCTGCATCCTGCGCACCGACGACCAGCATGTCGTGACAACCATCGGCCTGCGGGACTGTATTGTCGTCCACACCCCCGACGCCACGCTCGTCGCCAACAAAAACGACGAAGAATCGATCCGGCTCGTCGTGGCAAAACTCAAGGAGCTTGGCTGGGACGAACATCTGTAGCAGAGTTTTTCAACGGCCACGCAAATCATCGAGAACGCCATGGCAAGCTCCCAACCCGACTTACAGCGGCGGCGTCTGTTGCAAAGCGTGTCGGCTGGCGTGCTGGGACATGGCCTGAGTCACTTGCTTGCCCGAGACGCGGAGGCACAATCGACATTGCCCCGCGGCCGAGCGCGAAACGTGCTGGTGATCTACGAGGAAGGTGGCATCAGCCAGATGGACTCATGGGATCCGAAGCCGCATGCGCCGGTGGATCACCGCAGCCCGTTTCCTCCCACTGCGACCAATGTGCCAGGGATCCACTACTCCTCGCTCTTGCCGCAGGTCGCGCGGCACGCCGACAAGCTGGCGGTGGTCCGGTCGATGACCACCACGCGAGTGGCGGGGCACATCGAGGGTTGTCTTGAGTTCTTCAAGGGCTATCGCTACGACTCCAGCACGTTCGGCATTTCGGGGATGGACTATCGCACCCACCGCTTTCCGGACATCGGCGCGGTAGCGACGGAGTTGCTGGGAACCGACTGCGCCGAGCTGCCCGGCTACATCCTCTGCCCCGGCGCCAATCTGCCGAACCTGATCTCCAACGCGGGCTTTCTATCAGCGGGCCGCCGAGCCTGGAAACTGGGCACGAAAAGCCTCGGCGAGAACCTCGCCGACCCCGCCTGGCGAGTGCGATCACTCGAGCCACAACCCGGCTTGAACGCGCAGCGACTGGACCGGCGCCGCGAGTTGCTCGGGGGGCTTGACCTCGCGACGTCGCACGAGGAGGCGGATGCGATTCGCCGATACCATGGGCACGCATTTGACTTGTTGACAAGCCCAACGGTGCGCGGCGCCTTGTCCTTGGAGAACGAGCCCGCTCGCGTGCTGGAGCGTTATGGCACGGACCACCGCGGTCGCTGTTACTTGCTGGGGAGAAAGCTGATCGAGGCGGGCGTGCGGTTCGTCACGGTGACGGTCATTCAGCCGCCGGAGCTGGTGGGACGCCCCGGCTACGGTCAGTCGGGCGGAGTCTTGTTGAACTGGGATCACCACGAGGGCATCTATACCAACGGGCCCTGCGGCGGGCCTCAGGCCGACAAGAACTCCGAGCGTTACGGGCTGCCTCACGGCATCATGATGCCCAGCCTCGATCGTTCGCTCAGCGCCTTGCTGGAGGATCTTGACGAGCGTGGTCTGCTCGACGAGACGCTGGTGTGTTTCATCACGGAAATGGGGCGCACACCGCGTATGAACAAGTGGCAGGGGCGAGACCACTGGGCCCGCGCCATGTCGATCGCCTTCGCGGGCGCCGGAGTGCCCGGAGGCCAAGTCATCGGCGCCACCAACCGCGACGCAGGCGATGTTGTCACCGGAGCGTATACGCCCTACGACTACGCCGAAACGATCTACGCCAAACTGGGCATCCCGACTCAGCGACGATTGCGAATGCCGGACTCGCGCCAAGTCGCCTTCAGCGAAGGCGGCCGGCGGATCGAAGAGCTTTTCTAATTGGCCAAGTCCAAACGCATGCGCCCAATTGAGAACCGAAGAACATCCAACTTCGTCGCCGGCCGCATGAAAACTCGCGTGCTCCGTTTCCTGCTGCTGCTCGCCGGCTCATGGCTCGTGATGACGTTCACCCACGAAGCGGGGCATCTCATCGGAGGCTGGTGCTGCGGCGGCCACCTTGCCGCGGCGGACCTGATCCCCTGGCGCCTACCCTATAGCATCTTCGATCCCGACCCGCGGCCGCTGGTGACGCTCTGGTGCGGCCCGCTGCTGGGAGCGCTCGTGCCGCTCGGCCTCGCCTCTCTCATCCGCCGCGAATGGCTCTGGTTCATCGCCCACTTCTGCGTGCTCGCCAACGGTGTGTACCTAGCGACGGCATGGTGGTCCGGCGACAGTTTGCTCGACACGGCGAAGCTGCTCGAGCACGGCGCAAGCCGCGGCTCCATCGTCATCTATTGCTTGTTGACCATCGGCTACGGCTACAGCGGGTTCCGCCAGTCATGCATCCGCGCCCTATCACCCGCCCCGCCAGCACCGGAAAGGGAACCCGAAGCGTAACGATCCGCCCAGCCCGCCACCACCGGAAAGGAAACCCGACGCGTAAGCGAGGGATCGAATCGCCCAGCCCGCCACCACCGGAAAGGAAACCCGACGCGTTAGCGAGGGATCGAATCGCCCAGCCCGCCACCACACCCGCGCAACCGCTCACGCGACGGGAAAGCTCGCCGAATCCAACTTCGTGCTCTTCGTGCTCTTCGTGCTCTTCGTGGTTTCCAACGCCACACCACCAAGATTCATGTGAACAACTTCTGCAATTCGCTGACATCGACCTTCAAGTATTCCAGCACCTTTCGGCAGCGGGACTCCGGATCGGCAAGCAGGGCAGACCAGAGATCATCGGGAGTGACGGGCCGACCTTGCTGCAAAGCGTTGCGGGAGGCCACCTCGACGATGAGCCTGGTTCTGGGGGTTTGGCAACCGGGCGTCCCCATGATGACCACGTTCGGACCCATAAACCCAATGGTTTCCCGAATGGCCTCCAATACCCCCGCGCGGTTGAGCGATTCGAAGCGGTCGCTCCCACGTGGCGCGACGGTCACCAACGCGAGCAGTATATGCTGCGTGCCGCGGTAGTTGTCGCCAACGGCAAGACAATCATCAAGGGCGACGCGGAAAACACGGCGAGCATCCGGGGTGAATTCGACATCGCTCATGGCATGCCCTCCGCCGTATTATTTCCAAAACCGCATCGCCAGCCTCGCCGCTGCTTGAAATCAATCGCTCGACTCGGGTGACGTACATTTACGGCGCACTACCGGTCTCTGATGCAGGTTGTGTTTTGAAGGAATCGAGAATGGCGTCAATAAAGGGATCGATGTCCTTGTTTCTGAGTTTGACTGGAATCTTGTGCCCCGCGTCGGGGTAGATGATCGCTCGGGCACTCCCGCCATGGGAGTTGACGGCATCGGCCAAACGTCGCGCCTGGTCGGGGTCAGTTCGATCGTCCCCTTCCCCGCTGAGGATCAGCAATTTGGCCCTTATCGAAGTCGCATGACGCGCAACCGAACGCGACTTAAGGGCGTCGACTGTCCCGCCAGCTTCCGCCTTCATCGCTGCCACGATCGATTGCCTTACGGCACTCGAATTGGTATCGGCCTCGTATGCAGGCAAGTCGTAGACCCCCGATATCAGCACAACGCCTGCCACGGACGGGTCATGAGCGGCCACTAGGCCCGCAGTCAAGGCGCCACGGCTGACACCCATAAGAATGAGCTTGTCGGCTGCTGCCAGTCCATCCGACCGCAGCTTCTCGATGACTGCGGCCACGGCGTGCTGAGTCAAATCGCCACAGTAATCAGAGGGTCCTGTCGATCTCCCATAGCCGGGCTGCGAAATCGCGACGGCAAGCAAGCCGCGGTCGGCAAACTGCTTGAGCACGCCCCAATCCACAAAATCCTTGCCTCCACCTCGCGGCGATTGCTGATGCCCGTGAAGGAGAACGATCGTCGGCCACGGCCCATTGCCTTCAGGCCTCTCGACAAAGTACTCCACCTGCTTCGAGGCATCATCAGGGTGCGGAATCGTCAACGCAGCTGACGCCGAAGGTTGTCGGCATGAGCACATCGCAAATCCGCATGTGGCAAGGATGGCAAACTGGAGTGTTTTCATGCGGCTTTATGATGCAAGACGAACGACTCGCTACGGAGGCGGAAAAGTCGTGATTCCAAGGTCAAGGATTGCGGGACAAGGCTAATCAAGGCGACTTTCTGCCAAATCGTCTTGCGCCACCAATCTTTATGTGGACAACTTCTGTAATTCAGAAGCTGATCTTCAAGCCGAGCTCCTTCATCTGCAAAAGCGCCTCGGCGTTTCCTCTCGCGTCATCAACGGGGTTGTGCGTGTGCTTCGTTTTGCGGAGATGCTTGAAGTTGACGAACGTGTCCTTTTGCATCCCCTTGTACAGCGATCCGAGGTTGGTGGAGCTGAAACCAAACGGGTTCTCGCCGATGAAATGATGAAAGTACCAGTTGATGAACTGCCAATCGAACCCGTTGTTGTCTGAGATAAACATCAAGCGTCCCTTGCAATTGGACGCCAACCACCCTCGGAACTCCTCCATCACCTGTCTCGGGTGATCGAACTTGAGACACTCTTCGCGCGTGAATCCGCTGACGGCAAGCGCTGCGGGAATGAATTGATCCGAAACCGGCTTGAGCCTTCCGTAAAACGTGCGGCTCAGCTCGGGCTCCACGATAATTGCTCCGAAGCAGACCATCGAGTAGTCCCCCGGAATCGGGCCATCGGATTCGATGTCGACCATGATGTAGGGCACAGCTTGAGCTCCCATTCTGATTGGCTTGGGCCTGCGGCTAAACATGCTACGTCGATCACGCAATGGGGAGCGCTGCCACATGGCCCCGGGCTCAAAATTCGCTCCCGCTTCCATCGTTGCAGCGTTGCTCATCCGACCATTCAAACCACTGACCATCATCATCCGCGCCGGGCTGGGCCAAGTCCATGCTCTCGATCAGTGACTCGCAACCGGCAGGGTAGCGGATTGGCGCGGCAACCGTTGCCCACCAATATCCTGTGCCGCCCGGAGTTCTTTCCCGCTCAATCCGCCATCCAAACAGTCGCTCAAGTGCGGCTCTTGTGGCCGTTGCAATTCGCATTCCGGGGACGTCGTAATGCGGCTGGGGGTGCAGATGGAAATCCTCCGCCAACGAGTTCAGCCTGCTTGTTGCCTCAACGCCATCAACGCCTTCTCGAAACGTCACGGTTACATCGGCCAGTGGCTCCCCACGCGCAAACGCGATCTCAAAATCAGCAGTACCCATGACTCATGTTCCATCCTGTGCGAATCGCCAGCCGCCCAATATTGCTCGTTGATGGCTTCGACAATCGGCTATTCCATTGACACTTCTAACGTCGCCATGCCATCGTCGAATCACCTTGGCATTGCTTGTCGCGGGCTGAGCGGTTCGGCAGACACTTCAGGTGGAGCTGTCCATTCTGCCCTATGGGTTTTCCCGGAAGAAACTGCGAACGGATGGATTGAATAGCAGCGCCCAAGCGGAGCCGCCGTAAACAACCGACATGAAAGCGAGCGGAGCGGACTTGAATGGAATCAGCGTGACGAGTTGCAGGAAGTTTGACGCCGCGCCGATTGCCGCGGCGCCATACAACACAACAGCGACCATCCGTGCCCAATCCTCGCCCCTCAGAAGGCAGACACCGAGAGCGATGGTAAGCGTCAGCCGCACGAGTCGTTGCGGCAGACCCGCCATCCCGTTCGCGTCGATGTATACCAAAATCACGGCAACAGAGATGCCAATCGTTGCGCACGCAACATAGAACACGATCCGTCGTCCGGCCTCAGCGTCAGTCATTCGAATGTCTCCCAAAGTCGCCGGGGACCATACAGAAAAACGACAATGGAAACGGATCGCATAGCAACCAACCCCTAGAAGGTTTCTTTAGTCGTCGCCAAACCGTTCGACTCGAACGATAATTGTACCGTTCTGACTGTTAATTTGGTAAATCTCGCAGAATACCGCGCGCCCAACAATCAGGCATGATCGCCTCGACGGCCACATCCAGGGCGTCGTGGTCACGGCTCACCGAGGTGTGCCATACTGCGTTTCCAATCATCCACGGCAACACGAGATACTGCCGTGACGACATCCGTGACGCTGCAACAGTACCAACTTGAACTGCTAAATCCGTTGATCTCGACCACCTTCATCTCGCCTTCGGCCGTTTCGCACGTGTCGAGCACCCAGACACGGTCTGGCTGGAAATCTCGCGCTGCGACAACGGCAGCAAATTCGAACGCTTCCTGCGAGACATCCGGCGACATCCGAGTTCCTTCACGGTCCTTATACATGCTTGCGGCAATCACACATCGGTCGGCAACAACAAATCGCCATTCCCGGCAAATGGACTTGGGGCGACTGACGACAACGAGCGCATGGGGAGACATTGTCGACCGCGAAAGCCCGGTGTTCAATTCCGACCGGTTGAAAAGGCGGCCAGCAAAAGACTTCGTGCCCGAGTTCGGGCGAATGAAGATGCGATCGTCGACCCCAAAGGACTTGAAAAGCAAGTCACCCCGGCCGTGGAGTTCACTTACCGCGATGATCTCATGGTCACGGTTCAAGAGGCAGTCCTCGAACCGCGGGAAGTACTGAGTGCAGTCAGTGGTGTCGCGCGATCCATACACGCCCGGCGCCCACAACTCGTCCTCGGCGACTTGAATGGTGAACTGAAACGAGGCGTGGCACACCACGCAGCTTCCCTTGGGGGCGAACTCGTCGTAGTAACGCGAGGTATCGCCCCAATCGAGCGATGTGTAGTGTGCCGGGATCGTTTTGTGAACATGGCCCTGCGACGCAATTTCGGCGACCAGTGAGTCGCAATAGGCCGCGCAAACGTCTGGCTCGATAATCCAAGTCACACTCATTGCTCTTGCCTCGCAATGTGATCGTCGATCAACGCCAATGTGCGACGATCAGATCCCAAAACTCGGTCACGAGGCGTGTAGCCATCATTGTTGGCAATCGTGTGGTCCGCGCCGCTCGCAAGCAATTCTTGAACTGCTTCGTAGCAGTTCCCGTTGCAGGCAAACCAAAGTGGGGTTTGCCCGGCGCCACATTGCGCGTCAACCTCAGCCCCATGTTGAATCAACTCGCGAATCAGTAGATGGTCGCCAGCCAACGCAGCAAGATGCAAAGCAGTTGTTTGATCCCCGATGATCGGTCGTGGATCACGAGCATTCACATCGTCACCTGCGCGAATCGCAGCCATTGCCGCATCGCGGTCACCTTGCGTCAAGGCAACGAGCAAACGAGTTGGAGGTTCGCCTGGTTCGTCTAGCATAAAGCTGTTGATGGATGAGCGACGGACATCACCGGTTTGCCGCCCGCGACGATTGCCTACGTGGCACAGGCTGTCAGCATGTGACGATTGCGGTGTTGGCCACAACTTGCAGGCTGGCAGCCTGCACTACGACATGGATGCGGCGCACACACGTTAGCCGGATCGTTCAAGGTCTTCAAGCAGTTCCTCCAGACGTGGCCCATGACGGCGGGAGACCCAACGGCGCCATGGCATGCATCGCCTGAATTAGTACTCAGCGCGGCGCCGGCAAGGTAAAATCGATTCCAGCGTAAATTGGCGCCACGATCATGCGCCGTTTTACACCTCCGCTCATTGATTGCCAGCGGATTTGCCTTTTGTTTTTTGTTTCTTGGCTTCAATGGCCGCCAACCCGGAGCTGCGGTGCGCTACCGTCTTCTTTCGCCAGATTCGCAGCTCCGTTGCCGGCAAAGCGTCGCCACGATCGTCATGGCGGCCATGGCTCTTGGCCTCTGCCTACCGGCGATTTGCGTGGCGGAGCCGCTGAAGCTCAGCCGCCTGGCCGCCTCGCGTCCCTTCGACAACTCCAGTTTCGCTTTGGCGGCCACTGCCGATGGCGGGCAATACGCCATCGCCGGTCGGAAGGGAACCATCGTCGTCTACGATGGCGCGACTCACGTCGAGCGACATCGGCTTGAGCACGACCGCGGCATGGTGCTGGCGCTGGCCTACAGTCAACCAGCCCGCTGCCTGGTTGCGGCGGGCGATCCACGACTGCTCCGAGTCATCTCTCTCGACGCGCCGCGAGTGCTGCGAGAGATCGAGCTTCCCTACCGGTGCGGCTTTGTCGCCACTCATCCGACGTTGCCGATCGCCGCGCTATCCGGGCGCACTCCCACCGAGCTGAATGAACCGCGGCATCAGCAGGTGCTGTTTGTCAATCTCCGCACCGGCGCCGCAATGGGCGGCCTCACCGTTCCTTTTCAGCGAGGCTTTCAGCTTGAGTTTTCGCCCGATGGCCGCGCCTTGTACGCGATCTTCGCCGAGCAACACGGCGCTCTCGCTCGGCATGTCGTTCACGAAGTTTCCACCGCCAAGCTCACCGAACAGGCGTTTGTCGCTGCTCAGCCTCCCACGCGGCCGCTTTATCATGCCGAAGCGGCATTGAGAAACATGGCGCTTGCGCCAAGCGGCAAACACCTGGCCGTGATGGATCAAGCGGGCCAGGTGACGCTGCTCGCGTTGCCCGCCGGCGCCGCCGTCTACCAATGGCCCGGAGCAGCGGGCTCCGGCAATGTGCTGACGTTTCTGGACTCGCAGCATCTGCTCGCCACCGGCAAACAGCAGTGGCGGTTTTATCACGTCGACCGATTTGAATCTCTTCTGGTGCAAGCGGACGACGATTCCGCATCGGCGAATCACCTGTTGCGTCTGCCGGGAGCTCTCATTGCGGTCAGCTCCCATGCTCGCGCCGCCAATCAGCTGACTCGCTGGGAGCTGCAAGGATTGAGTGAGGCGGCTCCCCCGAGGCCGTCCGGTGGGCTCGCGCCGCTGCTGACCCGGAACACGACGCCAGCTCCCACCATGGTGAAGCCGGGCTTGCCAGGCGAGCAGCCGGACGCGACGACCGCAAAGCCACCTGTCGGGCCCTCGCCCGCCGCGCCCCATCAACCGATCGCGTCGACAGTTCCCGCCCAGCCGGAGACACCGGCGTTTGCAAATCGATTCCGTCCATGGACGCAAGCTGCCACGCAACGCTCGGTGCAGGCCACTGCCGTGGGACGCGATGGCGATCAACTGCTGCTGGTCGCGGAAGACGGCCAAGAGTTTATCGTCTCGATTCAAACCCTGACCGAAGAGGACCAAGCGTACTGCAAGTCGCTGTTTCGCGACACAACGTTGGAGTCCTCCACAACCTCCCTTCGCACCCCCTTGTCGGCGCTGTTGGCAACGCCGGCCACTCAGGCGCTGGCCCCGAAGTTGCCGATCGCGTCGGACGATGTCGACTGGCTCGTGCAGACGCTCGCCTGCGATCGCCCCCAACAGCCGCTTCGCGTGCGGAGCAGCAAACCGAACGGCCGAGGCGGCAGCTGGCTGGCAACCGAACTGGGATTGGCCGAGTACGACGTGGCCAGCGGCGAGGTGGTCATGCGGGCCTTGGCGCCCGACGTTTCGGATGTCTTGGGCGAGCCGCTGCCGGCCTCGATTTCCTTATTGGAGGTGGATCGCTTCGCCCGCCCGATCGTGCTCTGGGGGAATAGCGGCCACGCGTTTCGCTGGAATGGCCGGCGTTGGACGCATCTGACGCCACCGCGCGGCACGCTAGTTCGCTGGTTGACTAGGTCGGGCCCAACCATCTTCGCGGTGCTGGCCAACCAGAATGCAGCAGGCCCCTCGCTCGCGAAGCTCGACGGCGCCGCCTGGTCACCGCTGGCGGTTACTGTCAACGGGAATCCCTTGCAGAACGTCGAGCGATTGTTCGGCTCGCATGGCGGCCATCTCGTCGGTGTTCGCCGGGACGGCGACCCGGTCAGGATCAACGGTCTCGACGCGCAGACTTTTGAAGCCAAGCGACTCGATGCGTTCCACTTGAAATTCAACGAATCGTTAATGGGCGCACTGCCCAAGGTCGCTGTGGCGAATGACGGTCGGGTGTACTTCGTGCGTTTGGGCACAGGGGTCGACACCGAGCTGGTGGAAGTTGCCGAGCAAACCCGCGCGCTGCCGACCACCATCGAGGGAATGGAGCGTCCGAATGTGCTCGGCATCGTTGTCGACCAGGAGACGACTTGGTTGCATGTCGCTCCCTCGCAAGCGGAACTGGCGCGAAAGATCATTGAAGCCGGGCGCAAGCTCCGCTCGAACATTGGCGTTTTTGTGCGGCAGGGCGAGCGTTGGCAACGAGTCGACACGCACGTGGATGCGCTGCCCACGGTGCAGGTCGATCGGACCACGGCTCGGTCGGCTGTCATGTCTTGGACGGCGAATCCCGCCATGGCGCTGTTCGTCGCACCGCGAGTTTGGAAGACGGCCGACGGCTCGCATGAGATTCTGGCAAGCTGCGCCGACCTGGACGAGAGCTCCGTGACGCTGCGCAGGCCGAGCGGCGAATCGCGTGTTCCTCGGTCGGTTCTGGATTCCGTGGACCAACGGTTCCTGCGGCGCCTGGAGCGGCATCGGGATGCGATCGACGCGGCGCCCCCGACCCTTCGCCGCGTGTTTCGCAAGCGGACAGCGGGCGACACCTTCATCAATGAGGACTGGCAAGGGATGCTGAATGCGGGAACGATCTTTCCCAAGATCTCCCAAGTCGCCGGCCCTCTTCGGCATGAGGCCCCCCAAGAACATCTTTGGGTCATTGACGGCACAAACAATGTCTCCCATTGGGAATCCGATCGACTCAAGCCTGCGCCAACGCTCACTGCCGAAAATGTGATCGGACCTCAGTCGCCCAAGCAGCTGGTGGTCGACAACGAAGGCCAAGTCTTCATTCGCTGTGTCGATGGACGCGTTCGCACGCTGAGCGGTGATCGCTGGACGCCGCTACCGATGCTGGAGCAGAACCTGGTCGTCCACCACCTGCGAATCGTCCACGACCGTCTGCTGGCCGTGGTCGGACCGCCCAACGCTTCACAGCGAGCCGCCGGCGCGGCGCCCTCTCCCCTCTCGGGCGTCGTGCAGTGGAGCGAGCAGCGTTGGAAGCCCGTGATCCTGCTGAATGCTGCCGAGACAGGCGGCGCCCGCGACGTCGCCCTGGCGCCTGCGGCCAATGGCAACGAAGAAGCGACGGGCGACGTGTCACCACCCGGTCAGTCATCCATGCGAGTCGTCGTGAGTTGGGGGCAGAAGCGGCTCACCCTTTGCGATCTCGATCGGCCCAGTTCGCTCACGATGCGTCAATTCCAAGCGCTGCCGGAAACACCCGACGTCCTTTGGCCGTTGGTCGTCAGCAACGGCATGCTGTTCAGTGTCGCGCCGACCGGGAGCCTCTGCTGCCTCTGGGATGAGCGAGCGGACCAATTCGATCTGCGCAGTGCTTTATGGAACCCGCAGGGCGGAGGCCAACCTGCCGCCACCAGCTTGCAAGCCGATCGCTCGGGGTTGATCTGGCAAGGCCTGATTTCCTGTCACCGCGGTGGCCGCGTCCATTCGCTTGCCATCGAAGGCGAACTTCCCCGAGGGGCTCAGCTTATTGGTGACCGCTACCTGGCAGTCTGGGGATCCCATCTATCGCTTTACGAGATCACGAGATGATTCGCGGAGGCGCGGGCAAGGCGCGACATGGAATTGCGCGGCCGGAGTGGCGACACGATAGGTAGTGCTTCGGATTGCAAACGGTGGATCTGCGGCACTTCAAGGGCTGCTCGATACTTTGAGGAAGGCTTTCAGCCTTCAACATGACGGGGCGGCATTACCCGGGGCGGCGCTTCGCTTGCCCCGGGCTACGGTGAAATTGGCCTTCGGCCAATACATCGAAGGCTGAAGGCCTTCCTCAACGTAGCCTGGGGCAGAGCGCAGCGCCGCCCCAGGTTTAAGCCAGAAGCGGAAACCGACGCATGTCGAGATCCCCGACAATGCGGCAAACATCTATCCGAAAACGACTTGCGATCACGGGATCAGCGAAATTGGGCCATCACCATGCGGTAATTGGCTTTTATCGGGAAACCGCAAGTATCGGAGAAAACGCTCGTTGTTGGCAGCCGATAGACAATCTTTCTTAGCGTCTTCGCGCCTTTGCGTGAGATGGCTTCCTTGGCTGGGCGGCCGCGCGATGTTGCGGAAAGGGCCACGCCTTTCAGAAGTCAATCACCTCTTTCACGAACGCGACGAAGTCAGGTGCGTATTCGGACCACAGCATCGGACGATCGTCTGGCTCTTCGGAGAACTCGTGATTCCAGAACAGGACGGGATAACCCTTGGGGCCGCCTGGCTTGCGGAGATCATAGCAGAAGTAGCTGCCACCCCAATCATTGGCAAACGGGAAGACAGGGCCGTCCGCTGACTCTTGGATGTAGGATCGCATCGCAGACAGTTGTTGCCCCAGATCGAGAGCGTCGTCGCCCCCAATTCCAAACAACCTCGCGTAACCAATAACACCACCGTTTCCTCGCAGCAAGAACTCGCGATGGACATCGGGAAGCCGAAAACCCTGCTCGGTCTCGAACGCCTCAATCGATGCGGCATCTGCGGGAGGCAGAAGCTCCGTATCCTCATGTGCCAAAATCGTTGACCAAGTGTTTTCGTCGATGAGCGCCATCAGCGTTGCTCCAAATGCTCGAGGACAGTGCTGTCACAATGGGGAATACAGCTATTGAAGCGTTAATAATTCATGATTTCATGGACAAATACAATGGCTACCCCAATGCCGATTGCAGCCGATGCACCAATCAACAGAATAAATCCCAGCAATTGCAGGGCATACAAGCCCGGCGCATCTCTTCTATCGACCTCGCTAAGAGTACTATCCACCGCTTTTCCTGTCCCGATGTTTGACAGCAGTTGTGACGCGAGGGAGAAAACGGCCCAGCCGCAGACCACAACGACCAGGAGACCGCCGGCGATCGAACCAATATCGAACATCATGAACTTTGGGGCCTGATGTGAACTCCTCGTGCTGCGGAACAACGTGGCGCCACAAGAGAGACGCCGTTCTCCATCACTGCCCGCCACTCAATCGCCAACTCAGGGGATCTCAGAGGGGCGTGAGGCGACTTCTTAGCTGCGGCAGGCTCTTGCGGAAGAATAGCGTGTGGTTAACACATCAAGAAACTGGCCAAACCGCCCAGAATGCCGATCAGCAGTGACACGCCAACTGCCAAACGGAAGGAGTTCGGGTTCACCGTGTTTCCTCCTTTCCTTGGTCGAGTAAGGGCGAAAAACCAAAGCATCAAAAAGAATGGCCCGAAGATGATTAGAGCCGGTAGAAATGGACTATTCATGCATTCTGCTCGGTGAAGTCAGCGAGATCGACTCGGGTGATTCGCTCAAAACCTGAATGTATTGGAAGAATTCGAACGCCCGCCGCAGTCGCTCCGATTCGAGGCACACCGACGCTCTCAATCTCGCCACACGACAAGTGGGTGTGCCGTTGCGAGCTTCGATGCGTCCAGCAATTGTAGGTCGCCTATCACGTGCCCCTTGTTTTGAGGCATGGCGGCGCGGAACTTCAGTGTCTGGCGCACGCGAGCCGTCGGAATATCGTAAATCTCGATTTGGCAGTCGTTCGTCCCACTGTGACTGAGCTTCGCGATTGTTGAACCATCGGGACTGATCGACATCTTGTCGCCCCAGTTGAGCGGGGGCAGCACGGAATGGCCCATCGATTTCGCCGTCAGCGGATCGATCGTCTCCATGTCCAAGAGGACACTGCGTTTCACACCGCTGACATCGACTAGCACATCTCCCGACGGAAGAGGATGAGCAAACCGGTACGAAATATACATGGAACTAAGCAGCTCTGTTTCCCGTCCCGATTCAACATCCACGGCGAGCAGGCGGTAGCTTGGATGCTGAGCAAAAACTCGACGAACAATCGCAAGTTTCCCATTCGTGGAAAAACACAACAGCTCTCCCTTCAGACCGCGAAGTTTCCGGCCATCGCTCGAACGACATATCCAAACGGCTTTGTCGTTGAGCCCGTAAGGCTCGCCCGCCACGGGAGTGTAGGTGACCGCAAACAGTTCGTCGTCGAGACTGAAGTCACATCGAGTCGAGAACTGCACCTGCTCCGCAAGCGATTGCTTCCACAGATCCTTGCCGTTGATGGCATTCACCATTCTCAATCCCACGTTCTGCGTACACCAGACCCGAGCTCCTGTCGGCGTGGCCGTGCGAGCTCTTTCCGTTGACTCCAGTATCACGTATCGACTGAAATCGTGACTTATCGCTCCGCCGGCAAACTCGGCATACGGCCGCGACCACGTGACAGAACGCGTCAACAAGCCGGACTTCGCATCGAACGAATCCACTCCAAACGGATCGCTTACTGCGGGCCTGAGCATGGCGATGCTGGCTTCGGATGCTGCGATTTCAACCTCGCTTCCGCGAGCTCCCTTTCCCCCCGCCAGAATCGGTTTCCCCGCCTTGATGTCCCAAATGCAAACAATGCCGTTCCGCTTGGCTCGCTCAGTCTCGAGCCACTGAGTTATGTCTGCTGGCGATGGCGTCGGAAATTGCACGAGGCTTTCGTAGTCGGCCGAAGTCTTCTGCCCGACGGCGCTGCCCTGAACTGGCGGCTCGTCAGGCGCTTCTGCCGGCGATTTACGCTCGGCGTCCTTGACAAGCACGTCCAGCGTCTCGGTTCGCATCTTGCCGTGCCAAGACTCATCTCCCCTGCGATTGCTCTCGAGCGACAGACACAACAGATACTTGCCCGCGAGCACGTCGCTCGTAAGCCAATTCGTGCCGGATACCAACTCGCTCTTCACCCCGAGGGACACATCGTGTATGCGAGTGTGGGTGAGCTGAATAGGCAGAGAGACGGTTTCCGTCTTCCCGGCCGCCACCATCACCGGCTTGGGAAAATGCCGAATCCCAATCGGTCCACCGACTAGTTCGGAACCGCGGGCTGTTTTCAGGCTGACCCTGAGCCTGTCCCCCAGGTCGAACGTCAGGTCTTTGTCGGTCCGATTACTGATCCGCAGCAAAATGTTCGGCTTGAACACTCCGTAAACGTTCCCTGGTCGTTTCCAGGTTGTCTCGGCCGAAACTGCAAAATCCACGCCGCCAACATTGACTGGCTTGGAAAACAGATTCGGCGAATGATCCGAATTCTCTCCTGTCGCCTGTCCGTTGGCCACCGAGGTGGTGAGGAACAACAGTCCCGCACAGCAGAACGCAAATAGGCGAACCATGAATTGCTGCCTTTTGAGTGGGGTGAAACAGGGTAGTCCCCGCCGCGCACCGAATTAGCCGGCCTCTTTCCCCAAGCAGTGGGACCCTCTGCGCCGCGTTCGGCATGTCATTTCTCCGCACTGTTTCTGTCGCGAATCCGTTCAATCGTTCCTTCGCAAATGAGCATCGGAACAATCAAGCCGTACGCAACGAGAAATGGAACTCCCAACAAGATCGTTGGGATCCATGACATCCAGTGCGTCGTCGAAAACAGCCACTGCAGGAGATACGTCCCGCCAATACCGATCGCGAAGATGACTGGTGAGATGATGAAAAGCTCGATCGTCGCGAATCCTCGTCTTCGGTGTGACATTTTTTGCTGGGCCGATGGCCAAGGGATTGAGCCGCCGGACGACAAACTGCGGACGCCAATCGCTGGCCGGTGCGGTGCATGGCCTGGCTATGGGGTTTCTTGCTGCGCAATTCGCGCGTCGAGAATGGCAAGGTGATGATTGAGGTGGTCGAGGTAGTCGATGACGAGAAACTCAAGCGTGCACGTGTCGTAGGGCGTGATTGTGCATGGAACAGCAAGACACTTTGCCGGCATGTTTCGAATAAGGCAAGCCAGCAGCTTGTTGTATTCGCACCAAAGTGTAACAAGCGATTCCCAGTCGAGTTTTCGGTAGTGCGCTGCGGAAACCCAGTCGTTCTGTTCGTACTTTGGGAACTCGAGTGCATCCGTGGCTTGAGCGCGAACAAACCGCTGGTGGTTGTTGCAGGCTGAATCCACGAGATGGCCGACGACCTCCGAAATGGACCAGCGGTCCGCTGTCGGCTTTGAGTGTGCGAATCCAACTGGGACAGCCTTTAGACGATCGCGCCAAAGGTCCACCAACATCTCAATGCTATTCGCGGTATCGAGCGGCGTTGTCATCTGATTGAGGTGGTGCTTGACTTGGGGTCCGGTGGCGCCCAGGCCTCCCATTGACTCCATTGTTATCCGCAGTCTTCGATCACAGTGTCAAGTTCCGTGCGCATTTCCGCACGCACCAACCACCAATTAGGGCAACCACGAAGTTTCTGCGCCGCTGCCACGCGAAAGGACGACTCAAGCGGACCGTGAACCGGAAGGTCATTGTTCTTTCGGATGCAGTTGGAAGGAATGTTCCACGCCAGGAATGTCTCCCAGTCAATCGAAAACACCGCAGCAGATCGATCTCCATCGTTGCAGAGATACACGACCGGAACCAACCCGTCCCACAATCCGTTAGCTTTCCATTCACCTTGGGTTGGATGCCATGCAGTCCAGGGCTCCTCGGTTTCGTAGTCTGCGAGTTCGAAGCAAAGACGGGGATCGCCTGTGGCTCTCTCAGCGACACCGGATAATCGTTTCGCTATGGCGAGAATATTTCGCCGGCAGCGAAGGCGATGAGCAACGTAGATCCACGGAACCGGCAAGATGGACACAAAAAGCATGAGAGCGAGCAGCGCACGTTGAGCGGCGGGACCAATGTCGAACCCATTGTCCGCGTAGATACGACAGGACAGCAGGGCGTTAAGCAGCACGAACGAACATAACGCAATCAATCGCCAGCCGTACGCAAACAAATAGATCCATCGCTGGCCGCTCACGAACCACACGTAGTGGAAGCTCTCGCCAAAGACGTCGAAGATGTAATACGTCTCGCCATCCTTCAAAATCCAGAGCATCGCGAGAAATGCCAGCAGAGTGTAGGCAAGGAGTAGGCTCATGTCCGGTACGTGCAGTTGCCGCCCGATCCGTCGGGGTTGGAGGTTGAAAACGAGACTGGCGTAAACCGCTGCCCCGATTGAACTCATTGCTCGAACAAGCCGCTGCATCGCGGGATGCTTTGGTCTATGGCCACCAAATTCAGCCTGACATTTTAGCCAAAGAGGGAGCTCGCTCCCTAGCGTCGAGCCGCCTTATGCGTCCCGATTTTGATTGTACGAGACGGGCCTAATCGTCTGCAAACTCGGCCAGAATGCCTTCGTAGATTCCCACTCAGGGTCGACTGCACCAGCCATTTCGGTCGGTCTTCGAGGGTTATCCTCGTCCATCGAGGATAGAGCGAAAGTGCGCAAAGTCCGCCTTCGCCTCTTCGACCGATAGTCCGGGATTGATCCGTCGGTGCTCATTGATGAAGGCCATGACATCATTCTGCCGAGCGAACAGTGACAGTGCTTTCGTGGTCACTTTGGGCAGCGGCAATTCAAGGTGAATACACTCAGGCTCCCATGCACCCCAATCGAGCCCACGATGGAAGTCGCCCCATTTGTCGGCGTCCTTGGTGCAATGAATCCCATGAATCCGATCGACCGCAAGGAAAACGCAATTGACACATTTGCGAGGTACTTCGGCCTTTGAAGCGATGAGGTCATCTTCCCAGCGTACGGGATCAGTTGGACCGTCGACCCCGCAAGGCCCGTGGTCAAGGTGCAGCAAGTGTCCAACCTCATCGAGATAGCGGATGCACTCTCCTTCGAACAAGTGCCGGCATTCCGAGCACTTCTTCGGCACAGCACCGCTCGATGCCATGTGACCAAACGGAACGGGTGGCTCGATGGGGCCATCAACGGGACACGATGGGAAGTATCGATGGTGCAAGACAGCATCTCGAAACTGATTACGGTGTTGTCAGCGCCAAACCGCGCCGCAATGCAGGCACTGCTTCGCAAGTGGTGTGGCCAAAATGCCGTTGCATTCATTGCAGCGTACGATTGGCGGAAGCGGCCGAACTGAGAGCCAAAGCATCCTATCTTGCTCTATTTGAATACCGTCAATTCGAAAACCATGATCCGAGTGAAAGCGAGACGCGTCCATTGATCCACCGGTTTGACTGTACGGTGCCAACAACGATTTCGGATCGCGTGATGTACCGTGCGGCGACAGCAATTCAAGGTGCCCAATCATCGATGGCGACGGGGACAACTCTCCGCCGCGTGATGTCTCGATATCGTCGCCATCGATCAAAACTACGCCAAAGAGAATGCGGTTGTCGGGATGGCCAGGACTGAAAGCGGCGACTGAAAGTGTCGTAGAGCCGATAGTGGCGATCCGTGCATTGGAACCGTGCTAGCCATTCCGCGTCGGCCACAGGATCTGTGCCGGCATCAGCTCGCAGCGGCGAGATGAACACTTTCGTAATCTTGGTTCTCGGGAACGTCGCGGAGAAACCGGAATCGAGTTGCACGCGATAAAGACTGAATCCATCGCCACAGGTTGCCACTCTTTGCACGACACCAGTGTCGGTGGTATCTCGAACATGAACGTGATCGCCTGCGCACACCGCGGATTCACAGTGGCAGCATAGTCGGCACGCATAGCCCACGACAAACAGTTCTGGATGTTTGCGCTCGAAACGTGCGATGGCGCCAGCATTTACGTGCGAACTGTCGCCGCAGAGCGGACACATTGTCTTAGGCATGCAGCTTCCCTAATCCCACGCGGCGGGCGCTTGGCGACGACTTGAATTCGCGATTCCGATCCCTCGCTTACGCTTCGGGTTTCCTTATTGAGGCATGCCGAATTCGCAATTCCGATCCCTCGCTTACGCTTCGGGTTTCCTTATTGAGGCTGCCGAATTCTGGCGTTGTCGTCCGCTCGCGTGCATACCATGGGCATGTGACCGAACGTCCGCCATAACCAGATAACTCGGCGGCGTCAGAATCCTCTACTTCGCTTGGGACGCTGCTTTCCCTTTGAATTCGACGCCATCTTGTCTCGGCTCTCTTTCACTCGGAATTTCACGATTCTCTTGATCAAGTTGTACGGGATGGGCGAGTCGAGTGGAAATTGAATCGATCCCTTGGCGCTGCTGTACGCGGAGAGGCTGTCCTTGAATTGCTCAATGCCGGACGGCGTCGGATAGAAGCCGATGTGCTTGGCAAACGCGGCAAAATGCACGAGGTTGCCGCCCAACACGAACGTCGGAATCCGGTACTTGATGGCCTCCTCCGCGTCGGGCGCGGCCTCGCGGACGATGCACCGGATCTTCTGAAGGATCTTCTGCACCTCCTCGGGGAAGCCGGAGATATACGCGTCGATGGTTTGAGGTGGCGATTGCGGTTTCATGTGCATGCCAGTGGATGGAATAGCCGACGAACGAATGCAACCCAGCGGCGACCCGGTGGCCGTGAATGGCGACATTCATCGGCACAGCCACACGGTAAAGTCGGTCTCTTGGTTGCGGGTCAGCAACTTGCCCCGCTGCAACGTGGACGCGAATGGAAGCATGGGACAATTAGGGTCACAAACAGAGCAACGGAAATCAGCTGAGATTTCGCCCGTTGCGATCACGGCATGTGCGGAACTGTGCTGAGAGCAGATGTGGAACGTCCGCACTTTCAGGTCGGATGCCATCACAAAATCTTCGTGATCAAGCCGGTAATGAACGAGCTCAGTGATCCATGAGTCGTCGTCGTCATCTCGATCCTTCGGCACCTCATCGTTCATGATGGGAAGCGTGTGCCAGCTGCGTTCACCGGTCTCATCGGCGGCGAACACGAACGCGCGCGAGTCGTTGCGAGTATCCAGAAGAACGTAGATCTCCGATTGCGATGCGGGCTCGAGCTCCGCCCACCACAAATCCGCGTCGGCACGCTGTTCGGCAGTACAGGCGTCCAGAAACTCGGCCGGGAGCGTCGATGTCATATTCAAACCTGCATTCGATAATCGATGGCGGCATTCGCCGAACGTCCAACATCACTTGCTAGGATTGCCTGCCTTGTTCGGCACCTGCTTCAACACCCCTGCCCCCGAACACGGCTCCCGAAATCGCGGAAAGCATTACTGAGACGAACTTCCTCAGCGGCAAGCACATATCTGTCCGCTGGATCTTTTGCGTGTGGGTTCACTTTGAAGGCCGAAGGCCTTCTTCAGCGTAGCCCGGGGCAAAGCATAGCGCCGCCCCGGGTGTGCCGCCCCAAAACAATCGTGAAGGTCAAACGGCCTCGAGCAAGCCGTCGTTCTTTCGCATGCAGCTCCAAGGTAAATACTCCTATGGGAGGCCGTCAAGCGTAAGACGAGCGGAGCGCGATGGTACCCATACAAGCTAACCTCTGTTATCGGTTGATTCATGCGTGGATGCCATAGCGGAATGTCTGGCGCCAAGTATGGTGTGATTGAATCGTCGGGGAAGACAGGCGCGTCCGACAGCAGCCAACCGAAAGACATTCCATCGCCATCCGGCACGCACTGATCCCACGACACATCAAGTTTCAGGCCGTGCTCGAACGTTAACAAAATCTCAGCACCGAGATAGAAGCCCTCGTCGGCAATATGCCTCTGTCTCGGCTTCGTGCAAAAGCGTCCGGTATGTCACGCTGAGGGGTCTGCGATCCAATGATGCCGCGCAGACGTGGAACAACCGACTTTTCAGCGTACAGGTGAAGCACGGCCGGAATCTCCGTAGTCTCTGTCCGGCTCAATCGCATCCATGATCGGCGCATCGAAGTCCAGCATATCGGGGGCGTCAGGGAATGCCGACTTGATGGCCGATGCAACCATGGCCTCGGTTTGGTGCAGTGGCCGGCAATCGGCGGCAAGACAGCGGTTCGTCGCTTCGACGAGATCACGGATTGTCAATTCTTCCCAGGGTTTAATCTGTTCCACAACAGTATCGGGAATGTGCAGTCCGTGTTCGCTTTCGATTTGGAGGATGATCTGCACGGCACTGAAAAAAGCGGCGGCTTTGTCGCATTGCGCCCGCATTGAGTGCCCCACCTCACGCAGTGATGCACGGCAAGCCGGACATGACGCCTCTAATCGAAGGAGAGGTCGCACATGCACTGCTTCCTTACTGCCACAAACTGGGCACACAATGTCGAGCGGGTCTTGAAAACGCATCTTCCAGCCTAGTGGCGAACGACCAAGTTAGCGCGGCGGGCGCGTGATGTTGACTATAAAACTGTTGCTGCCGCCCGCTCGCGTGCAGCGCGGGTTATTCACTTTCCTGTTCCATTTTTCGCAAACCCATGGTGGCACCAACTCTGGGCGGCACACCCGGGGCGTCGCTTCGCTGTGCCCCGGGCAACGTTGAGGAAGGCCTTCGGCCTTCATGGTTGTTTGGGTCGGCGACCCCCGGGGCGGCGCTACGCTCTGCCCCGGGCTACGCTGATGAAGACCTTCGGCCTTCAACGAGTTGAGGGAGCCGCCTCGCTTTCAGTGAGCTGAGTTCGCCCACGGATTCATGCGCCAACGCTCATGGGTGGTTTCCTAAGCAGAACAATTCTTTGTCGGGCATTGGCGTGGGATTACGATGCAGCATCCGCGAAGTATTTCCTGACAAATGTGTCGTAAGCCCAGCACACATCGGCGCCGAAGCGGTCATCTGCAGACGCTGAATTGGCCAACAATCCCAATCCGTGCTCTACCGATTCGACCAGCCGCAACATCGCATCATCTTCCGGGACAAACCGTTCCAGTTCTCGGGAAATGCCCCTTGCGTGACGGGAGATGTGATCTCCTGACCCATCGAAGACATCCTGAAGCATCGCGAGCAGCAGCACAAGAATTCCGGCTCTGATGAATCGATCGTCCTCTCGGCCCGTGTCGATGCGGTTTATCAGCGCCCAATACTCGAGTGGATAGTCGCTCGCGTAGTCAAGGTCGCCCATGATGTGCCGGTAATCGGACAGCTCGTGATAGAGCAAGCAGACATCACGCTTTAGACGTCGGTAGAGCGCGGCGTCGTCTTGTTCAGGCTGAGCGCCTTCGATACGGAGAAAATCATCCAGCACGGCAGCTTCATGCGGCGCAACAGAAAGTGTTACGCCGTCAGTCGGAGGCGGCGCAGACGCAGATCGCAATGCCATTGCCCAACATCGCAATGCCTCACGGCCGGGCTCTGTGTCTCCATGATATGGCAAGCGATTTTGCATCAGTCGCACCGTGCAGCGTCGCATCTCTTCGAGGAAAGGGTCTGCATAATGCGCGACCACAAAACGACTCCATTCAAATGACGATGCGCGACGATCGGCCAAGCGTTCAAGGAAATCGGCGAATCTGGAACGGTCATCCATTGTGAGTGCCGCGTCAACTGGAGAGAGTTTCCTTAACTGACGAACGATTGCTATCAGCGACGGAGTTGGCTTTGCTCAGTCCGAAAAACGTAGTGTTCGGCCATCGCGCTGGCCACGACGGCAACGACGACGAGCAACAACAGCGTCCGAAGGCTAAAACGGGCCACGGCCAATCTCCCATGCGACAGAACGACACCGAGCACACGTGCGGAAGGCATCATCCCTTTGAATCCGCGCCAAAGCCCGCCTCGCGCGCATTCGATTGTTCGGCAACAGCTCTCGGACTCAACACGCATCGCACGATCCGGCGATCACTTTGGCGTCCCGTCTGGATTTCGCATCGGGTAAAGCGTTACCGCGACAGAGCAGTTGGCGTCGGCAATCGCACGAATAATCGCGTTCGACAATGTGTGGCCATATCCCCAAGTATCCCAGCAATCGAAGCCGATGTTGAACTCGCGCAAATGGCACGCCTCGAGTTCGCCCTTGGCAATCGGCGACAAGCCCTCTAACGCTTCGAGGATCGCGGCGATGTCGAGCTCAGCATTGCGATTGCAGCTTTCGTCCTCGTGGGAGCATTCAACGGCCGAGTGCCATTGGCCGTCGTCGCCGTGCACGTAATGCAGAACCCAGCATGAATCGTCGAGTTCGCTTTGGAGCGTGTCGAAAGGCGTGGCTGACCTGAGGCAGAAATCGGTGTTGATGTACTCGGTTTCGGATGCCATAGGCTGGCGGTGCTGCGGACCACTCTTCAATCTGAATCTCCTTGGATTGACTCCGTGCGGCGATAGACGGCCATCCGCATGACCAAATCATCCTCATCGTCGGCCAGGCCATCCTCGAAATCATCGACAAACGCCGCAGGAAGCAACAGGTCTTCGCCATTCGCCCGGATCACATACAGCGTATCGTACACAGCCGGCAAACACTCGGCGATGGGTTCGTTCAGTGTCAAAACGCCGTTCTCGAATCGCATCATCATCAAGCGTTGCAATGGGATTGATTTGTCAGTAGTGGGCTCGCACTTGGCGCAAACGGCAGCCGAGGATTTGCTCCAGCTCGCGAAGCTGCGATTCGGTCAGATTCTCGGCCACATTTGGGTTCATGACGTTCAATTCAAATCGAGCGAAGCCGGCGGGCCAATCAAACTCAAGATCCATCATACGCACCACCCGCCCACAACATGGCATTCTGGTCGTGATCGCAGTTACCGCCGTTCCGTCCATCGCTTCCGACAGCTCGTACCACCAAGCGACGATTGGATCCCCCTCGGTGAAATGTTCCATTTCCAACCGTTGCTTACACGCCGGGCAAATGACGGCCTCGATGTTCTCACCTTGATCGATGAACTCAATCTCGTCGTAGATTTCCACCTGAAAGTCTTCACCTTCCGGGAAGAATGTCCGAAGCAACACGAGGGCGCTCCGATGAGTCCGTTTCGGAGGAACGCACTCTGCCGACGTCGGAATGATCTTCAGGTAGTCGTCTGACATATTTCGACCTGTTGGGCCTCCATCGCAAGCGACCCTTGTGAGGCCCGGCGGATAGGAGTCGTACTCGTCGCTGACGCGTTCGATGTCGTTGACGCCAACTGGGTCCCATTCGCGGAACAGGATGTCGGAGATGACGTATCTCAATCGTTCATCGCGTCGCATTCCGTTTCCGATGCATTGACTGGCCACCGCCGCTCTCCTGCATGCGATGGTTGGCCGCTTTCTGTTAACCGTGGGGCGACTTCTCATGCCAATCGTGACCGCACCAAAGGCATTGTCTTGCCCGTGGAGTAGCTACAATTCGACTGCATGAAGGACACCGATTGACGAACACTCGGTCTTGGCAGTCTTCCATGACGCGCAATGCTGTCGATACGCGGAAATGATCCGAACCGTACTGCAAGAGAACATCTATTTCCGGATTGCCGCGCGCCACCCAATCACGTTCCATGACACGACGCATCGCCTCCGACATCTCGGGCGCCGCCATTTTCTGCTCGGCAAGCAGCGTCTTTGCCGCGAGTTTCTCGTTGATCGTGAACAGTTCCGGGTAGTTGTGCCAAAGGTAATCTGCCAGTTCCGAACGATCATCGTATTCTGAAACGTGTCGCGGCATTGTCAAAAACATGAGTCCGCTAGAAATGTCCTTCAACAACAATCAGGATAACATGGCTGAGAGCAAACGCTGCCGAGCGCAGCGAAACAGCCAGTCTATTCCGACTCGCGCTCGTCCGTTTGTTCGTCTGCCACTATCGCGCGCCCCGAGGTTCTTTATCTCGAATGAGGACGGTGTCCGTTGTCGACCAACACGCCGATGACAAATCCAACGAGCGAGCCAAGGAAAATATATCCAACAGTTTCGTTTATTTGATCTTCAAATGTGCCGCTTTTTACCGCCGGGTCCAGCACGAACATTCCACAATAAACCCCCGCGATGGTATACGGCACGAACCATCCAACGCGCAAGAAGACCGACACAAGCGCCAACGTTCCGAATCCGGCGCCAAATCGCCAGGCGTCGTTTGGATAAGCAGTGTAGGCAAGACACGCGGAAAAGCAAACAAGAGCGGCAAGACATCCCGTTTGGGCTCGCGACTTGTGTCTCTCGGTTTTCATTGGATTGAGCGCTCTCACTGCCTCACTACCGTCACGAATCAACCGGGTGTGACAACCGTGATTCGACCGGCATTCGGCGTCAGGCTGTCACGAACGCTGGCGTTGACGGGGCCCCCGCCAGTCATCTTGACTTCAGGCATGACATGATCGGCGGCTCATCGGATTCAGTCGGATAACGCACCTTGCATGATGGAGTGACCTAGCCGGCAAACGTCGGCGGCAACGGCTCCGCCGCCCGAAACTCTGATCTCAAAACGATCTCAAAACCCGTCTCAAAGGCGGCTCCCGTTCACCGCATGGCTATCCACTCTTTGCCGTGCCTTTGATTCTAGCCACATAGTCAGACACCGATCCATCCCATCCACATCGGCGACAGCGTCCATCATGAAACGAGTGCGCGCAGTTTGGCTTGTTGTAAAGGTAGTGCGAGCATTCCGGACACAACCCCGACATGATCGCAGTTGACGACACGAATTGCGATCCGCATTCATCGCAGCTGGCCTCCGTCCCCGTTCTAGCGGCCTGAATCGCGACGAGTTCGTGAAGGGAATCCGCGAGTTGCATCGCCGTACGCAAGTCAAGCTCCAACTCGACGTTGCCGGGTACCGACGTATCGGAAACGTCTGTCACCCATTGAGGGCTTGCGCCCAACGCATCAGGACCAACCGACCATGTCTCCAAGTTGACGTGCCCAGCATGAACGAGCCGGGCTTCAATGAACCCACTGCGGTATTGAATACCGTCACATCTTAGACGTGTTGGCTCGATGTCATTCATGGGATGCCTTTGAAGCCGGTACGTCAAACGATCCGGTGTGCCATGTGAATGATGTTTTGGGTTGACATCAATTTCCATAGTCCGCTGGCCACCACTCCCCTGCATGTGATGGTTCGTCGGCGCCTTGACTTACGGCTGACCTTTCCGAGCAATAGCCTGCCCGATCTGGGGCCATTTCTGGATCAGAATCACCTCATCTTGATCTTGTATGAGGATTCGAGGCAGTAGTCGGAGCTCTTGTTGAGCGTGCGATGCCGAACGTTTCAGCCACACCGCCTGACGGAGCCAATCGATCCATGTGCCCCGCATGGCGTTCGCGCGAACAACCGTGGCTCCCGTCATGACCGTCCCGCCATCGGGCACAATCTCTGCGGCAGCGAAACAGTGGCCCTGGAAAACATTGACCGCGTGTTGCGATGGTTGTACCAACAATGCGATTGCGGCAATTGCGATGAGCAAAGCGCCGATCGAGAACTGCCCGCGACGAATTGGACCTTCCATGTCTCACGCCTCCGTCTTCGATTCTGCAACAGACTGACAGGACGAACGGCAGCGATAACGGGCCGCTGACCAACACCAAACCCCGCGCGATCAGTGAAACGTAGAACAATTAAACGTAAGCGTCATCGTCTCGGCTTCGCGAGGTCAAGGCTTTGTTCTGTCACGATCCTAATCGTTGTTGGAAAGCCGAACAATCGTCTTTCCATTTAGCGTAAAAGTCCACATTGAGGTTTATGCTTCCGTTTGTGGCGAACGACTGGGGCAACCGGCGGCGGCATGCATTGGACTGATCTATTTTCATCCCATTCGCGATCGAAGTCGGGAGGTCTCCGCTCGCCGGCGAAATTTCGCCGCTGGATGATGCCGGGAACAGAGTCGCTCAGATGGTCTGTTGGCCAAATCGAGGAGCCTGTGCATGAGGTATACACGACGAGCAAAGGAAACTTCGAGTTGTGAAAACACCCGATCCGCCGCCTTGCTCGCTGGCGACCTAGCCACTCACGAGAGGCCAGCAAGCCCGGACTTGCTCAAATTCCCAATCAGCACAAAATCCCCGCTATCGAATCCAACGGCGACTCCGAGTGACGGCGACTTTCCAAGGAATACCGTGGGGTCGGCAGCGCGAAGTAAATCTCGCACGGCAAGGCCGCCGTACGCCAGGCACAGTGGATACTCGGCGTTGTTACCAAGGCCATCCTTTCGATAGGCGATCGTGTACAGCTTCGCGAGCACTGCGGACTGCGCATAGCGGGCTTCGGGCCACCAATCCGGACCGACTGCCCATGAGTTGTCCTCTGGACTTGGATCGAAACGTGTCGAGCCGCAAATATAGATGTCTGCGGACGTTTTCCCCGAGTACACAGGATTGAACAGCCCGCACCAAAGTCCAGCAAGTTTCTTCTTCGATGGCTCGTCGCGAAACGGCCTTTCGATCCAATTGCGAAGATCGTCCAAATTCTCGTAAGGCAACGCCGCGATCCTCTCCCAGTCGTCGTGCGGATGCCCCTTCGCGCACTTTGAAATGATGCGGTCCATCGATTCACGCATGGCACGCTGGGAGGCGATCTCCTTGACGATGAAACGATGCATGTTGGCGAGATTGAGCGCCATGTCTTAGCCTTTGATCGAGCAAGGTAGTCCGGCGGCGGCCAAACACCCATATTCTCAATACCCGCCCGATCCGCCGCTCGGGGTACAAGGCGAGTGCACGCTCATCGAGGCAAGGGAGCCCGCCTACTTGGCGTCTCCGTCTTCAGCTACACGCCACAAATTCTCGAATAACCCTGCGTTCACTGAGACGAGATTGTCGACCGGCTTCCACCATGGCGTTTCCATTGCATGCCGCGACAAACGGTCACCCAGTGTGATTTCTCGGAGTATCCAGCCATCATGCAGTTCATAGAACTTCGAAACCGTTCCGGAGAACATTGTTTCATATCCGTGTTCGCAATAATAGAGTTTTTGCGAATCACTGCTCGGATCGTATGGAGGGCGATCTATTTGGAACTCGGATGCCGGTATTTTTCCCAGATGAAGCGTAAGCGAGTGCTTGGGGCGGAATAGAAAAGGATAAATCTGCGAGTGGCCGTCGACGGTCAACGTGCCGGCAAACGCACACGGCCGATTGGAGGAATGATGAAACACCGGGAATTCGTACGGGAGATTGAAGCCACGCTGTCCGTCCACGCCCATTTCATGTCGCACGATGATTCGCCGTTTGATGTCCAGGATGGGAATATCCTGGCGTATCAATTCATGGGCACGATTGGCAACCAAGTTGAGAAAATACGCGTCGCTCAAATGTGCGCAAAAAGCGTCCCATTCATCCAATTTCGCCCCGTTGCCGTCGGCCGGGACGAAGCGAAATCGCGTGTAGGCGATCGTTGCGACCGCGAACAAATCGTCGAACAGGTCTGTAACGTCGATTCGCATTCATTGAGCCCAAAGGCAATTGAGGCAACGAGGGGCGAGGGGCGAGGGGCGAGGAGACTAGACGAGCCAGACTTCACCTGTTCACCGATTTGTTAGGGACGCGTCGCTTCACATCACGGGGTGGCGGGAGTTGACATTGATTTCAAACCGACTGGCCAACGCCACTCCCGCGCTTGCGATGGTTCGTCCCCATCTTGTGGTGGCAATGGGATCACCGTCAGCGGTTTGTGAACCATTGCCACAACAGGTAGCTAATGTAGCCGAAAAAGATCACACGCATGATGATGCTGAACCATGTGAACCCGAGCTTTCCGTTCTCACGTCTTGCTGCAAATGGGAGGGATCCCTTCCAGAATTGCCCCCATCCGTTCAGCCCGAAGTGATATGTGCGATCCTTGGCTTCGACCGTCAAGATATATCCGGGAATTCGCAGAAAGAACGACCGAAACGAAAACAGGACGGCATCCTTGATTTCAGTGTAGTCGATTCTCCAGTCGCCACATTCAAGACGATCATCGAAGATCTTGAGCGATCCTCGACGGGATGCAACCCAGTTCGGACCGTACTTCCGCTGGTCGCCCTCGGCAATGGTCGCTTTCGTCATGCACTGATGAAGAAGTTCGGACATTGGATGCGCTAAGGTGACGAACGATTGAGGCAACCGGTGGCGCGGAGGCACGCGTTGACTTCAGAATGACGATGAAGCTCCAACACGCAAAGACGCTTCCTGATGTCTTGAACATGGAGCAAGTCCGGCAAATCGTTGCCGCTTGCCGTGTCGAGCGAATCGCCGTCCCAAGGGCTCACGCAAAGACGCGAAGACGCAAAGAACGTGGCCAAACAATTCTTCCCTTAATTCTTTGCGTCTTGGCGACTTGGCGTGAGAACATTTGCTTTCAACGTTGCCGAGCGAAGCGAGCCAACCGGGCTATTCCGCCTCGCGTTCACCCGGTGGCTCGTCAATCTCTGCACCGTCAACGGTAGTAGCAAACTGAGCCGTTGACGGTGACGTCCGCTCCCGCGCATCGTCTCGTTCGTCCGCCGAACTGCTCGCGTGGTAGTTGTGAATTGCTAGATTGAGATTTCGGAACGCACTACGGCAATGATAATTCCCGCCGCACCGTCGTTCGACGCCCCAGAGTTTTGCCCATGCTTCCAGCGGCTCGAAGAAGGGATCAGTCCCATGTACGGAACGCGCTGGTGCAAAGATTGCCCGAGTCGCATCATTGGCCAACAGCGGCCGGGCGGCTGGATAGTCGCGACATAGCCGCTCCAGCGGTGCGCCGATCAGTAGGTACAACAGCACACAACCGACAAACGAGGCGCAGAAGAGCACGGCCGACATGTTGGGGGCGGTCCACCGGGCCTCACAAGGGTCGCCTGCGATGGGGGCCCGACCAGTCGCCTCGGGAGTGTGGTTCCGCTGCATTTGCCGTCTCCACTCGGGCAAGGGTTTGTTGTCAACTCGCTCGACGCGACGTAGAACGCCCCAACCACCCGGCCGCGACGAAAGTTTGCCCAACGCCTGACTTCGCGTCCCGGGTGCATGTTGTTGTTATCCAAGTTTTCCGTTTGCGTTTCAATCAGCCAGGTCCCGTTGTTCCTTGGACTGTCGCGAGGTTGGAAGAATCTTGTCGTGCCTACGGACGCTCAATACGGCTGCTCGCCGCGCACGGGCGGGGACGTCCATGCTACAGACGTGTGAGCCGCTGCTTGCAGGCTGGCAGCCTGCACTACGACATGCCGCGCAGCCTGCACTACGACATGCCACGCAGCGTGTTGATCTCACTCGAGGGTTGATCGAGAATGGGCGCGTACTTGCTCTCTATTTGCACTCGGCGGCGCCATGTTCCTCCATTCGATATCTCGCACTCTGCTCGTCGGCTCACTGGCGGTTCTGTTCACTGCGGCGCCATGGGTCGTCGATCATCCAGCCTGTGCCGATGAGCCGGCGGCGACGCCGGTGAGTTCGATTACGGCTCCGCCGGGGTTTCGCGTCGAACTGCTGCGGTCGGCGGGCAGTGAAGAAGGCTCATGGGTGAGCATGACGTTTGACGACCGAGGCCGCTTGATCCTCGGCTTGGATGATGTCGGCGTGGCGCGGCTCACACTGGCCGACGATGCTCGCCAAATTCGCTATGAGAAGCTGGATGAGTCGCTTAAGCATTGTCGCGGCGTCCTTTACGCTCACAACAGCCTGTACGTGAACGCGACAAACAGCCAAGGGTTCTATCGCTTGCGCGACACCAATGGCGACGGGCAATTCGATGAACGGAAACTGCTGGCCCAACTGGATTATCGCAGCCGCTACGGCCATGGCGGCAATCAAGTCGTGCTCGGGCCCGATCAACAGATCTATCTGGTGCATGGCAACGATGTCTCCTTCCCCGCGGGCGTCGATCCTGCCTCGCCCTACCGCGACCCGCACAACGACTGGCTGCTGCCCAACCCGCACGACGCGGGACAGGACGATCGCGTCGGCTACATCTTGCGGACGGATCCCGAAGGCCGCCGCTGGGAAGTGATCGCAGGCGGGTTTCGCAATCAATTCGACCTGGCCTTCAATGCCGATGGCGAGATGTTCACGTACGACGCCGACATGGAATGGGATGTCGGCCAGCCTTGGTACCGGCCAACCCGAATCAATCATGTCGTGACTGGCGGCGAGTACGGTTGGCGGTGGGGCACCGGCAAGTGGCCCGAGTACTACGAGGACAGCTTGCCGAGCACCGTCGACACGGGCTTGGGTTCGCCAACCGGCGTGGTCTTCGGCACTCGCGGCCGATTCCCGGCGCGCTATCGCCAAGCTCTGTTCGCCGCCGACTGGCAAAACGGCCGCATATTGCTCGTCGACCTCAAGCCGCAGGGTGCCAGTTACACCGGCGCCTACGAGGCGTTTGTCGAGGGAGGGCCGCTGAACGTCTGCGACTTGGAGTTTGGCCCGGATGGCGCACTCTACTTTATTACCGGCGGCCGAGGCTCTCAGTCCGGGCTCTACCGAGTGGTCTGGACCGGAGACTCAGCGGCGACCGACGAAGCTCCCGACCCCGATCAGGACTCCTCGCGCGCAGCGCGACAGCTGCGACAGCTGCGGCGCCAGCTCGAGAACTATCACGTCACTCGCGATCGCCAAGCCGTAGAAATGCTCTGGCCGCACCTGAGCAGCCCGGACCGTTGGCTGCGGTTCGCGGCGCGCCGCGCGCTGGAGAACCAAGAGGTCACTGCGTGGCGAACTCGCGCACTGCAAGAGTCGCAACCCACGGCCGCAGGCGCTGCGCTGATCGCCCTCTGTCGAAGCGGCGAGCAGGCAGATCAACAAGCCGTGCTCGCCGCACTGGGGCGATTCGACTTGCAGAGCCTGGCCCCGAGCGACTTACTGGCCATGCTGCGTGCCTATCAGCTCGCGATGACACGTTGGGGTCAGCCGCCGCGTGGCGACGAGATGGCGGAACGATTGCGCCCGCTCTACCCGCATGCCCGGGCTGACGTGAATCACTTGCTCGGCGAGTTGCTGATCTACCTGCAAGACGACAGCGCGGTGCGTTTGACGTTGCCGCGACTGCGCGGGACCTCGCAGGAGGAGCAGATCCGCGCAGCACGCGCGCTGACCCAAGCTCGCACCGGCTGGAATCTCGAAAGCCGCCGCGAGCTGGTCGAGTGGCTGCTGGCCGCGCGCTCCCTACAAGGCGGGAAGCTGCTTTCCGATCGGCTACGAGAAATTCGCGACGATTTTCAGGCGGGGCTTTCGGCGACCGAGCGCGAGCAACTGCAAAAGGAGCTCCAGCGGCTGGACGAGCCCGCTGCGCAGCTGCCGGCATCGACGCGACCCGCCGTGCGGCAGTGGGCCATCCGCGATCTCGCCGACGACCTCGCCGCCGTGTCGGCCAAGCGATCCTACCAGCGAGGTCGCCAGGCGCTGCTCGCCGCCAACTGCCTTAAATGCCACCGCCTTGGCGTCGAGGGCGCCCCGATCGGGCCCGACCTGACGTCCGTCGGTCGTCGCTACGACGCCGCCAAGATTCTGGAATCGCTGATCGAGCCGTCCAAAGTGATCGATCCCAAATATCGTCACACGAGCTATCGGCTCGAGAGCGGCCGCGTTGTCTCCGGCCGGCCGGTGAGCGTCAGCCGGACCACGATTGTGGTGGAGACCGACCCGCTGACACAGCAGACGATCAACGTCAATCGCGACGAGGTCGAGGAGTCTCGGCCTGCGGAAGCCTCGCCGATGCCCTCCGGACTGCTCGACACATTGCATCGCGAGGAGATACTCGACCTGCTGGCCCTGCTGATGTCGGGCGGGAACCCAGGCGACCAGCGGTTCACCGACTCGGCGGCCCCAGCGACGCGTTGAGCTTCACGAGGTCGATTCGGCCAGGCCTTCGATCTCCACCCATTGAGGCCGCTCGTCCACTTCATGCAGCTGGATGCGCAGGCGGCAGCCGTGCCGTTCGGCTTGCTCGACGCGGACGCTCACTTCCGCGTCGGCGATGCCCTCCACGGCGATCTTCGGCGGCGCACTTAGCGGCGGCCAAAACGGAATGTGAACGGCGGCTTGGCGAGTCCAGGCGGGAACCTCGACGCGTTGCCAGAAACTGACCGACTCGCCCTCCGGCAATTGGCGACGCTCGATTCGCTGAGTCAACGCGGGGTCGAGCTCTTCGTCTTCCAAATCAGCCAATTGATCAAGGTCGATGGCCGCTGCCTCGAGTGCACCGGCGGGCTGCGATTCGTCTTCGGCATTGGTCGCTGCGCCGGAATCGGCGGCAGTTTCGACGCGAAGTGGTGCTTCACCCCGGGGAATTACCTCAGCAGGAGACTCCTCGCCGGCCTTCACGACGCCAGCGGCCTCGACACTCTCGACGTCAGCGGCGTCCGAAGCCAGCTCTGACGCATTGGGGCTGGGCAGCGTTGCACGGGCGAGGGCGCCCATGCTACGTGGGTCAGGCACCTCGGTTGGCGCAGCGGAGGCATTTGGCGCAGCGGACGCGTTTGGCGCCACCGTAGAGCCGGGCCGCCAGAGCCAGACGAGCGTGGCGATGGCGACAATCGAGATCGGTGGCGTCACCAGCAGCAATCGAGGCAGCGCAGCGAGGCCGACCAGCATGGCGGCCGAAGCCACCAAGGGATAGTAGCGCCACAAGCCCGCCGCGCCCCTTGAAAGCAGCAGCCGCGAAATGCTGCATTGCATGGCGGCTGTCACGATGATGACAGTGAGCGCTGTCAGCGCCGTCGGCATCGCCAAGGCGACGTCGTCCGCACCTGCCGCGGCGCTGCGCCACCAGAGCGCAGCGCCGATCAGCAGCGATAGCGGCGCCATGACCAGGGACGCCCACCCGGCCGCCTCCGCCAAAGTGCGAGAGAGGCGATGGGTGGCAGCCAGCCGCAGGGCCGGCGGCCCTCCCGCCAGAGATGGCGATGGGAGCGTCATGGCATGCCTCGGAAGCGGTTCAGGACGATTGCCTAGCTGCCGGCAGTGGCTCCCACCGCTTCGGCCAGCTTCTCGGCGTCCTTGGTCGACTCCCAGGGGAACTCGTCGCGGCCGAAGTGGCCACCCGAGGCAGTGCGTCGATAGATGGGGCGACGGAGATCGAGGTAGTTGATGATCCCGCCGGGCGTCAGATCGTAGAACGATTTGACCGCCTCGCAGATCTGCTGATCGTCCACCTTGCCCGTGCCTTGGGTGTCGACATGCACGCTGACCGGCTCACTGACGCCGATGGCGTAGGCGAGCTGCACTTCGCAGCGATCCGCCAAGCCCGCGGCGACGATGTTCTTGGCGACGTGTCGCGCCATGTAGGCGGCGCTGCGGTCGACCTTCGTTGGATCCTTGCCGCTGAAGGCGCCGCCGCCGTGACGGCCCCAGCCGCCGTAGGTGTCGACGATGATCTTCCGCCCGGTCAGGCCGCAATCGCCGTGCGGACCGCCGACCACGAACCGGCCCGTGGGATTGATGTGGTAGGTGATGTCGCCCTTGTTCAGCTCGGTCGGCAGCAGCGGATCGATGATCTTGTTCTTGATGTAGTCGCGAAGCTCGTCGTTGGCGACGTCGGGGCTGTGCTGAGTGGAGACGACGACGGTGTCGATGCGGACGGCGCCCTGATCGTCGTACTCGACCGTCACCTGGCTCTTGCTATCGGGCCGCAGCCAGTTCACCTCGCCCTGCTGACGCGCTTCGGTCAGTCGGTTGAGAATCCGGTGGGACAGCGCGATCGGCAACGGCATGTACTCGGGCGTCTCGTTGCAAGCGTAGCCGAACATCAAACCTTGGTCGCCGGCGCCGGTCGCCTTGCCCGCCGTGGCGTCCTCGTCGACGCCCATCGCAATGTCGGGGCTCTGCTTGTCGATCGAGACCAACACGGCGCAGGTGTCGGCGTCGATGCCCATGTTGGCGTCGGTGTAGCCGACGTCACGGATCACGTCGCGGACGACTTGCGAGTAGTCGATCACGGCCTTGGTGGTGATCTCGCCGGCGATAATCGCCATGCCGGTCGTGACCATCGTCTCGCAGGCTACGCGGCTGTTGGGGTCTTGCGCGAACAACGCATCGAGAATGCCGTCCGAAATCCCGTCGGCCAACTTGTCGGGATGGCCCATGCTGACGGATTCACTCGTAAAAAGAAACTTTCCCACAGCTGAAACTCCTGGCCGCTGAAGTCGGCGAATACGAAGGGGAGCGAACGGGGGTCGAAAGTGATCGATTTTGATCGATCTTGATCAAAAGCGATTGAAGGGGTCGGATGGGATCGGGCCATGATCGACGAAGGCCGGCAATCCGCTCGCTGGCTGAATCCCGGATTATAGCGGCTTCGCCAGGCGCCAGGAAGTGGCGTTCAGGCCCGGCGGAGCAGCAATTCCTGCACGATTTTGTGCATTCGGGGCGCGGCCGCCGCCGCCGCCTCGACCACTTCGTCGGCGTCCACCTGCTCCGGCGCATCCGGCTTGGCCACGTTGGTGACCAGCGACAAAGCCAGCACTTGCATGCCGCACTGCGCGGCCGCGATCACCTCGGGAACGGTCGACATGCCGACCACATCGCCCCCAATGCGGCGAAACAACCGGTACTCCGCTCGCGTCTCATACGTCGGGCCAGTCACCGCCACATAGACTCCGCGATGAGCCACGAACTGCTCGCGCCGCGCCACCCGCTCGGCCAGTTCGATCAGCTCGGTGGTGTAGGGAGCCGCGTGCTGCCGGGCACTCAATGGCGATGTCGCCTCCAGGGTGTCCTGCGGCGAAGTCCACATCAGATTGATGTGGTCGGCCAGAATCATAATGTCGCCGGCCGCATAGTGAGGGTTCACGCCCCCGCTGGCGTTGGACACCACCAACGTCCGCACACCCAAGGCGTGCATCACTCGAACCGGCAACGCCAGCTGCGAGACGGGATAGCCCTCGTAAAGATGGCAACGCCCCTGCATGGTGACCACCGGCACGCCGTCGAGCCGGCCGCAAATCAGCCGGCTCTTGTGGCTCAGCGCTGTCGAATGCGGAAAGCCGGGAATCTCTCGGTAAGGCAAGACGACGTCGGCCGCAATATGATCGGCCAGATCGCCGAGGCCCGTGCCGAGAATGATGCCGACTCGAGCGTCGCCGGCGGCGTCCGATCCGGAGTCGGCCCAGCGCCGGCGCACCACGTCCGCCGCCGACTGCACCACGTCGCGGGCGAATTCCGGCGAGCTCACGCCTGCTCCTCGGCCAACACACCCATCACCAACTGACGCAACCGCGGCTCGGCGTCGTTGGCAATGGCGATAATCTTCTCGACGTTCGCCTCTTCCAACGCATCGGGCAAGCACATGTCCGTGATGATCGAAAAGCCTACCACGCGCATGCCCGCATGCACCGCGGCAATCACCTCCGGCACCGTCGACATGCCGACCACGTCGGCGCCGATCAGCCGCAGGAAGCGATACTCGGCGCGAGTCTCCAGGTTCGGTCCGGCCACTGCGACGAACACTCCCTTGTGCGCGACGATGTCCTCGCGGCGAGCGATTCGCAGCGCGCGGTCCACCAACTCGAGACTGTAGGGCTGCGACATGTCGGGGAATCGCGGGCCGAGCTGGTCATCGTTGATGCCGATCAGCGGATTGTCGCCCATCAGATTGATGTGGTCCTCGATCACCACAATGTCGCCGCATTGGTGGTGCGGGTTCATGCCGCCCGCCGCGTTGGAGACCACCAGCAGCTCCGCGCCCATCGCCTTCATCACGCGCACCGGCAGAGTAATCTGCTGCAGCGGGTACCCTTCGTACATGTGAAAGCGGCCTTCCATCACCATCGCGGGCAGTCCCGCCAACGTGCCGCAAACGAGCCGGCCGCGATGACTCGTCGCCGTCGACTTGAGGAAGTGAGGGATCTCGCCGTATTCGATCTCCGCCTCGACATCGATCTGCTCGACCAGGCTTCCCAGCCCGGTGCCCAAAATCACGCCGGCATGGGGCACTTTGTTCCAGTGGCTTTTGATGGCGGCAACCGCCTCCTCAATCTGCGCGCGAAGATGCAACATGCGACTTTCCGGCTTTCCAACTTTCAAAGAGGCTCTCGAAATTGGCGGCAACAAGCCGATGCGGCTGGTGCGGCGATGCGGTACAGGACGCTCAAGAATACCGCATCGCCGACAGTGCGAGAAGCGACCGACAGCGCGAGAAGCGACCGCTGGCGGTAATGATCCGCTTACACGTCGCACAGGCTGCCAGCCTGTGATGACTCCAGGATTGACGATAGCAGTTCGAGACCGCCACAGGGCGAGTGGAGCGGTGTCCGCGATCAAGCGAAGCCGGGAACTCGTTTGAGGAACGCCGCGGCCGAGTCGGCAGCCGTCTGCCAGTTGCCCTGCTCCGTGTGGCCCGAGCTCCGGCGCGGCTTGAAGCTGTGATCGCCGTCCGGCAACCACTCGACCTGAATTGAGTCGCTCAGCCGATAGCCTGACACCTCGTCCAAGTCGCCGAGCGAGTCGCGCTCGCCCTGCAGGATCAGCGTCGGTGTGCGGATGCTCTCCAGATGCGCCACTCGCAGCTTGTCCGGTTTGCCGGCGGGATGAAAAGGGTAGCCGAGACACACCAACGCCGCCACCTGTTGCTCATCGGCAAGCAAGCTCGCCATGCGGCCGCCCATCGACTTGCCGCCAATGGCCAATGGCCGCGGCAGACGAGCAATCACGTCTCGCCAACATTCGAGACATTTGCGTTCGCCGTCCGGTCCGCGCTTCTTGCCGTCCACACGGCGCAAATGCATGTACTCGAACTCGAACCGCGCCACCCTCACGCCCTGCTCGGCAATTCGCGCCGCCATGGCGGACATAAAGGGGGTGTCCATCGCCGCGCCGGCGCCATGCGCCAACGCCAGACAAGGACCGGCAGGATCACCGTCAAAGAGTAGCTGCGGTGAATAGCTCACGACCGTTTGCTCCCGGCGCCACGTATCGTGTTTGCTACTGCTTCGCGGGCGGCAGCGGGGCCGCGTAGCCGGCATGAGCGGCGCCACGCAGCTGCTCGCCGCGCTGCCAGACTTGGTCCGCCGGCACAATCGGCTGCGGCTCCATTTCAATGCGCACCACTCGCTCGTCGCGAATCTCGCCCGGCCAGAGGTTTTCGGCGACGAAGTCGATCGGCGTAACTTGATACCAAGGCGCTCGCACATCCTCGGTCACCGTGACCGTCTTGTAGCCGTCCTTGATGACCTGAATGTCGCGGGCACCATAGTGCGTGAAATCAAACGAGGCGGGCGACGTGCCCGCCAATTG
>JAGQPF010000631.1 GCA_020426845.1 Planctomycetales bacterium
CGGGAGGCGTCGCGGTGAAGGTCTTGGAGATCATACCGACACTCGACGAGGGCGGGGCCGAAAAACAACTCTGCCTGTTGGCGGCCGGCCTGGCTCACCAAAATGTCGATGTGCACGTCTGCGCCCTGACGCGATTGGGACCCCGCGCACAATCGCTGGCCGAGGCGAAGATTCCGGTCCATGAAGTCAACAAACATTGGAAGTTGGACATCCCGGCGTATCGCCGGCTGAAGCGTCTCATCGCCGAGTTGCGACCGGATGTCGTCCATACCTGGTTGTTTGCGGCGAATGCTTACGGCCGCCAGGCGGCGATCGCCAACCGCACCCCCGTCATCATCGCGGGCGAGCGTTGTGTGGATCCCTGGAAGACCTGGGAGCTGATGATCGATCGGCGCCTCGCCAAGCGCACCGATCGAATTGCCACCAACAGCAGCGGCGTGCGCGATTTCTACGTCGGCAAGGGGCTGCCCAAGGAGAAGTTCGCGATCATCCCCAACGCAATCGAACTGGAGCAGATCTCTGTCACCGACGAGCAGCGCGACCGTGCGCGTCGCGAAGTGCGCCAAGAGCTGGGCCTGCAGCAGGATGACAAGATCGTGATCGCCGTCGGCCGACTGTGGCCTCAGAAGCGATACAAGGACCTCATCTGGGCCGCCGACCTGCTGAAGGTCGTGCGTGACGATGTGCACTTCGTGATTGTCGGCGAAGGCCCGCAACGCTGGCGGCTCGAGCGGTTTCGATCGCAAGTGGAGATTGAAGACCGAGTGCACTTGCTGGGACATCGCCCCGACGTGCGGAGGCTGCTGGCCGCCGCCAACTGCTATTGGCTCGGCAGCGGCTATGAGGGCCAGTCCAATTCGCTAATGGAAGCGATGGCGATGGAGTTGCCCGTGGTGGTCTCCGACATCCCCGGCAATCGTGATCTGGTGGTCGACGGCTGCCACGGCTTGCTGGCGCCTCCGGGAGACGGCACGCAGTTCGCTCGGCTGACCCAGACGCTGCTGGATGACGACGAGTTGTCACGCCGGCTGGGCACAGCGGCCCGCAGAAGAATGGCCGAGGAGTTTACGGTGGACAAGATGGTGGAACGCCACCTGTCGCTGTATCGACAACTGCTTGAGGGCGTTGGCTGACGCCGACGAGGCACTATGTGCGGCATTACCGGCGCTCTTTGGAACACTCCTCAGAAGGCTTTGGACGGCGCCACGCTCAAGCGGATGGTCGAGTCCTTGCGCCACCGCGGACCGGACGACGAGGGAGATTGGCGGAGCGAGTTTCGCCTCCAAGAGGCGAACGAGGTGCGGCCCGGTGTCGCGCTTGGGTTCCGGCGCCTGTCGATCATCGACCTCGCGGGCGGACACCAGCCGATGTCGAACGAGGACGGCTCGGTGTGGATGGTCTTCAATGGCGAGATCTACAACTATCTCGAGCTGCGTCGTCGCCTGGAGGGCAGCGGGCATCAATTTCGCACGCGGTGCGACAGCGAGGCGATCGTTCATCTCTACGAAGACCTCGGCGTTGAGTGCTTCTCGCACCTCAACGGCATGTTCGCGATCGCCATTTGGGACGAGCGAAAGCGGCAGCTTGTTCTGGCCCGGGACCGCCTGGGCCAAAAGCCGCTTTATTACCGCCACGAGCCGCGAGAGCGACTGCTATTCGGCAGCGAGCTGAAGGCGATTCTGCAAGCGCCGGATGTGCCGCGAGAACTGTCCCGCACCGCGATCGACCAGTACTTGACCTATCAATACGTGCCCCATCCCTACAGCATCTACCAGGGCATCGCCAAGCTGCCGCCGGGACACGCCGCCGTCTGCGACGCATCGGGCCAGCTGCAGGTGCTGCAATATTGGAACGTGGACTTTCGCCGAGAGCGAACGATCACGATGGATGAGGCCGCCGAGGAGTTGGCGCCGCTGCTGCGCAGCTCGGTGCAGCTGCGAATGCAGAGCGATGTGCCGCTGGGCGCGTTCCTTTCGGGCGGCGTGGACTCGTCGTTGATTGTCGCGCTGATGCAGGAGGCGGCCAGCGAGCCCGTCAAAACTTTCAATATCAACTTCCCTGTCAGCGACTACGACGAGTCCAAATACGCGCAGCAGGTCGCGCAACAACTGGGCACGGACCACCAGCAGTTCACCGTCACGCCCGACATGTTCGACGTGCTGCCCAAGCTCGTCTGGCACTACGACGAGCCGTTTGCCGACAGCTCGGCCGTGCCGACATGGTATGTCTCCCAACATACGCGGCGCCATGTGACGGTCGCGCTAAGCGGCGATGGCGGCGACGAACTGTTCGCGGGATACGAACGCTATCCGGCCGTTGCGCTCAGCGAGGCGTTGGAGCACGTTCCTCCCTTGCGATCCTTGCTGGCTTCCGCGTGGTGGCAGCGGTTGCCGACGGCGTCTCGGCAGAAGTCCCGCTTGCGGCAGTTGCTGCGGTTTACTGGCGGCCTGTCATTGCCTCGCAAGGACCGATACCTCGGTTGGATTAGTGTGTTCGACGAGAGTCGGCGAGCAAGCCTGTATTCGGAGGAGTTTCTGGAGCGGTTGCCCTCCATCGACCCCGCGAGATTTCTCGGCGACGCCTGGGATCGCTGTGGTCCGCGCGACCACGTGACCTGCGCATCGCTCGCCGACCTCACGACCTACCTGCCGTGTGATTTGAACACAAAAGTCGACATCGCCTCGATGGCGCACAGCTTGGAGGTGCGGCAGCCGTTTCTCGACGTGCGGGTGGTGGAGTTCGCTGCCTCGCTGCCGATCGCGCTCAAGTGCCCGCGCGCCGCGTTGTCGGCGGCGATTCCGGGAATCTTCAAACGCAACCGCAGCTTCGGCAAACGCGTGTTGCGCAAGGCGTTCACCCGGCTCGTGCCCAAGAACGTGTGGAATCGCCGCAAGATGGGCTTTGGCGTGCCGCTGGAAGATTGGTTCCGTGGCGGATTGAAGGGGCTGCTCCGCGACACGTTGCTGAGCGACATCGCCTTGCAGCGCGGCCTGTTTCGCGAGGATGAGCTGCGGCAGCTCGTCGACGAGCATCTCGATGGCCGAGCCAACCATGCGGCCCGGCTTTGGGCCCTGCTGATCTTGGAGCTCTGGCAGCGAGAATGGCTGGACTGAGGTTACCAATGAAGGCTCGACCACCCACCGGGCCTCACCGAGGCCGTCGGCGCTGGGGACTCGGCCACGGCCAAGCCAGCTGTCAGCGACTCAAAGCGATGACGCCCATGACCACCGCCAGCAGTAGCAGCCCGAGCGGATAGCCCAATCGGCGCATCCAACCAGTTGAGAACGGCCGCATCACCCAGTCCAGCAGCCAAGGGACGCGGGCCAATCCGGCGCAAAGTCCCGACCACCACAGGCAGCCGACCAGCATGCCGCCATAGCCCATAATTTGAAAAGTCTGCGGCGAGTGTCGCGGCAGTCCGAAGGAATTCAAAATCCGTGATTCAAAAATCATTGCGACAAAGATCATGGACGGCAGCAGGACGGCTGCGACAACAATGATTGGCAACGCTGGAACGCATAACGGATAAAACACCGCCCGCTCGGCGTAACTTAATCGCGACG
>JAGQPF010000632.1 GCA_020426845.1 Planctomycetales bacterium
CAGTATCCCAATGCCTTGTACCACGTCACGAGCCGTGGCGTGCTGCGACGCAACATCTATCGGGACGACCTGGACCGGGAGACGTTCTTCCATTGGATGGAGCGAACCGTGGACAAATTCGGTTGGCTGGTTTACGCGATTGCCCTGATGTCGAATCACTTTCATCTGTATTTCCGCACGCCGGACGCAAATCTGTCCCGAGGCGCTCAATACCTCCTGGGAGGCTACGCTCGCCAGTTTAACCGCCGCCATCGGCGATCCGGGCACCTGCTCGAGGGACGCTTTCGTTGCCGAGTGATTGAAAGCACGCGCTACGCCTGGACAGTGAGTCGCTACGTGCATCTCAACCCTTATCCTGTTTTAGTCGACCATCCATCCGACTGGCTGTGGAGCAGCTACCGGGGCTATTGCCGCCTCGAATGGAGGATTCCCTGGGTGCGGTATGATGAGTTGCTGTCGGCATGGAAAGGAGACTTCGGCGCGTCCACGCAAAACTATTGTGAGTACGTGGAGGCTGGAATGAGCCAACCGACCACATCGCCGTTCGCTGATGCGATTGATGGCTGGATTCTCGGCAGTGAGTCGTTTGCCGGCACGATTCGGAGCATCGTTTCGCCCAACAGTCAGGAGCCGACGGCGGTTCGAGTTCGGAGAAGTCCGTTGCCACTGTCCCTAGTCATTAACGCAACCTGCGAAGAGTTTGGCATTAGCCCCAGCGAACTGCGGATCAAATGTAGTCGCCATCCGGCGCGATCCGTAGTCGCTCAACTGGGCAGGGAGGACTCCTCCGCGACGCTTCAGGAAATTGCCACGGCTCTTGGCCTTTCGCGCCGCGATTGTGTCCCCAAGTTGCTCAAGAAGGCACAACTGGCCGAGCCAAATTCTGACATCATGCGCCGCATGGAGGCAACTCGGCGGCGCCTCAAATGCCTCATGGACTCGGCCATTCTCTTCTGATCTTTGTTTAGATTGGTCTCCGACATCTTCACAGTGGTTGGCCAAATAGTGGAGCCAGCGCCTAAAGACGAGTTGAACGTTGAGCCAAGGTAGCCTTGAGAACGACGCCGCGCAACCCACACAAGTTTGGCCAACAAACCACGTCTGAGCAACTTTCTTCCCTATTGAGGCGGAACGCTCCCCAGCTTATCAACGCCTTCCATACGGGCTATTTTTCAACGCTCACCATCACACGTCAACAACCAAGAGAGCCTGCCAATGGAGCGAGAAACTGACGGGGAAAAAGCTCTTGCCGCACTGGCATGTCGCTACTGCACCAACAACCACGATTGGCTGTCCGCATTGGGGACACGGATGACACTGCCCCGCCTGGTCTCCACGAGCCAAGAATCTGAAATATGGAAATGGTGGACGGGAGATCCCGTCTGCAAGAACGCTTACACTGCTTCGACATCATTCACAACCAAAGATGCCACCTCTTATATCCAGCGAACGCTGGATTCCCCAATCCAGGATCTGCTCGAATAGCGCCGTCGCGACGTCTTTCGATAACGCTTGCCCCGACTTGGTCTCGACCGCGAAGCTAAACTCCCACCTTGTCACAAGACCATTCGTCTGAGCCTCTACGCACTCTCGAAATCCGCCACCCATTTGCAGGAATCGCCCTTCGGCCCATTTGACAATCTGCTCCAATAAGTCCTGTGGGTGTTGTCTGTTTGCTGGAACACACGAGTCAAGCACGAAATTGAATTGCCAGCACTGCGATTCGTTATCCATCGACCTCATCCAAAATGCTCTTAACGATGCTTTTGATCGTCCCATCGCCTTTGGGGCTGTGCGGTAAGGGCGTAACGAGTGATCCATCTGGCCGTTCAATACGTTGATGTTCACCGCCTTCCTTTACAACAAGTCCAGCCTTCTTGGCCATTGACCTGAGCCTGGTGTTGGCCTTCTTCCCGGTCTCGCCTACAGCACTGTTGCCGATCGCCGTCAGCTCCTTTAGAAGCTTGTCCTTTTTCTTGACTCGCATCTTGGGCTTAGGAACTGGGAAATCGCTCTTTCTGGGAACCGGCGCATAGTGTCGCCGTGATGGCTTGCCTGCCGCCACTAATTGTTTACCGTACTCCGTCCCCATGTACTTCCTGTCGTCCGCGTTGTGCACGAGTACGGGAACTCTTGCAGAATCCCTGCCGGCCACGAAGTACACATGATGGTCTTCGACACTGAAGTTGTAGACGGTGATGCCGTTGGGCTCGTCGCGGCGGGTTGAGGCGATGAGGTATTGGCGTTCGCCGTTGGGCCCGGTGACTTGGGCGCCTGGTTGGAGGTCGGCGGCGTTGACGAATTTGTCCAGCTTGGGGAGATAGTAGGGATGCTCGTCCGTCGTCTCGTGACGCTGGATGTCGCCATTGGGGGCCTGGAAATCAAGCACTCGGATGTGGTCACATGTCCGAATGAATGTGGCCTCAACCCTCTTTTTTTCGATCTCGCCTGTAACCGGATTGCGAGCGAGGACGTGGTCGCCCTCCTTGATTTGCTCGATCGGCTTTGTGGCGTAATGGTAGCTCGCGTTCGAGCCGATTGCGGCGATGCTTCGAGCGTTGGCAGCTTGATCGCCTGAGTGAACGAGCGAGAAACCTGTCCAAATGATGGAAGCAGTCAGCGCCAGCCAAAGGGCTTTTCGATAGAGCCCAGACCAACCGAATCTGGCGGTTTGTTGCTTGTTGCGCTCGGTCGAAGCAGGCGCGACGCCAGGGCGTGCGTGAGGGCTAACGTGCGTTTTCATGAGAACGATCCTGTGGATGGCAGGCTGATTCTTGGCGTATCGCTAGTTCGTGATTCGGAGTGAATTGAAGAAGTATTCGGGCTCGGGCGTGGCAGGCGCATCACGCCCACATGTCCACGTCATTACGATTGTCTTATTAGAGGGAGGGCAAGTTGCTCAGACGTTGTTTGTTGGCCGAACACGGCTTTCTGATCGCGGTCGAATGCCAACGATCAACACCCGCTCATGCCGAAGTCTCGGGGGCTTAATGACCTCGCCCCGGCCACGTCCTTGAAGTCGCCGGTTGCTCGCACGACCGCTCGCCAGCGGTCGCCGAGGCCAAGAAACAACACAAGGGATCACGCATCGATTTGCGTAATCCCTTGGTGCGTTTACACTTCGGAGAAGTGGGCGGTATAGGGCTTGAACCTACGACCTCCACGATGTCAACGGCGGGCTGGCCGCGTCAAAACACGGGTTTTCAGCGGAAATATTGCGATCCGGCTTCCATGTCCTCCACGCATTGGCCCACTTTTCACTCCATAAAGGGCACGGAAAAGGGCACTTTCCACGTTGGACAGTTGAACAACAACTGCAGACATTCGTTTGGCCGTGAGGTTGCGTCTTCACTCCCGCTCAGCCGTCACGTCAGTCTTCTCCAAGCAGAACACATGCTGTTCGTGGCGGATGAACTTGCCAAACGGCGAAAAGAACTTCATCCACCACTCAATTGGCTTGGTCGTTAGATGGAGTGGGTGGCCAGCGAGGTCCTTCCAGCGTTGAGTCACGTCTTCCTGCGACGCGATCTTCATGAATATGTGTCGCCGTGCCACTCGGACGGCTTCATGGGCCGCCGCTTGCGCGTCGTCCTCATGCAAGTGCTCGAATACGTCCGCGGACACGACGAGGTCGAATGAAGCATCTTCAAATGGAAGCGCAGTCGCCGAAGCATGACGAACATCTCGCCCCAGGTTTGATGCCTTCGCCACGGCTTCCATCGAGACGTCGACTCCCACGGTAGCCACTCCTTCGCTGCCTAGCAGTGGCAAACTTCCACCGGAGCTGCAACCGATATCGAGCACGGAGCCGTATTGCAGACGCGACTTGAGCCAACCGATGTAGGGCGCCAGATGGCTTGAGGCGTCCTCCGCATCGTGGTAACCATGCCTGCGCAACTTGTCGTACAATTCCTGGTAGGGAAACTGATCCATGACGTGCGATCCTATTGCGAGGGAACGAGCCATGCGGCGTATTGGCGAACTGCTTAGCCGACATTCAGGCGAGGTTGCTTGGATCTTCGGAAAGGGGCCGAGTCTCGACCAGTTCTCAATGGACGATGCCGGGCGACTTAGAATTTGCATCAACGAGAGTCTTTGTGTCGTTCCTGAGCCAACGTACTTTTTTGCCCATGACGAGCCACCCATCCGCAACGTCGCACACCAATGGCACTCTGGCTGCTTCGCGGTGTTGCAACAACCCCGTGCCTTATTTGCCGTCGGATGCCAGATTCCCGAAGATCAAATCTACGTGTATGAGAAACGGCATGCCGACAACCGAGTTCGCGACATGAACGCCGCTCAGATCGCTGAATGCGGGGCGTTGTATGGCAACTCCGGCACAGTCCACTCGGCCATTCACTTTTGCCGTTTGATTGGAGCGGTAAAGGTGGTCCTTGTTGGATTCGATGGATGTGGTGGATACGCCAAGTCTCTAAACATGCCGCCGGGAGGAGCGGCTCACGACCGTATTCGTCAAGATACCGTCTCCCTGCTCAAGACAATGGGTCTTGATTACGAATTCTCGTAAAAGAGCCCGTAATCTGCGTGGGGCTCATAATTCATCGCCGTGTTCATCTGTCATGTCGAGTTCATCGTCAGTGACAATCTCGCCGATGTTGTGCGCTCGCCAGCTATGGATGCGCACGGGAGCCCAATGGTCGCCTCCCGGAAGAACAAACTCGCGCTCGTACCGATCCACCTCGGTGCCATCGAAGTTCTGCCTCGCATGCCCCAGGACACTCACGATGAAGTCCTGGCGTGGGTGGAAGTTAAAGATGACCTTCTGGTCGACCTTTTCCAGGTCGGGCAGGTAATTCGGCTTGTCTCCCCACACAGGCGGACTGAGGTAGATCATCTTGCCGATGTTCTCCAAGCCGATGTGCGTGGCGATGTTTACAACGTTTGTCCCGTGACTATGCGCGATCAGGTTATACGTTTGCGCCGGGTGCTTTTTGCACCATTTGACGAGCTTTACGGCGGCTTCATGCCTCGCAGCATCTGGCCTTCGCCCAGACCACTTGAAAAAGTCGGGGCCCGAATAGACGTCCGGAAAGAATTGGCGTTTGAGAAAACTGTGGAAGCGGCTTCCGGGGCGGTGCCAGAGCCCAACCTCCCGAGAAAATGTGCCGTGAATCAAGATGGTGATCGAAGAAGGTTCCGGGTTGCTCATCTGGACTCCCTTGGTGTTGGCCCCGTCGCCACGGTGCGGCGTGCCCACGAGTGCTGCGAGCAAAAAGGCAAAGAACCGAAATTCCACATCCTCTGCGTCCGCAAGCTCTCCGCTACCCCAGCTGCATCGCTCGGTTAATTTCCTCGTGAAGCTGGAGAGTCTGCGCTGCGTCCGGTCGCAACACAAGCGATGCCTCACAAGCCTTCAAGGCATGATTGAGTTTGCCCATCCGCAGCTGGATCGCCGAGAGATTGTGGAGTGCCGCTGCAGACGGCCCATCCTGTTCAAGCGTCCCCAGCAGGGCCTGTTCGGCGTCTTCCGGGGGGCCGCACTCGAACAGCAGCCGCGTGCGCGCCTCCCGCACTGCTTTGGAATCAGGGTGTTCTGCGACGCCCGACTCGGCGAGATCTCGGGCCTCATCGACAAGTCCCTGTAGCGCGCGAAGCTGCACCAAAAGCGCGATCGCCTCGTCCGCGCCGCCATCGTGCCCGGCGAGCCGTTCGATCTCCCGCTCAATCGTTGCGGGGCGGAGAGTTGTGCTAAGCATCGTCTCGATCAACGCCCTGCGCGTCGGAACATAGGCCGGTGTCTCGACGAGCGAGTCGCGGAGCACCGCCTCCGCCACATCCCAGCGTCCCAGGTCCCGCTCGACCAGTGCCAAGTTGTGCAGCAGTTTGTGACCGACGACGCCGGGGTCAATGCTCGAAAACTTCGCCTCGCCCCTCGCGTGCAAGACTTGCAGATACTGTTGCTCCGCCTCATCGAGCCGCCGCAGTTCGTGCAAAATAATTCCTCGCCGGAACCCCAATTCCGGATCTTGGGGACGATAGTCAAGTGCACGCTCGCATTCCGTCAACGCCTCGTCCCACTGGCCCAAGCTGCAAAGGCAGCCAACCAACAGTGCCTGGGCCTTGCCGACCTGTGAGTCGCTTGGGTTGGAGACCCCCAAACTGCGGCGCAGGTACCCCAACGCCACCTCATGCTCACCCATGTCCGAGTACGTCATGCCCAGGTTAAACAGGGCAAACGGGTGGTCGGGACGTTCTTCCAACTCCTTCATCAAGATCCTGAGATCGCGATCGTACTTGCCTTGCTTCTCGGCCCCCGCCAGATTCGACCCATGATGCAACACCACAATGTCGGACCTCTCCACTTCGCCACCAAGCCGACGGATCGAAGGCAACAGCTGCTCGTGAATGCGAAATTCAAACCGCAGGTCCGGGAGGTTGCGAAACAGCTTGACGTGGTCGACCACCGTCATTTCACCGTCGAATCGACCGAGGCACTGGACTTGGGCGGAATAGGCGAGGGTTTGCGGCGCATGGGAACCATCGGCCAACGCCCGCAGTCGCTGGCCCGATTCTGCGGGAAGGGTGTCATCCGTATCCATCCAGAACAGCCAGTCCCCTGTGGCGTGCTCGACCGACACGTTGCGCGCCGCCGAAAAATCGTCACACCACGGGAAGTGGTAGATGCATGCCCCCAGTTCGGCGGCAATCTCCGCGGTGCGGTCCACGGACCCGGTGTCAACGAATATGATTTCGTCGACCCAGGGGACGACGCTCTCAAGGCAGCGCCGAATAATGGGCTCATTGTCCCGGCCAATCATGCACAGTGAGAGTCTCGGCATCGCGTTTCCTTTCGGGGATGCGGCATTACTTCGATATAACGAAAGAGTCATCGAACAACAAGCTTGTGCACCTATTTAGCGAGACGCAGGATGATTTCAGGCGTGATTCTGGCAAGAAATGAAGAAGGCAACATTCTCGACTGCATTACGCAGCTGCGTCCCTTCGTCACCGAAATTGTCCTGATAGACATGGAGAGCACGGATCGCACGGTCGAGATCGCGCGGCCCCATGTGGCCAAGCTGTTGTCCCACGCGTTGCAGGACAATTTCGACGCGGCCCGCAATATCTGTCTGCCGCATGTGCAAAACGACTGGATTTGGTTCGTCGATGCCGACGAGAGGATTCCGGCCACCACCGGCGAGGCGGTGCAGCGATTGCTGCAGGAAGAGGGAGACAGCTTTGAGGCCTTATACGTCCCGTTCAAATCGTACTTTTGTGGCCAGTGGATTCAACACTGTGGTTGGTGGCCGGGCTTCACGATGCCTCGGGTGCTCAAGCGAGGCCACTTCTCCTTTCGCGAGGCGCTGCACTCGGGCGTTGAAGTCCGTGGCAGAACTCGCTTTATGCCAGCCGATCCCGATTTGGCCGTCGATCACTTCAGCTACCAAGACATTCACCATTACGTGGAGAAGTTCAATCGGTACACCTCGACCGAGGCAACCAACCTGGCCTCGGCGGGGACCACTTACGACTGGGAGCAGGCGACGCGGGCCATGACCCGCGACCTTTGGAGCTACTACGAGCGCGGTGAAGGGAACAAGGAAGGCAGCCTGGGCTGGGTGCTCTCCTGGCTGGCAGGCCAGTATCGCTGGTTCTCCCACGCCAAGTTGCTCGATGGCCCCTGTGAATCTCACATTTCCGTACCTACTTCCGTCGACCATTTTCTCTCGGTGATGCAAAGCGAACTGTCGCGTTGCCGGGCGGGACAGCGCGACCACACACCCCAGGTCGTGCTGCGCACACCGCTTTGGGACTACAGCGGGTACGCGGATGACGGTCGACAAGTCGCTAAGGCGCTATCGCTGTCCACGGCTGATGTCCGCTGCGAGCCTCTGCCTTGGAACCAACACCGGGCCGAGTTGCCGCGCCGGGAGACGGCGCTCCTTAGCGCGCTGACGCGGGCGGAGCGAAAGTCGGCTCCGATTTGCATCACGAATTGCATTCCCGGCATTCATGGCCCGGACCCCGATGCCGCCTTCAACGTGCTTCGCTGTACTTTCGAGACCGATCGCATACCGTTTGAGTGGGTCCCCAAACTCGCCGACTTTGATGATATCTGGGTGCTTTCCGAGCAGAACGCCGAGGCGTTTCGACGGGGCGGCGCAGCACCGGAACGACTAAGAGTGGTGCCAAGCGCGATCGACACGCAAGTGTTCTCGCCGACCGGAACAGTCGCCACGTTGCCCGCGGCGTTGCAGGGCAGATTTGTCTTTCTGACCACCTTCGACTGGCAACAGCGCAAGGGCTGGGACCTGCTGCTGCGTGCCTATGTCGAGAGCTTCTCGGTCGACGACGGCGCAGGGTTGTTGCTCAAAGTGACCCGACTTCATCATCAGCCACAGCAACTGATCGAATCACAGGTCGAACAACTGTTGGCTTCGTTCGACAGCACTCTCGGCGCGCGGCCCGACATTCAATTTTGCTTTGACGATCAAAGCCAGGCTCAAATGGCCGACCTCTACCGTGCGGCAGACGCGTTCGTGCTCCCCACGCGAGGTGAAGGCTGGGGGCGTCCGCTCATGGAGGCGATGGCGTGCGGCCTGCCCACTATCGCGACGCGCGGCAGCGGTCAACTCGCCTTCATGACCGACGAGAACTCGCTGCTGGTCGACGCGGAGTTAGTGGAGGTATCCACGCAAGCCGCGGCCGAACTCCCTGTTTATGCCGGCCATCGGTGGTGGGAGCCCGACGGCGCGGCACTCGCGGCCGCCATGCAACGAATCGCGACTGATTCGGAGCTGCAGGACCGGCTGGGCCAGAATGCGAGTGCCTCCATTGCGGAGCAGTTCTCTCTTGAACAGCTCTCGGCGCAGCTGACCGGCGCGATCGACGACATTGTGGCTCGTCATTTTCGCAGCGTGTCTACTCCTTCGGCGCGGCCCGGCTCCACATGTGTGCGGATCGAGGGCGAGATCTTTTCGGGGCACAGCTTCTCCAACATCAACGAAGTCCTCGCGGTCGGACTCGACGGGATGAGCGAGATTGATGTGGCGGTGCAAGCCAGGTCGACGCCTAACGAGTCAATCCCACCCCAAACCGGCTCCGTGCTTCGAGGCCTGGCGGCCAGGAGACTTGCCCCTCAGGTAGTGATCCGACACGCCTTTCCTCCCGACTGGTCGGAGCCCGTCACGCAGTCGAACGCCCCCGAACTCAATGGCTCGGCCACTCGCCCCAAATGGATTCACATCCAGCCGTGGGAATTCGGGCATCTTCCCAAAGACTGGGTTACGCCGCTTCGCGAGCGGGTTGACGAGATCTGGGCTCCTTCGGAGTACGTAAAACAGGTGTTCCTGCAAAGCGGAATCCCGGAAGACCGCATTCACGTGATTCCGTGGGGCGTGAATCCGGACGTCTACCGTCCCGATGCCCCGCCGCTGCAGATTCCCGGTCGCAGCGAGTTTGCGTTCCTGTTCGTCGGCGGGACGATCGCCCGCAAAGGATTCGACCTCGCCTTCCAGGCTTTTCTGGAGGAGTTTGCCGACGATCCCCATGTCTGCCTCGTCGTCAAAGATCTGGGAACGCGATCCTTCTACCGTTTCGGGAACTACCGGGAAGCCATCTTGAGACACATTCAGAGCGGCAACCTTCCTCGGGTGATCTACCTGGACCATGACATGACCGACGGCCAGCGCGCGAGCCTCTATGCGGCTGCGGATTGCCTGCTCATGCCCTATCGAGGCGAAGGATTCGGGCTGCCTATCCTCGAGGCGATGGCGTGCGGAACACCGGCTATCGTCCCCCAAGGCGGCCCGTCCGACGACTTTGTCGACGATGATAGTGGTTTCCGAATTCCGGCCACTATTGTTGAGACCGAACATGACTGGCGACTGTGCGGTCCTGCCCTGGAGTTGGCTCCCGACATCGGTGCGCTCAAGCGGGCCATGCGCGATGCAGTCAACGACCGTGAATGCCTTCGTGCCAAAGGAAGTGCGGCGGCGAAACGGGTCCACGCCGAGTTTACCTGGCCACGGGTGCTGGAGACGATGCGTCAACGCATTCAAGTCGTCTCACAACAGCCAATCCCCGCTCGGCCTGCGCCTCAGCCCGTGCAGGTGACAACGTGCTTGTGGCCGGACGGCGGCTCATTGAGCGAATTGCCCGACACGCTCGCCTCGGCGCGAGTGATCGGCTCCGAGATTCTCGCGGCACAGGACGACGATCAAGTCGGCCAACTGGCCCGCGAATCAGGAGCTAGATTGTTCCGCCTCTCGTCACAGCCCACGGCCCAAGCCAGGACGAACAGGCTGCTGGCGCGAGCGACCAAGGACTGGATTGTGCTTCTGAGGCCGGGAGAAGTATTGCAAACCCAGCAAGCGATGGCCTTGTCGCGGACGCTCGCGCAGCTGCCCGCGGAGATTCAGGCCGTTGAGGTGGGTGTGCGAGACGGCCGTACGGGCGCGTCCTTGGCACAGGAGATCCGCATCGTCAGGAATGTAAGCGGCCTGCAATTGGACGCCGACTCCCCGCATGGCTGGTCCCAACTGACGCGCGGGATTGCATTCAGTCCGCTGGAGATTCTCGTGAGGGATCATGCTCGGCCCGACTTTGCCGAGCTACACGCCACTGTCAGCAATGGCCATCGTAGCTTTCATGCTTTGCATCGCTTGGGCAGAGCCCACCTGCTGGCCGGGAATCCCTTTCATGCCGAATGTTACCTCGACGAGGCGACGCGCATGCCCGCCGCATCCGGCTCGGGCTCCGATGTCGAACTGCTTCATCGGCAGCTTTGCGCCGCTCACCTTTGCACCGACGGAGCCCTCGCGGCACACCGCGTGGCCGAGGACTTTCGGAATCGCCACGGCAAGGCACTCTCCCCGCCCGTCGGATTTTCCGTTCCATGTGACGACGACGGCCTGCGTCTCTATCTGGGGGCCGGCAATAAACGGCTGCCGGGATATTTCGCGGTCGATGTCGTGGCCGGCGACACCGTCGACCTCGTCCACGATCTCAACGTGCTCCCGTGGCCATGGGAGGACAGCTCGATCTCGCATATCGTCGCCGAAGACCTCGTCGAGCATCTCGAAATCAACCTAATTCAGTTCTGCAACGAGGCTTGGCGAGTGCTTCGCCCCGGCGGCGAACTCTTTGTCCGCACGCCGCACCATCACGGCGACAGCAGTTGGATCGACCCCACCCATCGCTGGCACCTGCACCAACAGTCTTTCGAGTATCTCGATCCCGATCGGCATTGGGGACAAGTACATCCCCACTACGCCGAGCGCAAATGGCGCATACTCTCGCTGGGAGTGCGAGGCCCGCAGAATATCCATGTGACCATGACGCCACGGAAATAGTCGGAGCCACCCTCATGGAGATCACCTTCGACCGGGAGGCCGCCATCGACGCGCCTACGCTGGCATCTCTGCTCGCGGAGGCAGGCAGGAGCGACACAGACCTCACTATTACGGAGCGGTTTCAGACAGGGGCCTCGCGATTCGTCCGTTTTCGCGCAGGGGGCAAACACTACCTCATGAAGCTGCCCCGTGATATCGGCAACCCGACGGAGCTGGTGTTCTATGATCGAATCGCCCCGCGCATGCCGTCCGCCGTGTCCCCGCCCTTTGTACTTGGGCGATGCACTTCGCAGGAGAGCTTTCTCGTGCTCGAAGACTTGGGGGACACTCATGAGCGGACCGACCTCGATATCCCTCCGACACGGCGGCAGGCGATTGCCATGGTGGAGTGTCTCGCCAAGTTGCACGCGTGTTGGCATGACGCGCCGGACCTGCCCGAGATCGCCACCGGATTTGAATTGGCGAGATTTGCCGAGCGGATCTCAGCCATCGAAGCGTATCTGCCCGAGTTCATGGCTCGCATGGACGATCGGCTGGAGCAAACCGATCGAGCGATCATCGGGGACGTCATTGCGCAGCTTCCGTGCCGAATACACGCGAGGATGCAAGAACGCCCGCTAACGCTCATTCACGGGGACGCCCATGCCTGGAACTTTCTCGTCCCGAATGCGGGAGCGGCAGCAGCCGCTATGCTGGTTGACTGGCACTACGGCAGCGACGAATTTCGGATCGGCTTCGGGATGTGGGACGTTGCCTACCTTATGGTCCACTGGTGGTTTCCGAAGCGTCGACGACAATTGCAGCCCATGCTACTTGCCCAATACCAGCAGGTCATGCGAGACCACGGTGTGACCTGCCGTCCCGGGAGACTGATGGAGGACTTGCGATTGGCTGCCTCGTATTGCTTGCTCCGTCCGATTGTGGAGAGCCGGACGGGACCGCCTTGGAGTTGGTACCCACAATTGGAATATGCTCTCGAAGCGGTCCGCGAGCTTGCTGCCACAGCATGACCTATGCGTCCGATGAGCCGGAAGGGCCATCAGTCCGAAACGCATTGCCCACGGCGGCTGCCGCGATCTCTGCGCAATACTTGCGACCAGGGGGGAGTCCGCCGACGAGGAACTCCACGTGTGCTGGCTGGATCTCTCGGCACTGCTCGATCGTGCGGCCCTGACAGAGCATTGTGGCCGCTGAGCAACAGGCAATCAGGTGGCCACAACCGAATGCAGCGAACCTTGCGAGTTCGATGTTGCCATCGACGACAACAAAGTACATGGATGCTCGGGGAGCGCTGCCGCCATAGTCGGCGTACCCTTCGTGCGTAAACTCCTCCGGCCGACCGAGATTGGGTGGATTGTTCAGATAGTCGATCGGCGGGCGTGGATGTGGTCGATCCGACATGTGCGCTCCTCCGGGAATCGGGAATGGCCCCCTCGTCGGCAAGCGGACTAGGCCGTTTGCTCCGGAAAGTAATCGGCAAGAAACCGCCTAATGGGCGGGTCGATTGCGTGCCGTATCGACTCGGGAATCTGCCGATAGCTAGTAATCGTCGGCGTTCGCGTGGCATTGACGGGCAATTCGAGCCAGCTCGCCTCCACCTCCACATCGTCGACCCCTGTCCATCGGACCAGTGCCTGAAGCGAGCGAGGACAGGTTGTGAACTCGTGAAAGTAGAAGGCCGTGACTCCGTCCTCCAAATACCCCGCAAGCAGTTCCCATACGCCTTCGAGCCTCGCCATCACCTCGCGCGGGTGACGGTTAAATACCGACACCGCAATCTGACGCGGATCACGAAGCAAAAGCGCCTTCCGTTCGGCGGGAATCTCGTGCAGCCAATGCCGAAGACGACTATTTACCTCGCCGTAGTAGTCGCATTCGGAAAATCGTCCCGAAGCCCGTTCCAGTGAATCGCGGTCCCCGGCCGGTTCATGCGCGACTCGCCAGCGTCTCGACCGGCCGAGAACTGTCGATAAAAAGGCCGTTCCACTCCTCCCGAATCCAGTCAGCAGGAATCGATGCCTGGTCATCGGACCAACTCCTGAATGGCGGCTTCAAAACGGTCCAATTGGCGATCCCAGCTACGCGACTCGGCGAACTGCCGCGCCGCTCGGCTTTGCTCTCCGATCTCGCGGCCCATCCATACCTGCATGAGCCTCGCCAGATGTCGCGGGTCGGGGTCCGCCACCGAAATGGCTCGGGGCCGCCGTGTGCTCTCCTGTCGTGTGGTGCATCGAATGCGTCCCAACAACGGGGCTTCGGTCATCGGAGGATGATCGGTGGCAATCACCGGCAGACCGGATGCCATCGCCTCCAATTGCTCGAGGCCGATACCGTTGAATCGAGCCGGCAACAGCAGCACATCGCCCTCCCCATACAGCGACAAGGAGTCGGCGGCCTCGCCTCGCACATCACACGACTTGGGCCACGAACTGCCGGTTTGGTCGAAGACGATGATTGTCGCCTCCGGTGCCAACTCGGCGGCTGCCCGAATCACATCGCCCCCCTTGCGACCGCAGTGCCCGCCGTGACCATTAACGAACAAGAATCGGCGGCACACATGGCGCTCCGTGAATGTGAACAGATCGGTATCAACGGGCCACGAGACCAGCCGGCACCGCCCGGGGTGTTCCTTGGCAAGCGTTTCCAAACAGTCCCGGGTGGGACAGAGGAACTGGTCCACGTCGCTGGGCCAGCCCGCCCGCGGCAGCCATTCCAGCATCGGTATACAAATCGTCTTCACCCCATGTTCCCGAGCAATGGCGATCTGGCGCTCGATGAATTGGGTCTCAACGGTCAGCACCACATCCACGGCTTCGCACATGTTCCGAAATGCGTCCATGTCGTGGCGGCCCGCACATCGCTTAACAAGTTCAGGCGCGGAGAAGGGCATCTCCGGGTGATGCCGATGAGGCACCACAAGCCACTGGTCGACTTTCAATCGCCGAGCAAGGTCTCGATTGCAGGCACCGATGCCGCTTGCGGTATTGAAGCCCACCAGCCCGACTCGCGGACGGTCGCCGTCACGTTGCGAAGCCACGATCCAACTGCGAGCGTCGGTCTCTTCGCCGGGAAAGCAGTCCGACATCGCATTGAAATTGTGCCCCAAAGTCGAGTTTCGCCACGGCACCGGGCTCGTGCTTGCCACCCGATGCTGCAAGGGCGATGGATCGTGGACGTGCTCTTGAATGCCGAGCGAAGCCAGGGTGCTCGCCACGACGACGTCGATCCGCTTGTGGCCGTCATTCGTTAGACGGTGGCGATGGATGGCGGGAGCCTCCAGCAGCGCACGCATCGCCTTGTTGCCGAAAACTAACCCCAGAGCGCCACGGCCCACCGAGGGGGCTGCAAACCAACCTGCTCCTCGGCCGTTGTGACGCGACGTGTACAGATTCAGGTAGGAGTTATCCGGCCACGGTGTTTGCTCAAGCCACTCTCGTAGATTATTAACTGCAAGGACGTCATCCTGGAACAATGCGTATGCGGTTGCGTGCGGATCTCCCTGGTACAACTCCATGCCGGCCAGCAGCCAATTGGGCCAAGCGCCCAACCGACGCGAACGAAGCGTGACCGGATAGCCACCAGGCACGTCGCAGGCTCCGTCGACGAATAGCTGAGGGCGAGGAAAACCCGCTTTCGCCAGAGACGCCAGTGTCGCGCCAAGTGTTGCCACGGGACGCGATGAAACCGTTACGCCGTAACTCCATCGCCACATACCGGGCAATGGGGGAGCGAGCAGCTTGCCTAGGTCTCTTTCGACGGGGACCGGAACGTCACGAGGCCGGGGGCGCAAGACGCACGGCGTCCCTCGACAAAGGCAGTTTCGACAGGCTTCGACTGACACAATCTGCCCTTTCGTGTGAACTCTGCCGTGTAAGCAGTAGAATAGGTTGGGCTCCGTGGTCGGTAGTCGCGTCTCACATGGGGGCAGCCGAAATTCCACTCGAAGGTTCCTTTGTGGGTAATCCAAATGTGGGACGCGAGAGCTTACTCTTCACTCGACATATCATCCGGTCGTCGGTTTTCAATTGGCCCGGATGGCCTCTACTGCCACATAGTCACTTACAGCCACAACAACCAGAACGAATCGGCAAAGAATAATGTCTGTGGAAGAAACCCTTAGATTGCTGCCTTGCCACTCTCGACACCCCTGGAGCGACGTCACGTTCTTCTGCTCCCACCCCAACGTCCACACCCAGCATCATATCGTTTCGGCAACAACATGCCGCAACTGTGGACATTGCATGGAGCCACCACCCGCGCAACCTCGCCCGTTGCCGCGGACAATGACTCCACTTGAGCGTTCTGGTCCATGTCGATACTTCGGCGACCAGTCACGCCTTGAACAGTGTGAGAGCTGTCGGCGCAAGGTCTACGTAAAGTACTTCGCCTGTCATCACCCGGATCACGAAGAAACCACCGCGAAAATGTGCGAAACATGTCCCGATTACGAACTGAAAACGTAGCGTGCGTTCCGACCTGGTATTGGACAGTCGATCCATTGGTACATCCATCGTTCGCTCCGCCTCGTGTGCGCGGGTGGAATGGCCGCCCCTCTGTAGCCATCGCTGTATTGCGGAGCAGAAGATTGGGGGATTGGGCACCACAGGCAGCTTGGCATTGCCAATGTTTTGACTCACACGGCGCTAACACTAGGCCAGGTGGGCAACTAACTACCAATTCACTTATTTGGATTCTTTCGAGAAAGCGAAAACTATTTGCCCATCACAGTGTCATCCAATACGATGTGGCTAACGGACGGGGGGCAACTCATCGTTCCGCCCATCAACGCCACATTCCATATCCTTCCGAGGAATCGTGATGGCCGACAGCGTTTGCAACGGTGCAAGAATTTGCCCCATCTCCTTCATGGTCAAGATTGCCGGTGTCGTTGACGAAGACTGCATGAACTGCGACAGCGTTAATGGCACGTTCGAGCTGCTCCCGCAAAGCAGCTCCGGCGGCTGCGGTGTGTACGAGCTCCTGTCCGTGTCGGCGGGCTGTGGCACAATCAACTTCTCCTTGCAAGTCTCGGATGCGGGCGACGGGTTGTACAACGTCGTACTTGACGTCGAGTTCTTCGAAGTTGGTGCGTTCATTCGTTTCTCGTTTTCGAGCGAGAATGACTACACCAGCACGGATCCGATCGATTCCACCTCGACTACTATCCCGTCAGGATTCACCGAGTGCGACTTTTCAAACGCTTCAGCGCAGATTTGGTCAACAGGCCTAACGAACATGGGCTTGTTGCCGGAGCAAGAGTGCCTTCCCATCAAGGGTTGCGTCCCGGCTCATGTGGACACTCCGCGCATCAAGCCGGCCCCCACGCCCGACGTTGTTGACTCGGACTGCCCAACTGGCTGTGGTTGCGGAGGCGACTGCGGATGCGGCGGTGGTTGCGGCTGCGGGAATTCCGAGGGCAATCCGACGAAGGAAGTGGCGCGCAGCGCCGCGTCGATTTACAAGAGTTGGCTGCCGAGCTCGGACTTTGGGCCGATTCGAGTGTTGCTTAACAGCGGCAATGTCGAATTCGTGCTGTCGCCGCCGACGGGCACCGAATGGGATGCGTCGCCTCGCCTCTTCTACAATTCCTTCGACAGTACGGCCTCCAATTTTGGGCGCGGCATCACCGAGCGATATGCCACGCGAATTGAGCAGTCGGGCAGCACCGATGAAGTGCTCCTTTATGCCAGCGACGGAGCTGTCTACATCTTCAGTGCGCCAGACGTCAGCGGCATCTACAAGTCGCCACCCGGCATCGCCGCCGAGCTGCGAGCCGACGGCTCTGCCTGGAAGATCGAATACGGCAACGGAAGCGTAGGCAGGTATGACAGCAATGGGAAACTGTCGAGCCTTGCCAATGCGGCCGATGCTCGCTGGACCGTGGCACACGACACCAACGGCAATCTTGAGTCGGTGACCAGCCCGTTCGGCAGGGTTGTCACCTATCAGTACGACACCAGTGACAAGATCCGTTCGATTCAGGATGCCGCGGGCAGGATTTCCACATTCACCGTGGACGCCAACGGCAACCTCACTCAGTACATGTCGCCGGGAACGTGCACCGTCAATGTGCAGCACGACGGCAACAACCGGTTGTCCAGCATCACCGATCCGCTGGGCAACTCGACCACAGTCACCTATGACGCCAACGGTTTGGCATCATCCGTACAGCGCGCCGACGGCAGCATCACCACCTTCGAGTGGCTCGATTGGTCGACAACAGCGATTACCAAACCCAACGGCCTCGTAACGACACTGGGCTACAACGTTGCTCGCAACATCACGTCCGTCACCAACCCGCTTGGCAACACCGCGACGTTCACTTGGAACAACAATAGTTTGGCCGCCGTTCAGCAACCGCTCGGTGGTCCCGTGACGCTTGGCTATCAATGGACAACCGGGGATCGCTCACTTCGGTTGGCCTCGTCCGTCAACCAACTTGGAGCAATCACGACCATTCAGTGGGACAGCTCCAATCAGCCCGTCGCCACAATTGACGCGCTGGGATACCGAGCGTCCCTGCACTGGAACGGCAGTGGTCAATTGGTGAGCACCGAGAATCAACTCGGCTACCGCACATCGTATTCCTATGACGCGTTGGGACGGCAAGTCTCAACCGAGACACCACTGGGGCACCTCACCACAGAGGTTTACGCAGACGGCCAGTTGGCCGCCACAGTGAATCCACTCGACGAACGTGTTTCCTACAGTTACGACACCGCCGGAAACCTGATTGCAACTCAGAATGCGGCAGGATTCGTTTCTACCTCCACGTTTGACGAGGTGGGCCGTGTTATCGCAAGGGCTAATCCTCTCGGCCAAACCACCACCTACACCTACAACCTTAATGGTCGACTGATTGCCGAGCAGACTCCCTTGGGGTATATCACCACCACCGTCTATGACGAATTAGACCGGCAGGTCGCGAGCGTCAATCCGCTGGGCAACATTCGCACCAGCGTCTTTGACAGCGAGGGAGAAATGGTCGCGTCGGTTTCACCGCTCGGGAATCGCACTACGACGCACTACGATGATGCTGATCGCAGGGTGGCATCAGAAACTCCATCCGGGACGCTTTGGACCACAATCTACGACGAGAACAACCAGCCAGTCGCTTCAATCAGTCCGCTCGGAGCGAGAAACTCGCTGCACTACGACGCGCTGGGACGCCAGATAAGCAGCGAGAATGCACTGGGCTATCGCACCTCCAACTACTTTGACGCCGCCAGTCGGGTAATAGCCACAGAAAACCCGCTGGGTGACCTCAGCACCACCATCTATGACGCCGCTGGCCATGTGGTTGCCAGCGTCAATCCGCTCGGAAGCCGTTGGTCACAAGTTTACAACGAAAGCGGCCAGCAGACTGCCGCTGTCAACCCGTTGGGCTTTCGGACGTCGAACTACTTTGACAATGCGGGTCGACTAGTGGCCAGCGAAGATGCCCTTGGCAACCTGACGTCGACCATCTATGAGCAAGGCATGGCAGTCGCGCGTGTGAATCCGCTTGGGTATCTCCATTCATCGATCTACGACCACGCAGGACGAATGATCGCATCGGAGGACCCACTTGGCATTCTTCAAACGACACGCTATGACGCCAACGGCCGAGTCGTGGCAACCGAAAATCCCCTTGGTATTCGCAACACCTCAATTATCGATCAGGTTGGCCATGTCGTTGCGACAGAAAACGGCCTAGGCGCACGATGGACCACTACATACGACGCGGACGGTCTGCAGATTGCTCAGGTGGACCCGCTAGGAAATCGCACCACGACCTATTACGACCAGGACAGTCGCGTCACTGCCACGCAGGATGCGATGGGCTTTTTCGCTACAAACATCTACGACCTTGAAGGACGGAGCATCGCCAGCGTCAATCCCCTCGGCAATCGGTGGACCGCCGAGTACAATGAAAACGGCCAGATGATTGCTAACGTAACACCAGCGGGAGCGCGCAGTTCAACTACCTACAACGCCGCGGGACGGCCTTTAACTGCAGTCAATCCCCTCGGCTACGCAACTACCGTTGTCTACGACGACGTTGGCCAAACGATCGCCACCATTGATCCAGAGGGGAATCGCTGGACCAATGCGTACGATCCCGCAGGACAACTCCTCCGCTCCACCAATCCGCTTGGACATGGCAGCACTAACGTCTATGACGCGACTGGACGTCGGATTGCGATTGAAAATGCCCTCGGGTATCGAGCTACCACAACGTACAATGCGCTCGGGGCGGCCGCCACGCAAATGGACGCGAATGGGCACGTCGCGACAACTATGTACGACATCGCTGGACGTCAGGTTGGTACCCAAAACCCACTGGGTTACATCACCACGAACGCACTGAACAACGCAAGTCAACTTTCAGCGATTGAAGATGCGAGAGGAAATAGAACATCATTTGTTTATGATGCCGCAGGACAAACCACTTCACAAACAGACCCCCTCGGAAGAATCACTTCAAATACCTACAACGCTTCTGGACGGCGGTCCACTCGTCTCGACGCCCGAGGCAATCTGACAACGTACTCCTACGATTCCATAGGACACCTCACGGGGCGCCTCTATCCTGATGGATCGAGGCATACGTTTTTTTTCGATGGCAATGGCAATCGCACGCAAATGGCTGACTCTACTGGTGAGTACGCATATACCTACGATTGCGATGGCCGGATGGACACGCTCACGCCGCCAGATTCAAGTCCGATGACGTTTGGCTATGATCTTGCCAGCCAGCCCAGCTATTACGTGAATACCGAAGGGCAACGCATGACCTTTGCCTATGGCCGACGGGGGCAACTCACAACTCAAGTGGATGCAGGTGGAACGGCGACGTTCACATATGACGGAGTAGGTCAGCAAGTGGCGGAAGTGGCCGCCGACGGGACTCGAGTTTCTCAGGTGTACGATGCAGCTGGGCAGCCAACGAGCATCGGCAATTTCAAGGCCGATGACACCGTGTTGTCAACGTTTGATTACGGGCTGGATCCGGCAGGAAACCGCATCCATGTTCGTGAGGCTGACGGTGCCCGCGTCACCTGGGGGTACGACGCTGCGAATCAACTCACAAGCGAGTCTCGGTCCGGGGGAAATGCGTATGAGCGTGGGTTTGTGTACGACGCTGTAGGGAACCGCCAGGTGCTCTCTGTGGATGGGGAAAATACGACGTACACGTATGACGCCGCCAACCAGCTTCAGACCTCCGAGGACACTGGCGGCACGACTGTCTACACCTTCGATGCAAGCGGCAACCAGAGCGTCGTGGAATCACACGACGGAAGCCGCACAACCTACGGGTGGGATTACGACAATCAAATGGTCCTTGCAGTACTCCCGACCGGAGCGAGAGTTTCCTCGCAGTACAACGCCAATTTCCGCAGAGTCTACACAGAGGAGTGAAACGTGGTTGCCACCCGCTACATCTGGAATGAGCTCACGGATAACATTGCTGTTGAGAAGGACAGCCAAGGTAACATTTCGCAGTATTCTCAGAGGCCCGAGCTTTACGGGAGGGTGCTCTCCCAGGATCGGAACGGCACAAGGACCTACTACCACTACGACGATCAGGCGTCCGTCCGACAGTTGACCGACAGTACCGGCACGGTCACGGACACGTCGACGTACACGGCGTTTGGGGAAGGGGTAGCAAGAACTGGCTCAACCGTGAGCCCCTGGGGCTACAAAGGTGCACTTGGGTATAGCGATTCTTCCGCGAACCAGAATCTCTATGTACGTGCGCGGCACCTCTCTCCTATTCTTGGGGCATGGTTGTCCGTGGACCCCTTGTTTCTCGGCCCGGATCGTGGCTCGCCATACAATTACGCTGAGAACAACCCGTTGTCTGGGGCTGACCCGTCTGGCCTAATGAAGTGCCAAAATCCATTGAAGCAAGGCGTTACATACGTGCCAGGCCGAGGCACTTGGTCGGCAGCTGGTTTTAGCTTTCCCTCCACACCGGCTTACGGAGATCCATCAGTTTCGCCGATTCCTTCGATTAAATCGCAATTAACGAACGGGTGGATTGAACCCATGTACATGGTCGCATCGTGGACGCCGACTGCGGGGGCATTCACAGATGTCTTCGGATGTTGCTGTTGTGACGAAATCGGATGGTCGCAGATCATAAAATCGAAGGGGGAATACTACGGACTTTTTGGACCAGTGTCTGAATCTCGTGATAATCATAATTGGAAGCTTGATGGCGGACTGCAGTATCCGGGCGCTTCGGTCCCATGGACCAGCATACCAAGGTCCACAGATCCTTGCGCACGCAACCCATCCAACATTGGGTTCTTTGATATGCCAGGGCGCCCAATAGACCCTTTGGGGTATGGGTATTGGGTTGGCAATTCCTTTTTGAGGTATTGGCGATTTCAACTCGAGTTGTGTGTTGTGTGCCTTTCAGGCATTGAAGGACCTAGGATTGGGGTGATAAACGATCCAGCAATAATGGCGAGATGGTACGAATTGATAGCATATGACTGTGTGTACTACGGATGGACGGTGCGATGGGACTCAACAAAAGGGAAGCATGTGGTGACGTATGATAACGTTGTGACCGGCGCGCCTTGGGATGGTCCGTGGGTCATGGCAGCAGGGCTAGGTGCTCAATTTGGAGGCGGGCCTTGACACTTTTTAGACATATCCTCGTTGCCTTGGTTGGCCTAACATTCGCCCTCGTTGCTGGCGCAGACCTCCTTGAAATCCCCGCTTGGTGGGCTGCCCCATTTGTGGTGTTGATGGGGCCTACGGTTGGGGTCCTCGTTGGGCAACAACTTGCTGAGAAGTTCGGCCGAAATGTATATCTAAAACGCCTGATTGTCCTCGTGTGCACTTTGAGTGCTGCCTTGGCGTGGATAGCTCTGTGCTGGACGGCCTATGCTATTGGGGAGCACCCGCCAATCAGCAATTCAACGCTTCTTCAGTGTAGCTGTCCATTCTGTGCGCAGGGACTGGCGAGCACGCCAAGCGCGCATGAGGGGGCCTTGGGGGGCGTGTTGTCTTTTCACGTGTTACCGGCCGAATTGACGTCGCACTTTTGACCGAATTGTGACTGCAGGGATTCGAGGCGAATTTGGGCTGTTTGGCCGAATTGTCGAGAATTCTGGAGAAGCCGGAGTCGACGGGGCCGTGCTCAGCGGCGAGTCGGCGCAGCATCGAAAAGCCGATCCCCTCCCCTCGTCAACCACTGTTCGTCACTCCCCCATTTGTGACG
>JAGQPF010000069.1 GCA_020426845.1 Planctomycetales bacterium
AGTGATGCTCATTGGGAAATTCGGGCGCGTCCCGATTTCCGGGTTTTGCAGTGATTCAACGCGCACTTTGGTTTCGCATCGGTCGGAGTAAGCGGATGGGCTCCGGCTTGCGCTCGGACCGTCGCGACGTTCGCGACAACTACGCCTGGTCTACCGTGACATCGAGAGGGGCGCCCCAAACTGGTGGAGACGGCCTGGGCGGTGTGGTTGAGCCAAACTGCCTCCCTTCAAGCCCAACCAACGGTATCGGCGCCACCCACCCGGTGACAACATCAATTTCGCCGCTGGTGGGCATGATAAATCGAGCCGGCAGGTGGCCGTTCGCCCGTTTGGCCCCGCATTTTGAGGAGAAAACGGCTTAGGACCCGGGCAAGTTTTTGGCGACGCCCGACAAGGCGGGAAAGCGCCACTCGCCGCCATTAACCGGAACAAGGAGCTTGCATGGGCAATTCCGCCACCGTTGGCTCGATTTGCGAATGCCTCCGGTGGCGCTCCCCGCATGTTTTCCCTAGCCAGACAGGCAGAATTACGCTTCAATAGTGGAATCGACCGAGTTCCTTTCGGCAACATCCAGCCGATACCGGTCTCCCTTCTCATCTCTCGGAACTGAGGCCCATCATGCGACGCAGGCACGCCTTTACGTTGGTGGAATTGTTGGTCGTTATTGCGATCATCGGTGTTTTGGCCGGGCTCATTTTGCCCGCAATTAGCCGCACCCGTGAAACAGCGCGACGCCTTCAGTGTCTGAGTCACATCCGGCAGGTTGGCATGGCGGTGATCGCATTTCACGATGCGAAAACGTATCTGCCACCCTCGCGCACCGACGACGGCAGTTTGGGCCCCGGCATCGCGCCTCATTCATGGGTGACACTGATCCTCCCTTACATTGACCAAGAGCCGTTGCAAAAGAACATCAACTCGAATGTTCCCTGGAATGCCGCCGTCAACCTGACGCCGATCCAGACTCGGTTGGAGGTATTCGAATGCCCCTCGTCCGTGTTGAGCGACTTCCGCACCACGGCGCTGGGCGGCGCCGCTCCGGCACAAGCGCCCACCGACTACGTGCCGATTTCGGAAGTTGACAACGGCTTGTACAGCAACCAGACGAGCCAGAATCCCGTCCCGCCAATCGTTCCCAGCGATCCGAACGACCCCACCAACAGCGTTTGGGCGAGCGGGCGGCCCCTGGCCCAACGGGTTGGCGTCGTCGAAGCCAATGGCAGCAAAGATGATCTGACCGACGTCGAGGATGGCTTGAGCAGCACCATCTTGCTCGGCGAAGTTTCATCGCGCCCGTCTCACTATATCGAGGGCCTTATCAACGAGTTGGGGCCGCCTCAACAAATCGCAGCGGGACTGGATTTGACGGGATGGGCGAATCCAAGCAATGCGATTCGACTTAACGGCTCCTACACGACTCGCAATCCATTGACGGTGACGAGCCCTGGGCCGTGCCCGCTGGGCTGCACGAACAACGTGCTGGATCCCGGCACGCGAATCTACAGTGGTGGCGAAGTGTATTCATTCCACCCCTCCGTCGCGAATGTCGTGTTTTCCGATGGCTCGACGCGATCCTTGGATCGGTCGATCAGCATGTTCGTGCTGGCCGCGATGGTCACGCGCAACGGTCAAGAGGCGTACGAAATGCCGCAGTAGCGCCCGCGACGCGGCGGCTGTCGAGCACACTCCGTCGCCCCTGCAAAACAATGGCCACTCGATGTTTCGGCGTCGATTGGCCATTTCGCTTTCTTGTCGAAAACTCCCCTCGAGCCCATCGAATCACCCGATCACTCGGACGCCCGATCACTCGGTCGCCTGCTCGCTTTCATCTTCCCTGCTGGACTGCCGCCGTGCCCTGGACTGAAGAATCCCTGAATGGCCATTTGCTTGACGTGTTCGAGCCGGTCGACCCCAGTCCTCACAACTACGTCGTTGTCTACCTGCATGGAGTGCACCTGCAACGCTTGTTGGACAAGCAAGCGTTTCTCGACGAGTTTGAACGCCACGGCCTGCGTTGTGTGGCGCCGATGACGCAGCGCAGTTGGTGGACCGACCGAATCTGTGAGGAGTTCGATAAGACGTGCACGGCCGAGCGTCATCTCTTGGATCGCGTGCTGCCATTCATTGAAACGCGTTGGGGAGTTGGCCCGCCGCGAGTCGCGCTGCTGGGAACCAGCATGGGCGGGCAAGGCGCGTTGCGGCTGAGCTACAAGTACCCGGATCGCTTTCCCGTCACGGCGGCGATTGCCCCGGCGATTGACTACTACCTGAGGATGCAGCGAGGGGGCGACGAGACGCTGCCTGGCATGTATCGCGACTCGGAGCAAGCGAGGCAAGACAGCGCCATCCTCCACATTCATCCCTTGAATTGGCCTCGCCATCAGTTCTTCTGCTGCGATCCCACGGACTCTTGGTGGGACAGCGCCGATCGGCTGAAAATGAAGCTCGACTCGTTGGGAATCCCCAGCGAGACGGACCTGGAGACCGTTGCGGGCGGGCATGGCTTCGGCTACTACGAGGCGATGGCCCCCCAAGCCGTTTCGTTTCTCGCCGAGCGTCTCGAGCGGGAGCGATTGCGCGTGCTGTGAACACGGCACGCGGCCGGCCGCGCTGATTTGCGCGGCGCGGCAGGCGCCCTAGAATAGCGGCTCATGCCATCCAACCCTGCGCGCCCAACAGAGCCAATCTGCATTCTCTTATCGTCAAAGGCACAACGTTGAAGCGGTTACTCGAGCCCGAGCAGTTGCAGGAAGGCGTCGCCAAAATGGCGGCGTCCATCAACGAAATGTATGGTCATCAGCCGCTGACCATTGTCGGCATCATGACCGGCAGCGTGATGTTGATCGCGGATCTGGTGCGGTTGCTGGAGATGCCGCTGCGAGTGGGCATTGTGTTGGCCAGCAGCTATCGAAACAGCACCGTCGCCGGCAAGCTGGAGATCAGCACCGACTGGCTGCTTGGCGTGCGAGGGCACCATCTGCTGCTGGTGGACGACATCTTTGACACCGGCCACACGTTGGTCGAAGTGACTCGGCAGATTCGCGAGCTCGAGCCGGCCTCGTTGCGATCCGCCGTGCTGCTTCGCAAGCGAGCTCGTTGTGCGGTCGAGGAGCAGCCTGACTTCGTCGCCTTTGACATCCCCGATGAGTTTGTTGTGGGCTATGGGCTCGACTATCGGGATGAGTACCGCAACCTGCCGTATCTGGGCGCATTGGAGCCGGAGGATTTGGCCCGGCACGAAGAGCGAGAATCATGAGTCCCCTGCGGGTCGTGCTTGTGACGCGCTGCTTCTGGCCCGTGGTTGGCGGCGCCGAGATGCTCATTGCCAATCTCGCGGCGGCGATGCGAACCCTGGGCGCCTGCCCGCAGATCGTCACAGCCCAATGGCGTCGCGAATGGCCGACCGCATTGACCTTTGGAGAAATCCCCGTGCACCGCATCCCTCAGTCGCGTCGCCGAGGCTGGGGCACACTGCAATACATGCGCGGCCTCGGCCGCTGGCTGCGGGACCATCGGGGCGCCTATGACGCGATTTGCGTGTCGTCGCTGCGTCATTCGGCCTATGTCGTGGCCCGTCGCGCACGGCGAGAGGCAATTCCCGTGCTATTGCGAGCCGAGTCGAGCGGCGAGCAGGGCGACTGCCGTTGGCAGGAGACCGCACGTTTGGGTCGGCGCATTCGATCCCATTGCCAGCGCGCAATGGTCCTGGCAACGGATGAGGTGGGGCGCCAAGAGCTGCTTCGATCGGGCTACTGCGAGCGACGCGTCTGTGTTATCCCGAACGGCGTGCCGGTGGCGCACTCATCGTCCGCCTCGTGCAGTGCGGAGACACGACGCGCAGCACGCCTGTCCTTGAGCGAAGTGAATCGAGATTTGGCGGCCCTGAATGACGCGCCAGTGGCAGTGTTCATCGGCCGCCTGACCCGATCCCAAGGCGTCTTCGACCTCGCTCGCGCATGGCAGCGAGTCGTCAGTGCCCGCAGCGACGCGAGACTCTGGCTGATTGGGGACGGCCCTGAGCGAGGGCCGCTGTTTCAATTGGTCAAGGATCTGGACCTGCAAGGACGAGTATTGCTGCCGGGCGAGTTCGACGACTACGAGGATGTGCTGGCCGCAGCCGACTTCTACGTGCACCCGACGCATGAGCAAGGCGTGCCGATGGGCATGCTGAGAGCCATGGCGGCCGGTTTGCCCGTCATCGCCAGTGACGTCGCGGGGAGCGGCGACTTGCTTGTGCACGGACGCCACGGCTGGTTGACGGCGCCGCGCGATATCGGCGCCTTGTCCAGCGCCGTGCTGCGGATGTTGAATGAGCCAGGGCGCCGCGCGATGGGCGAGGCCGCCCGTCAACGAGTTCGGGATTGCCGCTCCATCGAACGCTGCGCGGAAAGCCACCTGTCGATCATGGAGCGGATGCTGGTCGCGCCTGCCTCGCGGGAGGCGTCGCGGTGAAGGTCTTGGAAATCATTCCGACGCTCGACGAGGGCGGGGCCGAAAAGCAACTCTGTCTGCTGGCAGCCGGCTTGGCTCGGCAAAATGTCGATGTGCACGTCTGCGCCCTGACGCGACTCGGTCCCCGCGCGCAATCGCTGGCTGAGTCAAAGATCCCCGTCCACGAAGTCAACAAACGCTGGAAGTTGGACATCCCTGCGTATCGCCGGCTGAAGCGGCTCATCGCCGAGTTGCGACCGG
>JAGQPF010000070.1 GCA_020426845.1 Planctomycetales bacterium
GCCGCCGGCGCCGGCGCATCATCGGCGCTTTCGCCAAATGCCTCGCCCGCGCGAGCATCCTGCAAGGTGGTGTCCGTCGAACGCAATGCCCAGGGGTTGAGCAACAAACTTGGACGCTCCAGCATGTTGCCGGGGAACTTTGACGCCATTTGGCGCCGAAGGATGTAGTCGTACTCGTCGCCAATGCTGCGATCTTCGATGTACAGCGAGCGTCGAGGGCCAACCGAGACCGTCGACGCCTCCATTCGGCTCAACGCCGCCAGCTCGTTATACGGAGAGAACGCCGGCACAAAGCGAGTGGCGAACAGATGCACTCGGGTATCGGGGCCTGCGTTAACCAGTTTCACTTGGACCGTCTTGTCGTTGATCACCGTGGAGTCGATCGCCACGGAGGGCTCACGGAGCTCCAGGTGCCGGTTTTTCCCCAACGCGTATCCCGTCAGCTCCTTGCCGTCGGTGACTCGGATCTGGATCTCCTGACCGGATTGCTTGAGCCGCAAGTTGTAGTCGCCGGGCGGCAACTTGGCGATCTCAAGCTGGCCGGCCCGCACTGCCAGATGCTCGAAGCGGTCTGCGACCACCTGGCCGCCATGCGTCTCGAGCAATGACAGCAACTCGCGCTGCGGGCGGTCGCCGTTGGCATCGACAAACGGCAGCTCGATGACCTCGCCAGCGCGAGCGTGGACAACGCCGGGAAGAGTGGCGAAGTCTCCGCGCAGCGGCCAGGCCTTCTCGGCGCCAACCGCTTGGCTCGCCGCCATCGGCTGCGCCTTGACCCAATCGATCTCCGGCAGGGCGCCGAGTTGGACGGCGCCTTGCTCATCGGTCTGCAGCGTGACTTTCACGGTCGACCGGTAGTCGCGGTGCTTCAGCTCGACTCGGACGGCTCGATCGGGCAGGGGCTCGCCCGTGCGGCCCAGCAAGCTGACCGAGTACTGATTGTTCACCCAAGCCAGATGCACGTCGGCGATCTGGGCCGTCGTCTCGATCTGATTCAACGTATAGGTTTTGGTCGCCGAGAGCTGCAGCGGCGCATTGCCTTTGGTCACCTGTTTCACGGTGCCCGACAGGGTGAATTGGATCGTTGACAGCCGCGACGGCACCTGAAATTCGTGCACCGTCTCTTCCACGTCCGACAGCTCCAGGTTGGCCACGTGACTGGTTGTGGCGACGCCGTCGAGATCGGTTGAGACGATGTCCAGCGCGACTTCGCTGAGCAATTCGACCGTCGACGGCAACGCATTGACCAGCAGTTGGGGCCGAATCAACAGCTGAGCCTTGTCACGAGTGCGCAAAGACTCGCGGTCGACAAACAACGCGGCCTCCAGGCGATGGCTCTCCGGCAAGCTGTAAAACGTCTTCACGAACGCTTGGCCGCCGTAATGAATCACGTAGGTCTTGGGCCCTGCCTGCTCGTTGGTGAACGGCAGCAAGATATGGCCTTCCTTGTTGGGCCGGTACTCGGCGCCGCCAAACCAGATGTAGGCGTCCTTGGCCAGCTCCCCGTCCTCGGTCAGCACCGTGACGACTTGTCCAATCGGCGTCGGCCGCACGAGGTGCTGGATGGTGCCTTTGCGAATTACGGCGCGGCTGCTGCGGCCACTGCCGATGAAGTCGATCACATACACGCCGGGCTTCGTCAGCTCGGGAAATTCGAAGTGCCGCTTGACTCGCAGCACCGGCGCCGAGTCGTAGTCGAACTTCAGCTCCTGGTTGGGCACAAGCCCGTCCAGCTCGATGTTCGTGTTCACTTCTTGAAGCGTTTGTCGCGCGTGACTCTCGGTGTTGATATGAAACACCTTGACGATCAGCTGCTTCAC
>JAGQPF010000633.1 GCA_020426845.1 Planctomycetales bacterium
ATTCCTTGCCAACCGCCACTCGATCTCTGTTCCGCGACGCCGCTCTGCTCAGCAGCCTGGTGACGCGCGCCGACATCGACGCGGCGGTGGCGTTGATCCAAACGGATCCCGAGGCGCCCCCTGCCCCGCTGACGGTGACGCCCGATTCCTTGTTGGCCGACAAGCTGGTCGACATGGAAGTGATCACGCGGTACCAAGCCGACCAGTTACTGGCCGGGCGGAACAAGCTGAATCTGGGGCCGTACATCATTACGGACTGGATCGCTCAAGGCGGCATGGGCCAAGTGTTCAAAGCCGAACACAAGATGATGGGCCGCGAATCGGCCGTGAAAGTGCTGCCGCTGAATAAGTCGACGCCCGAAGCGATCGCGAACTTCAATCGCGAGATCCGCACCCAGGCGCAGCTCGATCACCCGAACCTCGTGCGAGCCTACGACGCGGGGCACGACGGCAACGTCTACTACTTGGTCGTCGAGTACGTCCCCGGCACCGATCTGCGGCGGCTGGTTCGGTCGCAAGGTCCGCTGAGCGTTCAGCAGGCGGCCAACATCATCATGCAGGCGGCTCGCGGGATCGACTACGCTCATCAACGCGGTCTGATCCACCGCGACGTGAAACCGGGGAACATCTTGGTGCGGCCCGATGGCGTGGCCAAAGTTTCCGATCTGGGCTTGGCGGGGTTCGTTGACAAAGCGGAGAACGATCCTCGAGCCGGTAAGATCGTGGGCACGGCCGATTACCTCTCGCCCGAGCAAATCCTTTCGCCGGCCGAGATCACGCCGACCAGCGACATCTACTCGCTCGGTTGCACGCTGTATTACGCCGTGTGTGGCAAGGTGCCTTTCCCAGGCGGCACGCCAGCCAGCAAAGCCAAGCGGCACTTGGAAGAAACGCCTTGGCACCCGCGTCGTTTTGCGCCGGAGATCAGCGAGGAGTTCGTCGAGCTGATCGCCGACATGATGGAGAAGAAGCCCGACGATCGGATTCAGTCAGCAGCCGAGGTGGCTCAGCGACTGGAACCGTGGGCCAGCGACATTGGTCCGATCCGCACCCAGCACCTCAGCAAGTCGCCGTGGACTCCGCCCCCCTTGCCGACCGGCGGCGAAGACGATGCTCAGGAAACCAATCCCGGCTTCGCGGAATTCGAAGACGTTGGCTCGGGGCATTTCGACCCGTCCAGCCAAGGTTCGGACGGCACCTTCCCATTGTTATCCGGCCTGCAAGAAACCTCGCGTGTCCGCACGAATCACGGCCGCCGCAAGCCGCCGATCTTATTGTTGTCCGAAGCCAAGACGCTGATCGAATCGCCCACGATCACCAAATCCGCCGCCGTCGTCATCGCCCTAGCCATAGCCGTCCCCGCCGCCCTCCTGCTCGGAGCCATCATGGGATTCCTGGTCGGCTCGGTGATGAATTAGCAAGTGTTAGGTTATCCAGACCATTGCCTAACATCATTTCAGTTTACGACTTAATGTGTGAGATAGCTCTCACATAATCTCTCCGCGAACTCCGCGTCTCCGCGTTTCCACCTCTTCTCGCATCGCTATAAAGACATTCGAAACGCGGAGGCGCGGAGGACGCAGAGGGAGGAGATTGATAGGCACACGGACATGCAAGGAGGTTTGCGGATTGTGAGTTTTCGATGAGACCCGATCACAGATTCTCATCGGGCAGAGATTCG
>JAGQPF010000634.1 GCA_020426845.1 Planctomycetales bacterium
CCACATTGTCAGGAAGGGCGCCTCTTTTTGACTACCTCAATTCCTCCTCATGGCCAACTCCTCGCTCAAATGCGCGGAACCAACGAAGAAACTCCCGCGACTTGGCGCACCAGCCGGATCGCACCCTCTACGGTTTCGCCAAATGCTTGATGTCGGTGGGCGACTATTCCCGTTCCAGGCAGTTGTTGGCAGAGGCGTACGGCTTATCACCATCCGACGCGCAGTGCTCTCGAATGGAAGAAACGTTGGGAGATGCGGCATTCGGCGAGGGCGAGCTTCAGCAGGCTTACGACCATTACCTCGCGGGTCTGAGTTTTGGTGGGCAACAGGTGCCCCGCACGACGCTTGCTCGACTGTGGTCGATTGGAACGGCGCTGGCTATTCACGTCATACGCGATTGGTTTCCGGCAAAGGCTGATATCACTGCCGGAGATGATGAGGAATTCGTGATTCGGCTCTTCTCTAAAGCCAGTAACGTAGGGATGTTCATCAGCGGACCGAAGATTGTCTGGCCATTGTTGCTCGGAATCAACGTCGGTGAACGCTTTCAAGGCAATTCCGCTCTCGCTCGGAGTTACGCGCTGTACAGCGTAGCTGCGGCGACAGTGGGGCTGCAATCCAGAGCTGCGAACTACGAGAGACGCGCCACAGATATGATGGCCGAATCGAATGACTTCGCGAGCAAGGCGGCGGTGAAAACATTCATAGGAGTGTCTGCATTCGGTCAGGCGAGACATGATCTCGTGGAGCGATCGTGCAACAATGCGTTGACCGCGTTCAAGCGAGTGAGTGATAAGTGGCTCGAACATGTCGCCCTATTCCACCTCGCATGCGGGCAATATGCTTCAGGGAGAATGGACGAAGCGATCGTTGGGGCACACGAAACGTTTTTGGCAAGTTATGCCGTCCAAGGCACTCGCACCAACTGTGCAGCATATCTGTTGCAGCGAGCAAGCGAAGGCCTCGTCGACATCGATCCCTACTTAGAGCGTGTGGTAAAAAAGGATGGCGACACGCTATCCACGTGCAATCTAGACAAGGCACTTGGTATCAGTTGTCTGGCGAGGCAACAGACGACTCTGGCGATCGAGCATCTGGAGCGAGCCTGCCAGCGGCCACGGGCCGCTTGGTTGCCAAATTTCCATGCGGTCGCGGGTCTGCCGCTGCTAGTTGGGGCGCTGCGTTTGCGTTTTGAAGAACTGCTGCCGGAGGATCCACAGGCTGCGGCGAAAACGCTTCGTCGCGCGTGGCGGCTTGCCCGCAGAGGTCTTTGGTTGTGTCCGTACTTCCCTGTCGAGCATGCGCCTGCTCTGCGTGAGTATGCGCTCGTGGCCGAGTTACGCGGGCGGGTCCGAACTGCCGAGTCTTTCCTACAAAAGAGTTGCTCGCTAGCTGAGAACCAAAACGCGGCGTTTGAACTCGCACAATCACGTTACGAATTGGCCCGCTTGCGATGCAAACTGAAGAAGCTTGGCGCGGAGGATCAATTGGCGAGCGCAGGGGATGAATTGGCAGCTTTTCGCCAAATCATCAGACGTGGTGCGGAGCGAGTGGCTCAAATTGGATTCTGATGGACGATGTCGATTCTGATCGACGGCTTGAATGGGGAACGAATGTGGCGAAATACTTTACCACTCATCTGCCTAAAATTGTCGCTGTTACTTTGGTAATGTTCACAGGCTGGATGGCTCGAATTCCACAAACGCCGACTGACGAGTCGCGAGCATTGGCGGAGCGTTTTCAATTTTCGGGATCATCGCTGAATGATGTTCAGGCTGACGATATTGCAGCCGCAGCGCCACTGTTGGCGCCACGACTGCAACACCTGACCCACTATCTGACGGCTTTCCTGCCGACCGGAGCCACACTAGGCGACTTGGACGGCAACGGCTTTCCCGACGAAGCTTGCACGACAGATGGTTTCTCGGGGAAGGTGTGGATTCATTTGCTCGAGAACAAGGACCGAGAGCGGTCGCGATTTGAGTTGCGCCAACCCTCTTCGCAAGATGGAGAAAACTTCTTGCCCACAGGCAGTCTGGCTGGCGATTACGACGAAGACGGCCGGACGGATCTCTTGGTTTATTTTTGGGGAAGAAGTCCAACGATATTTCTAAACCGCAGTCAGGGTGCGACTTTGTCGCCTGCTGCTTTCGAGCAAGTAGACATCGTTTCACCACCGGAGCGATGGTACACGCAGTCGATGACGACAGGAGACGTTGATGGTGATGGCCGTCTGGATCTGGTGGTTGCCAACTACTTTCCCGACGGCGCGAAGATCCTCAGCGATCAATCCGAGGGGGATACAAGGATGAACAAGGGCTTCGGCTCTGCATTCAATGGCGCCGTGAATCGATTGCTACTGGCGTCGGGACCATCTGGTTCCGCTCAGTTCCGCGAGCAAGAAGGGGCGTTTACGTACCAACAATGGACGATTGCAATCGCCGTCGTGGACTTGGATGGCGACTTGCTGCCGGAAGTCTTCATGCTCAATGACCATGGTCGTGATCGTGTGTACCACAATCGGTCAATGCCTGGCCGGGCTGAATTCGTTGAGCTTGTCAACACACGCGACCTGACGACACCCAAATCGAGTACCTTCGGCCAAGATGACTACCATGCGATGGGCGTCGATTTTGGAGACATCGATCGGGACGGTGATCTCGATTGGGCAGTCAGCAATTTTGGGGCCGACGAACTGTTCCACCAGAGTCATTTTGTGTGGATGAATTCCGGCGATCGCTCCCTTTACGCCCAAGCGCGCGCTCCGTTCACTGATCAAAGTGAGCGTTTAGGCCTGTCGAGAACGTCGGGAGTCCCTTGGGACATTCGAATGGTCGATTTCGACAACGACGGTTCGCTTGAGGTCTTCCGCTCGATCGGATTCATGCGCGGGCGAGTCAACCGCATGCCGGAATTCTTGGAGATGGGCTTGGTGAACGACCTGGTGTTTCAATTTCCCGAGGCGTGGCACAAATATGGCCCCGATGACAGTCTTGTTAGTGGCGTGAAGGCCAATACGTTCTGTGTGGCCCGAGCCGACGGGCGATACATCGACATCGGCGAAGACCTTGGCTTGATCGAGCCGGGACCCAGCCGAGGAGTAGCGACCGGTGACGTGAATGGTGACGGGAGAATCGATTTCTTGGTAACGAACCAACGAGCACCTTCGACTCTTTACATCAACCAGTCCAACGTCGGCAACTTTGTCGGTGTGGAAACCCACTTGGTGTACGGCGCGGCCAATCCCTCGAGTGTCACCTGCGTGGCACGAGATCAGCCAAAGCCACCAGGACGCCCTGCGACCGGCGCCAGCATGAAGTTCTTTTTGACCAATGGCGATGTTGTCGCTTCGCACGTGGATGGAGGTTCGGGGTTTGGCGGCAAACGGCATCACGCGATTCACGTCGGGTTGGGAACCGAGGTCACAGACGGAGTAGACGCAGAAATCAGCTGGCGGGACATGCGCGGTAAGGTGCATACACAAGAGGTTCGATTGAACTTGGGCTGGCAAACCTTATTGATTGGGGGAGATTCACCATCGGATTCTTAGCTCGCTTGTACGGCCCACCGGATCGCTTGCCCGCCTTGCGGCGGTTCGCCGTAACGTTGACAACCGTAACACTGTTGGCCCACTTGTATATCGGCCTGGAGACATCCTATGCCTCCACCTTGATTGGCGTGGCGTCAGCGTGCACGGTGCAGCTCTTGCTCGATGCCATGCTTGGGCTGTCAGGCGTGCAGCCGGGTTATCGCCAAACCGGTCTGATCGATTTTCTCTTGCCGCCCTACATCGTTGGATTGACCTGCTCCATCTTTCTGTTCGCCAATGGGCGTCCGTGGCCAATCATCTTCGCCACGACGGTCGCCATCAGCTCGAAATTCTTGTTGCGAGTGCGCCACGGCAGTCGAACAATGCACTTTTTTAATCCGTCCAATTTGGGCATTATTGTCACGTTGGTGGCGTTCCCGTCCGTTGGCATGATCATGCCGTTTTCGTTCTCCGCAGGGTTTGGCGATGTGGGAGATTTCGCCTTCCCGCTCGTGCTGCTCACGTTGGGGACCATCATGAACGGAGTCTTCACCAAACGCCTGATCCTGATCTTTTCCTGGCTGTTGGCTTTCGTGGGGCAGGCCTATGTCCGGCACCTCTTCTTTGACGCTCAACTGCTACCGATTCTCGCTGTGGCAACGGGCCCCATCGCGATCATGTTCACGTTTTTCATGATCAGTGATCCAGGCACAACGCCGAATGGACTTGGTGGCCAGATCGCATTTGGCTCGTCCATCGGATTGCTATACGGCGCCTTCATGGTTTGGCACGTCGTCTATGGAATCTTTTGGGCCTTGATGCTGACATGTGCGCTGCGAGGCGTCTGGTTGTTCCTCACCCGCCCTGCAAACGATCAGCAACCTGCTTCTATCGATATTCGGGCGACGGGAGAACTGGCTTCTCCATAGGAGCGTTTTGTCACCGAAAATCTCCGACCAAACACGGATCGCCAACGTGGTTGCTGCAGCATGTCAAGCGAGGTGACGCTTCATTCGTAAGCGGCGAAGGACCCTGAGCAGCCATCCGAAGTCGTGGATGGGACGGGTAAAATAGTAACTCCAGCCGCTGCAAAACCCCGCTTGATCATCTCTCGATACTTCGCCAGTTCAGCTTCCGCTTCATCTAAAAACCTTTCGGCATCTGCGACACCTTGCTCAACCTGCAATTTGGCCAATGCGTGCTTTGACAAGATAAGTTCATAATGCGCCTGCAACTCTTTAGCGACGTGGCAACTCTGCTGCAAAAGGCGGATCGCCTTTTTTCTCTTGCCTAACAGCGCGCTGGTTAGTCCGTATTCGCGCAGTGTGAATGGCAATTCGCTGCGCATCCAACGTGCCACCCAGCGACCGCGTCCGGTGAGCTTCGCGGCGCGTTTAAGGAGCCGGCTTGCTTCTGTTGGATTGGCTTTCCGGACGACGATCGCTTTGCGTCGCAGCACCATCGCCAACAATGGAAATCCGGCATATACATAGACATGCGGCATTCGCACCTTCAGGGGACGCTGACATGCTTCCTCAAGGTAAGCAATTGCTTCATCCAACTTTCCATCCCGAAGTGCCGCAAGGGCCAATCCTTTGTGCAGGTTACAGGTCGAAAGAATGTCGTTGGGCTGCCGGGTAATCAGGCTAGTATCAACTTGGGGATTCACATGGTCCCCTGCAAGACGCTGCATGACGTAGAAAGCACAGTTGCTGCGCATGTCTTTGCCGCTGGCGCATCGCTGCAAGATTTCTTGGCAAGCCATCGCACACTCGTCGAGTTGACCGACAAAGTACATGCCCATGGCAGCGTGCAGTTGCGCGAAATTTCGGTACCACCGATCTCCAGCCGCGACAGCTTCGCGATCCGCTTGCGCTGCATATGTGCGTGTCAACTCGAACTGGCCGATGGACATGCTGCCGTAAGCAATAAGGCCCAGCGTGGCAGCGGCGGCCAAGTGATCGTCCAAGATCGAGAGATACTCGGCGGCGAGGCGCCGTTGTCGTTCACCTCGTTTTGTGAAACCGATCAGTGTCCACACACAGCTGCTCATCGCGAGGGCATGCATCATGCTGCTGTCCGGCCGCACGCCGTGACTACGATTCAGGCCGGCCCAAATCGGCCAAAAAAATGAATCTCCGGTGGAAAACGCTGAAGTCATGTTGAGCGACGCACTCGCTTGAAGCAAGAATGATTCCTGCGTCCGCGCCGGTCGCAAGTCGGTGTGATCGCCTGGAGGTTTCCAAAAGAAAGACCTCCCCGCCTCGATGAACGACTTCAGCGCACGCCCCATCGTTGTTCGGGGAACTTTTACACCGCAGGCCTGCATGATTTCGGAATTGTATTGGATGCTTTCATCCATCCGCGAATCACGGAACGCGACATCTGCCGAGAGTTGCAGGATTCTCAGCCGCTGCAGTTCGTCAAAACCGTGCTCGCGAGCCTGCTTTAACACGCTTTCTGCTCGTTCGTATTCCCCCGTTCTTGTCAAACAGGTCGCATAGCCTTCCATGATGCGATAAGCGGCAGCTTTTATTTGCCCAGACTCCAAACGCTTGTAAGCGATCGCAAATAATTCGGACGCTACGTCCTGGGCATGCCGAGCACGCGCCTGTTCGGCAGCCAGCAATGTGAGTGCAGCAGCCTCTTCACCAAGGCCAGCCGATCGAGCGTGGTCGGCCAACTCAAAGACGTTTTCAAGCATGGATTCCGTCGAGGTTGCACCCTGCAAAACGCCCTGGACGAATGCATCGACATCCAGCGAAGCGGTCTGCTTGAGTGCGTCCACAAAACGCCGGTGCATGGTTCGGCGCTCGTCCTCCGAAAGCATTGCCAGCGTCGTCTCACGGACCTTGTCATGATAAGTATCGACGAGCCTTGCATCACTCGCATCCAGGAAACGCACCAGCCGCTCGTTGCGCATGTGATTGAGAACCGTCGGCAAGCCACGCTGGATCTCCGCGACTCTTTCAATCAATGCGGCACTGAGTTGTTTCCCCGCAATCGCCACGGTATGCAAGATTGCCGCGGCACCCTCCGGCAACCTGTCGATTTTCTGCGAGATCACCTCCTGCATTGGGATGCGTTCAAGAGTCACACCGCACGCACGCACGCAGTCGAGCAGTTCCTTCAACAGGAATGGATTTCCTGAAGACTCTTCGTAGAGTTTATCCTCGAGCGCCGAGAGGTTTTCGTGTTGCTCTCCAAAGCAATCTTGGATCAATCTCTGACATTGCGATCGCGTCAACGGTCCGACCTCGACCAACTTTGCGGGCGAATGTTCGTCGTTCTTCTGCAGAGCACTCCACGCATTCAGGAACGGACTCGTGTCGGCTTCGTCCGACCGGTACCCTCCAATAAAGAGTAGGCGCGGCTGTTCAACTCCTCGCGTGACGAAGTGAACGGCCTCCGCACTCGCGGCGTCGCCCCAATGCAAGTCGTCGATGACCAATACAATCGTGGCGTGTTCGGAGAGTCGATACAGCAGTCCCTGCAACGCGCCGTACGCTCGTTTGCGAATTTGCGTCTCATCCAGCATTTTGAGGTTGGGTGCGCGCCGTAGGGAGACGGCTTCGGCTCGGTTCAGCACGGGAAACAATGCTGCAAGAAAGCCCGTGTCATCCGGTAGCAGTACCGCAGCGCGTAGGCTGTCAATTTTTCGCAAGTGACTGGCGAGCGCGTCGACCACACTGTCGAGCGCTTTGTATGGCACACTTTCTTGATCGTAACACCGCCCCCGCAGCACGATCAGATCATCCCTGCCTCGCAGCCCCTCGAGGAACCCATCGATTAGCGCGGATTTCCCCTCGCCTGATCGGCCTGACACCATCGCCACAGCCACCTCCGCGTCGGACTGTGCCTTTCTCAGAACGGATTCCAACGCCGCCAGTTGGGTCTCCCGTCCCAGCAGCACTTCGCTAAAGGGTTCCCTGGAAAAATCGATCTTGTTTTCGCCACAAACACGGGCGATATCCGCGTATTGGGGTCGCTGATCAGGATCGCGGCGCAGCAAGGCGATGGCGAGATCCGCCAGATCTTGGGGGGGCGTCGACCGTGGAGTCCAGGGGCGGAGCGTCACGAGTTTGTTTTTCCAACAGGATTTGGACAATCGAGCCTCTGTATGGCCATTGTCCAGACAACGCTTCGTAAAGCATCACGCCCACGGCGTACCAATCACAAGCAAAGGTTTCCTCACTGTTAGCTGCCGACTCCGGGGCCAGATAGGCAGGTGTCCCCGAGACACTGTCGGCCGATAGTGTTTGGTCGCGCCGTGCCATTTCGGTCACTAAACCAAAATCGAGCAAAATCACGCGTCCTGGGCGATCGACCATCACATTGGATGGCTTCAGATCGCGGTGCAGCACCGAGTGCTTGTGCAGCGTCTGCACGCCCTCAACCAGTTGGGCCAATGCGTTTCTTAATCGACTGACATCCAGTTTTCCCTTCGGACGTACGTACTCAATAAACGATTGCGCGTCCTCGACCAGGTCCATCGTAAAGAACCACTGGTGGTCAAACTCCACCAGCGAATGAAGTCCAACCAGATTCAGGTGGTGGACTCCTTGCAGGGCGCGGAATTCGCGTTTGAAGCGATAAAGTCGATCGGCATCGACACGGGGAAGCAGTTTTAATGCGTAGACTTCATCACTTTCCGCATGCCGGGCACGATACACGACGCCCATTCCGCCCTGTCCGAGTTTGGCCTCGATCCGATAGTCGCCGAGTGATTCTGGTTGTGGGTAAACCACTGGTTGACCAGGACTTTGGCCATTCAGCCGCGAAAAATCGCTGCCCAGTACCACAGACTGCGTAGGGCCCACCCCAGTATCGGACGCACCGTCACCACTTGTCGCCGTCTTGATCACGGTCGGATCCTGCCGATCTACAGTGCGGCTCGGATGTTCGACAGCCCCGAAACCATGCTTGGCCCCTTCGAGTGGGTCTGCCGAATCGGAATCCGACGACTCAGATCGCTTTTCGTCCGTCACAAACTGGCCCAATCAGAATTGTGGGTGAGTCTCATCGTAAGATCAATTTCGACACCCTTGTTCACGACTCTCTTACTGCCCCCCAAACTAGGCATTTCATGATAGAGTAAAGTGCGAGCAATGCCAAATGACTCATTCTGGACTTCGCATAGCAGCATCAATCCATGACGCCAGGAACTAGCCTAGCCTAGCAAGCAAGTGTCAAAAGCCCTGTGACTGTTGAGGCCACCGAAATTGAGTGAGAACCAGCAAGCAGATCGAGTCGGCATCAACATTTTCGATCTAATCGACTCGATTTGCGGGGAGTTTCGGCGTCAGTGGAAATTGGGAAATCGGCCGATCATCGAAGATTGTCTTCAACGGGTGCCCGAACAAGGTCAAGCCACGCTCTTCAGGAACCTGCTGCTCGTCGAGATCCGCTATCGCCAAAAGTCGGGCGAGCAACCTTCGTCATCAGACTACCACCACCGCTTTCCGAAGTTTCGTCGATTGATCGGGGACGCCTTCCACGAGTCAACGTCGATGTCGATGGAGCAGTGGCAGAGCCCGCCCGAATCGGACTCCGTCGAGGTCAACCCAACCGTCGACATGCCGGCGGCCAATCGAATTGGCAATTACGATTTGATCCGTGAGCTTGGTCGCGGCGGCTTTGGAGTCGTCTATGAGGCGAGTAATATCAGGACCGGCAATCGAGTTGCGTTGAAAACATTGCCCACGGGAGTTGATGGCCAGCAAATCAACGCCGAGCGACTCTATCGCTTTCGCCGCGAGTTTCGCCGACTCTCGGAAATCAACCATCCCAACCTGGTCGGAATGCAGACTTTGGAGGTCGACGGTAGCCAGTGGTTCTTCACGATGGATTTAATTGAGGGTGAGGACTTCTTGAGCTACGTGCGTCCGAGCGATCAGCTTGACGAATCAAGATTACGAGCTTGTTTAACACAGTTCGCAGATGGCGTGATGGAACTGCATCGTCGCGGCATCATTCACCGTGATCTCAAACCGAGCAACGTATTGGTCAGCCGGATCGGTCGCGTGACAATCCTGGATTTCGGATTGGCCGCGGAGTTGCAGAAAGGGACCGACATGACCCAGACACGCTCAGGGATGTTTGCGGGGACTCCTCGCTATGCCGCACCCGAACAAATGTTTGGCGAACGCACCGAGGCGAGTGACTGGTACGCCATTGGAATCATGCTGCACGAGGCGCTCACGGGTAGTGCACCGTTTCAAGGCGGAGACCAAGTCGCTTTGCTGTGGCAAAAACAGGAACAAGACCCGCCCCAACTTTCGGATCGCGAAGGACTACCGGGCGATTTGGCGGAGTTGGCGGATGGACTGGTGCGTCGAGTCCCCAACACGCGACTGGCAGCGGAAGCTCTTGCAGAGCGATTCGGGTTGAACCAGAACACTCGTTCTTCTGGTTCCACAAGGGATTCCGTTGGATCCACTGACTCGATCGACGACGAAGATGACGTAGGAGATCTTGTCGGCGAAGAGATCGTCTTGATTGGTCGCGAGAAGCAGTTGAGCCAACTCGAGTCGATCCGTCAGGAATTTACGAAGCAGCGCCAACCGGCCTTGATATGGGTTTCCGGTCTCAGCGGAGAAGGCAAATCGTCGTTGATTGAGAGCTTCCTCCGTCCATTTCACCGATGCGATGACCAGTTAGTGTTATCCGGACGTTGTTACGATCGGGAGTCTGTGCCGTTCAAGGCGATCGACAGTCTGATCGATGCGTTGGTTTCCTTCCTTCGCAAACGAAGTAGGGACGAGGTACTTCGGCTACTGCCCAATGATGTCGACATGTTGGCGCAGCTGTTTCCGGTATTGCGTCGCGTGCCGGCAGTGGCAGATCGCGAAATGGCAAACATGCGCAGAATTGACGACCGCCAGATTCGAGTTCGCGCATTCTCCGCTCTGCGGGAGTTGCTGTTGCGAGTCAGTGGCTCCACGTCCGTGACGTTGTTCATCGACGACCTTCAGTGGGGTGATAGCGATAGTGCGGAAGTGTTGTTCGAATTGCTTTCGCCACCAAATCCTCCCAAGATCCTTTTCCTTGGCAGCTATCGCACCGATGAGGCAATCGAGAGCCCGTTCTTGCGGGAATGGAACAATCTGTGTGAGCAGCGCGACCGAGACTTTCGTGAGCATCACATCCGCGTCGAACCGCTGACCGAGGGCCAATGTCTGGAACTCATGGCCAGCCGAATGGGCATCGAGGTTGCACAACTGCGCGAACAGGGTGGCGAGGTGTTTGCAGACGCCCATGGGAATCCCTACTTGCTCGAACAGCTTGCCGAGGGCTTTGATGCCGAGACTGGTCGCTTTCAACCCGTTCCACTCCATGAGGTCATCGATCGCCGACTGAAACGCTTGCCCGAAGATTCGTCGTCTCTGTTGGAAGTGATTGCGACCGCTGGACAAGCGTTATCGCTGGAAGAAGCCTTCCGCGCCGCAGGCCACGAGAAACCTGCTTTCGGGACGATCTCGCACATGTGCAGTGAACGGCTGGTGCGATTGGTTGGCTCGGACGATCAGCAGCTCGTAGACACGTACCATGACAAGATCCGCGAGACCGTCTTGGCCAATCTGCCGGCGGACGTCCGCCGACGTCATCATCTGAGCCTGGCTCGGCAAATTGAGGCAAAAGGTGAAGCACTAAGCGATCAGCAGCTTGAAACGCTTCGTAGGGGAGAACTCCCGGAAGAGTCCCCGCAACGCGTTTTCGATCTGGTGTATCACTTTCACCGAGCCGGCGACGAAGAACGCACGCTGGCCTATGCCGTCATGGCGGCTCGGCAGGCGCGTCGTCAGCTGGCGCTTGACACTGCCTTGGAACATTTGGAGACAGCAAGCCGCTTCAGTGGTTCGTCATCCGACATACTGCTGTTCCAAATTGCGAAAGACCGCAGCGAAGCCCTGATGCTATTGGGCCGTTACGATGAGGCTTTGTCTGAGTTAAATTCGGCGATTAAGGCGGCAGACAACAACTTCGATCGCGCTCTCATCGAGTCATTGCAAGGTGAGACGCACCACCGCAATGGACAATTCAAACAGAGCATCGCTTGCCTGGAGAACGGACTACGTCGTTTGGGCGTACATGTGCCCCACAGCATCCCCGGTTTTGTCCTTGGTATCCTGCGAGAAGTGGTCGTGCAGTTTGGGCATACCGTGTTTCCGCAGAGGCTTCACCGCAGACAAACGAATCTTGAAGCAGAACTGGTCATCCGGCTGCTCAACTGGCTCTCGCAGCAGACGGCCTTCGAGAACACGTTGAAGCTGTTCTATATCCACGTGGCCGCGATAAACCATGCCGAGCGATTTCCGATTTCCGCCGAACTCGCCCACAGCGCTGTTTGGCATGGAATGTTAATGGCAATGCTGGGCTGGCATGGACGCGGACAGCGATACATCCGTCGGGGCACGGAATATGCCAAGCAGTTAGGCGATAACTGGGTGACACTTTTTACGGACAACTGTGCCGGAATTGGCCACTTTTTCTCCGGAAGATTCCAGGAATCTGTCAGCATTTATAATCGAGCCCTGGCGACCTTTGGTGAATTCGGGGACGCGTATCTTTTGGGTTTTTCGCGATTTCACCGCGGGTATAGCCATTACATGCTGGGCGATCTGGCGAGCGCGATTTCCGATGCGAGTGACACCTTTGAATTGGCGGCACGCGTTGGCGATTCGCGAACCATGTGTGCCAGTTGGTTATGGGCGCGGGCCACCAACGGCAACTTTCCATTTGAGGATTTAAAGAAAGGCATTCCGGATCGCCCCGACGACGTGATGTCGACCGTTCACGCCAAGTTGGCTGAGGGACTTTGGCACTCCTATCACGGTCGTAGCCAGGAATCGCTCGCCGCGTGCGAAGCAGCCGCAGCCATGGTCAGGAAGTCGCTTTGCATCAATGGACACACCATCCTGGTGATGCCCATGATGGCGCGGGCGTTGCGGCTGCGGGCTGAGGATCTTCAGGAGACCGATCCCCGGCAATGCAAAGAGCTGCGGAGGCGTTCGCTGCGATTGGCCAAGCGGACGGCCCGCATCTCACGTCTCTTTCCAGCCGCCCGCGCTCTCATGCTCCGCGAGCTAAGCGAGATCCAGCGTGCGACTGGGCGATTGCGCAGCGCGTTGAAGAACGCCGAAAAAAGTTGTGTCGTTGCAGAACGCCAGCAAGCGACTTACGAGCTTGCCCAATCGCAGCTGCTGTGTGGTCAGTTGGCCCGTCAGCTGGAATTGTCTGGAGCCGATCAGCAAGTGCAATCGGCCGAAGCAGAACTGGAGCGGTTCCACGCAATGATTCGAGAGGCTCCCGAAACGCAGTAAACGTATGCCGGACTTGGCTCGTCGGAACGGACTATTTACATCAGGCATCGTGCAGCCGGATGCTCTGGACGCAGCAGCTCCAGACATGATGCGTCGGGTCCATCTTCTCGCAGCGCGCAGCATCCGGCATGGCGCAGCCCTCCTTGAGCTCACGGGCAACAGGTCAAAACCTGCAACGACGAGCTGTTCTTCGCCAACCGGTTCGCACCGCCAAACAGGACAACACATCCCAAGAAATGTAGACAGTCTGCGCCGAAGATTGGGCGTGCGAATTACGCAGGCGGTTTGAATGATCAACGAGGAGACGTCTCCGGCACACGCCCAACATGACGTAAAGGGCTTACGTTTAGCGATCAGACGTTGCGGTCCTCGTGGATCGCGTCAGGACGGTTCTCTAACGCTGGTACGGGCACAAAGGCCCGCAGCACGACTTGAGCAACAGCGGCTGCGAGCGACGCCTGGGCGGCCTTCATAGGCTCGACCCCGATAAGCCGAGCGGTAGCGTAGGCCACGAACGGCGTGAACAGCCAATGCACCGTGAAGAAGTGCAGCAGAACGGCCTGGATGACCAGAACAGTCCCCCGAAATCGCTCGCGCCACGCTCCCCAGTGGTCGCCACAGGAGACCGCGCGATTGATCTCCTCGTGCATGTCACAGATGTGTTGAGCGACATGGAGGTCGTAGAAGCGACGAGACAAGCTCCGACGAAACCCATACACGGCAACCGCGCTCATGACGCAGACTGCAAGGCTGCCGAAAAAACCGTACACAGGGGCCGTTGCGAGCAGGCTGACTCGGAAGAAGTACCCTGCAAAGAATAGCCCTCGGCCGTACCACACACATGCTGGCACAAGAATCAGGATCGTGAGGAAGGCTGCTTTCTCGTCAAATCGCGTTGGCCGATCGAATTCCAATGGTCGTCCATCAGCGGTGGCCCACACCACCCAACCTACCAATGCTGCAAGGCCTGCGATCAAGGTCACCAAGACCACCGATCCCCAAGGGAAGGCCGCGACAACAACCGCAAGAGCGACGGCACTGATGATCCTAAGCATCCTTCAGTCCCCCCATAGCCGCCGCTCGCGCCACTCGCCACGCCTCCAGCGATTGATATCCAGCACTGTTGATCTTGTACACGATGCGGGCCGGGCCTCGCTGGCCCGACTTGATAGGGAGCTTACGGTGGGTCAGCAGTCGCTTGTCCTCCATCCGCATAAGCGTCGTGTAGACCGTTCCTCGCTTGATCCGGCCGTTTGACTCCTTGCAGAGTTGCAGGCCATACCATTCGGTGCCGTCCTCCATCATCGCGAGGATGAGCGCTTCAGTGTTTGAGATGTGTGGCATAGTCACGTCAGTTGCCGCGCACGGAAGGACTGAGCTGGAATAGTCTTACATTTGTAAGTGTACCGAGTTCGCAGGTAACGTGCAAATCCAGGTGCGTCGCCGCACAGAAATGCGCTCAGGTGACAGCAGGGTGGCACTCGATGGCGAAGAATGGGTGAATCGATCCGTCGCTGACGCGGCGGAGGTCTCTTCCCGATGGTAGGGCGAGCCAATCCCTCGCTGACGCAGCGGAGGTCTCTTCCCGATGGTAGGGCGAGCCAATCCCTCGCTGACGCAGCGGAGGTCTCTTCCCAGTGGAGGAGGGTTGGGCGACTCGATCCCTCGCTTACGCTTCGGGTTTCCTTTCCCGATGGAGGAGGGCGAAGCAAATCGATCCCTCGCTGACGCTGCGGAGGTCTCTGCCCGGTGGAGGAGGGTTGGGCGCGTCGATCCCTCGCTTACGCTTCGGGTTACCTTAGCGCTTGGGCATGAGCGCGATTTCCGGTTGGCCGTCGTTCCACACTAGGCAGCCGAGCAGTGCGCCGTCGCCTTGGGCGACTAGCGCGGCGCCGCTCCAGTCTTCGCTGAGCTCGACGGCGAGGTCGATTCGCCAGTCGCCGCGTTCGGCGTCGGTGCGAAATCGGCCGGCCGAAACGGGCAAGCTGTCCGGTCCGCCGAACAACACGGCGTCTTCCGGCGCGGTGGGGCGTCTGAGCCGCGCAGCGGGCCAACGTTGCTCGGCCGCCGTCGCCACGCCGCGCAGCGAAATCAACCCGGGTGCAATCTGCGCGATGGCATCGCTCTGAATTTCGAACGACTTGCCGTCGCTCTCGACGGTCAACGGCCCTTTGGGCAACTCGCCCTCCCAAGGACAAATCACGAGGTCGTCGATGGCTTGGGCCCAGCATTGGGCTTGCCGGCTCTTTTGAAAACCGAAGCGCCGCTGTTGCCATCGCAAGGTGGCGCGAAGGCCCGCTGGTGGCTGCGCGCCGTCGTCCAGCAAGGCGCCTCCAATGCCGATCTGAGGACGCCACTGCAGCCACTTTTCATCCGCCTCTTTGGCCAAGGCAAAGCGATGGCCCGTCGCCACCGGCTTGCCGGGCTGATCCGGCGTTGCCATGGCGACGCCGCCCGATGTGATCGTCTCCAGCGACTCGGCTGCCAGCTGCACACCGCTGAGCAACCCGAACTCGAGGCCCACGCCGCTGTTGCTCCAAAACTGCGTGTTGCTGCGAATCAAGTCGCGGTAGGCCGGCTGGATGAATGCTCGCGACTCAACCGCGGCGCCGTCGCTGGCCAGGCCAACGCGGACGATGTTGCCGATCTCGACGCCTCGATGCAAGACCGGCGAGCCCGTCTTGAGCCCGTAGCGGGCGGGGCTCTCGAGCACCACCTCAATTCCTCCTGCCTTGTCCATCTCGGCGGGCGCCGCGTCCAGTCCATCAAACTCGTGAAGCGACTCGCCATCGGATTCGCCCGGCAGCGCCGCCAAATAGGCGCCGCCAATCAGCGTGTCCAAGCCGCGCACGCGAGCCATGCTGACCTGCGCGCGTTCAATCCAGAACTGAGCGCCGCTCCGAGCAATCTGCTCGGCATTGCGATTCAGCTCGGCGTGCACCAGCACGTGCCCCAAGCTGCCGGACAGCTCGACCGAGACGACCTCGCCAATCTGCAGGCCACGAAACCGCACGGGAGCGCCCACTTCCACGCCGTGGCCTTGATGAAAGCGGATGGTGATGCCCACCGTCTCGCCATCGGAGAACTGCCGCGGCGACTCGACGCCCGCGAAGCGAACGGCGCGAGCGGCGCCGCCGCCGGCACCAGGCTGCACGCCGATGTACTTCGGCCCCACCAGGGTGTCGAGCCCCCGCACGGCGCCGAGTTTGACCTGCGGTCGCTCGATCCAAAACAACGTGCCCTCGCTCGCCAGCGCCGCAGCCTCCGGTGTCAAAGATGCCCCAACCTCGACGCCGTCCAATGACTCGCTCATCGTCACCGACGTGACTTCACCCACGTCAATGCCGCGCAGTCGCAACGGGTCGCCGGGCGCAAGGCCGTGTCCTTGCTCGAACGTGATCACAATCTCCGGTCCAACGGCGCGTCGGGCGCGGGCGACCAACACGATCGCGGCAACCGCGCAGATTCCTGTCACCAGCCACATGCCCTTGGCTCCGAGCAGAAACTGCCAGGGCGAGGAGCTCAAGCGCGCGACCGGAAAAGACGAACCGTGGTCAGCCCCCGAGCCCTGGTCAGCCGAGGCGGATGAGGAAGTTGACCGAGACGCTGGCGCGGGGTCATTGGCGGGAGTCTCGGTCATGTCTCTTCCCAAATGGAATGCGGATCGAAGGAGATGGAGGCAATCATGCTCATCGCGACGCAGCCGACAAACGCAAAGATGGCGGGTCCCGTGTGAAACTCGACCAAGCTGCCAAGCTTCACCAACATCACCATGAACGCCACCAGCAGCACGTCCATCATGCTCCACTTGCCGGCCGCCTCCATGACGCGATAGGTGAGCGCCCGATGGCGTCGATGCAGGCTGCCGATCAGCGAGAGCTCCAACAGCAAGAGGATCTTGGCCAGCGGGAACACGACCGAAAACAGCAACACAACGAGTCCGACGAACCAGGACCCGTGAGACAGCAGCTCCCACGTGCCGCCCAGCAAGCTGGAGGAATGGTGGTGTCCCAGCCGTTCGATCTCGAGCATCGGCAGCAGAATGGCCGGGAAGTAGAGCACCAACGCGGCGGTGGCGGCGGCGGCGGTCCGGCTGCCGGCGGACGCGGCGCCGCCTCGCGCCATGGTGGCGCCGCAGCGCACGCACGCCGCCCGCTCGCGAGCCTGCATCGAAGGCAGCCGGTGGATCTGTCCGCAGCAGTGGCATGCACGCAAAGGGTCTGCCATCGCATGGCTCCGGGTAGGGAAAACTAGGCGCGTACCATCATACGGGGCGGGGCCGGGAAAAGGACGCGCCCATGCGGAATCGGCGCGTGCCGGGAAAACGCCATCAAGCCGCCCCAACGGCCGAAAAACCGCCGCAGGATTTTGAATTTGAGTATATTGGCAAGCGGAAATCACCATCGCCTTACCTCGGGCCCGTTGCAACTGTCGGGCCTCCATCGCGGGCGACCCTTGTGAGGCCCTGCCGTCGTACCCACGGCGTGCGCCGGCCGTTGTGTTCATCTCACGCCAGACGCGGCCGTCAACCAACAGGCGATGCAGCCGCTCCCATCAACCTCAGGAAAACCTCATGACCACACCCGATCCCGTCTCCCGTCGCAATTTCCTGGGCACCACGAGCGTCGGCGCGCTGGCGGCGGCCACCGCGGTGCACACCAGCTCCCAACCTGTCGTCGCTCAATCGAAGCAAGACAAAATCCGCATCGCCTTCGTCGGCCCCGGCGGACGCGGCTTCGGCGCCCACGTCCGGAAGCTCTCTGAACTGGAGCAGGAAGGCCAGCCCATCGAGCTCGTCGGCGTCTGCGATGTGTACAGCGAGCATCGGGACCGAGCGGCCGACTTTATCAAAAAGAACAACGGCAAAGAGCCGACCAAATTCGTCGACCATCGCGAGATGTACGAGAAGCTCGACATGGACGCTGTCTGCATCGGCACGCCGGATCACTGGCATGCCAAACAGGCGATTGAGGCGATGAAGAAAGGATTCGATGTCTACTGCGAAAAGCCGATGACCAAAACGGTCGATGAGGCGCTCGCGGTGATGAAGGTCTGGCAGGAGACCAAGCGCGTGATGCAGGTGGGCGTGCAGTCGACCAGCCTGCCGCTTTGGGGCCAGGTCAACCAGATGCTTCGCGAAGGCAAGCTCGGCAAGGTCCTGATGTACCAGACCGAATTCTTTCGCAACTCCGCGATGGGTCAGTGGCGCTACTACAAGCTGACCGAGCAGATGTCGCCGAAGACGATCGACTGGAAGCAGTGGCTGGGATGCGAGGAAGGCTTGTCCGAGGAGATTCCGTTCGACCGCGCCGTGTACGCGCAGTGGCGTCGCTTCTGGCCGTTCGGCTCCGGCATGTTCACCGACCTGTTCGTGCACCGCACCACTTCGATGCTGAAGGCGACCGGCCTGCGGTTCCCCGGCCGCGTGGTCGGCGCCGGCGGCGTGTACATGGAATATGACGGCCGCGACGTGCCCGACGTGGCGACCGTCGTGTCCGATTTCCGCGAGGGCGTGCAAGGCATGGTCACGGCAACGATGGCTTGCCAGAACACGCCGATCACCCAGACGATCCGTGGCCACTTCGGCTCGTTTGTGTTTGGCAACGGCGAGCAATTCGACTCGTTCAAGTTCATTCCCGAGCGACCGCAAGTGACGCGCAACAGCAAGCTGGTCGAGGAGGAGATCAAGACCGAAAAGGTCCAGGACACCACCTACGCTCACTTCAAGAACTGGATCGAGGCGATGGTGGCCAAGGATCCGCAACATTGCAACAACCCAACCGACCTCGGCGCGGCCGCGATCGCCAACGTGATCCTCGGCGCCCGCAGCTACCGGGAGGGCCGCGTGTTCCACTTCGACGCCGACAAGATGAGCTTCGGCGACGGCGACTCCAGCTGGGCATCGATGTGGGAAGAAAAGTCCCGCCGTCGCGACAAGCCGAGCCACATCGCCGGCTGGTCCGCGGGCGATCTCGGCAGCGAGCTCGAAGAGCCCGAATACATGAAGCTGGGCGGACCGTGGAAGGATGGCAAGGATCCGGCCCGGGGTTGATAACCTCTTGCGACTGTTGTTCCGTCAACAAGAAATAGAAAAACGGGCGGCAATTGGATTGCCGCCCGTTTTTTGCGCCAACTACCTGCGCAAACCCAGGAAGTGATTGACGCCGCGATGGCGTCAAAGGATCAATAATGGCCCCAGGGGCCACGAATGTAGTACACGCCGAATTGATCGGTGTGGCTGGGCCAGTACGGCGTGTTGCGGAACTGACCGAAGTCGCCACCGTAGGCGGGATAGTTGCGCTTGTACTGGTGGTGCAACGAGTTCACCTCCGTCTGCCCCACGCCCCAGCTCAGCGAGCTGTAGGTGCTGGCGGTCGGAGGCACGACCAGCGCCAACGGCTGTTGGTAGTGCCAGTGCTGATAGTTGCCGTGCCACGTGCGGTACTGAGCGAACCGCTCCGCATATCGATTGGGATGCGGGTCGCGATTGCCCGCCTGAGCCTGATCGGCCCAGCCGACGAGGAAGGTCGCGGCCAGCGCCGCAAGCATCAGGGTTCTCATGGAAACACCTCGGGGGAGGGCGTCTGCCGGGTCCGCTGACAGCACTTTTGACTTGCTTCAAGCGGTACTCGGGGCGGCCGACGTCAGGGGAGGGAAGGATGCGTTAGGACGCGCTTGGCAGCGCTAGGGTTACGCCGCGTTCCTTAACGGGGAATCGAAAAGTGGCCGACAATGTTGCGAGCCATGTAACCGGGGCTCTTGGTCCACATCACGCTGGTGCGATTCAGGCCGCGGCCCTCATCGTAGTAGCGATGGTAGCGGCGCCCGTGCGTGTACAACATTTCGTGCGGCATCAGCGGCTGATAGGTGTAGAACGTGTGGCCGACATAGGCGGGCACCGGGTGCGGCGCCAAGTAGAGCTGAGCGGCAACTCCATCGCAGTTTGGCCCGGCCCAGAAGTTGTAAAACAGGTCGGGATCGCCATAGGTGTGCGGCACACATTCGCCGGACTCGCAGCGAGCGCGCAGTTTGGCAATCAAGCCGCCGCGGCCGCCTTCGCAATTGCCGCCTTCGCAGTCGCCGCCCGCTTCGTGCGTTACGGCGCCGTTGTTGCAATTGCCGCTCGGGCAGGGCTCCTGAGCGTGGGCAGCCAACGGCCCCGCCACCAGGGCCAGCAAGGCAAAGCCATGAATGAAACAACGCATGACAAGCGCTCCTTGTAGTGCGTCAACACATCGCCGCAGGCTGCTGTCGCATCGCCAACCAAGGTTGGGCGATCCGGCGCGGCGCCGTCGGGTTTGTGCAGATGATTGGGTTTGGGTTTGTCAGTGACCGGCGTGCAAGCCATCGGTCAGGCAGGTGGGGCGAGCCGTCCCGGGGTAGACACGGCTCAGCGCACAATCCCACGGGAGGCAGGTAGTTGAGGCCGGCGCGAAGCGAGCAATTCCCTGCGGGAGTCGCTCTTGTTGGCGCGATAGGTGGGAATGTTGGGGTGCTATCGTTTACTCGGTTGATTCCCGGACCAGGGGTGAGTCTTTCTTTTTGGCCTGCGCGGATTACCAGCGTTGCGCTGTTTCCCGTAATGCTCTGCCGTTCGCCATTCGATGTCACTTTCCAACTCACCCATCAGCGAGCACATAGGTCCCTACTGAGCAGCCGCTCGGAACGTCCGTAGCATGGGCGTCCTCGCCCGTGCGCGGCGAGCAGCCGCTTGGATCGCGTGTACAAGCGTTGAAGCGGGCCTCGGCCGGCGCGAAGGGGTTGCGCAGCTCTGCACGGGCGAGGGCGCCCATGCTACGCGCGAAGCGTGCCTTGGCCGGCGCGAGGGGTTGCTCAGCTCTTGGCTGGCGCGAAGGAGTTGCGCAGTTCTGCACAGAAAAGCG
>JAGQPF010000635.1 GCA_020426845.1 Planctomycetales bacterium
CTCCCGAGAAGATCCTTGGGAGGCGACCACGGTTGCTAGCAACGCTAGCAGTACAAAACCGAGTCCCCGACCATGATCATGCAAACGTCAAGCCATTAAACGGAATGCTCGTGACGACCTGCTTAGAATTCAGCGACGGTTCCATCAAACATGAGAAACTGCCATGATTGCCCCTTTTGAGGACAGTATGAACATGAATGGTGAAGATGTACAACCGTTTGGTGCCCCGTTTTCCATGTTCGTGCCAGAGGGCTGGACCTACTGGAGCGAAGAGGAGAAAGGCGTTTTGCTGATCGCAGTTGCACCAACGGATGAATTCGCATTTCCTCCGCAATTCGCAGTGTTCGTCGACGATTCGTTTGATGCGAGCGGAGGAATGGATGGATTCTTGATTGGTGTTCATCTTGGCATTCTTGAAGATGCTGAAAACATTCAACAGGGGAACGCTACTATCGATGGACAACAAGTGGGTTGGCTTTCTTTCGAAGGCCACGACGAGAATGGCCCACGGTTTGAGGCGATCCTTCTGGTCATTGCAGGCAAGGTAGGCTACGCCATCGTTTTCAAGTCCCCAGCCTCGGCAGGCAAAGGGTATTGGGATGATTTTTTTGACTATGGCGCGAGAATTCAGTTCGACTCGACCAACGACTAAGTGTTACCGGCCGAATTGATGTCGCACTTTTGAGATTCTCCGCTGGCAACACCACGCGAATGCCGACATAGTTGGTGCGGGAGGCCGGCGAAAGGGCAAGGCGAAACGACGAGCGGCAGTCAAACGAGGATGAGTTCCAATTGCCGCCCCGGAACACTCGTCGATTGTGCTCGTCGGAAGGAGGACTGACGGGGTCGATGGCGGCCGTTTCTTGAAACTGTTTATAGAAGGACGGGTCCCAACTGTCCTGCACCCATTCCCATACGTTGCCATGCACGTCCGACAGTCCGAAGGGATTGGCGGCCAACTCGCCGACGGCGTGCGTGCGGGCGCCCGAGTTGCTGTCGAACCAAGCCGTCCGACTCAAATCCGGGTTCGTGTCGCCGCTCCAGGCCCGCGTCGTGGTCCCGGCCCGGCAAGCGTACTCCCATTCGGCCTCGGTCGGCAGTCGATAACCGTCGCCTGCCAACGCGGTCACCGTGTCACCTGATCGAAGATGGAACGGTCTCCGACTCTCTCGCTGGCTCAGCTTGACGCAGAAGTCGACCGCGTCGTACCAGCTCACCAATTCGACCGGATGCATGCCGGTCTGCAGGCCGACGACAGCCCCTTTTCCGCCGCCCGTGGCCGAGAAGTACGACGGGTTGCTCCCCATCACCTGCTCGTACTGCAACTGCGTCACCTCGGTGACCCCGACGTAAATCGGCTTTGTGAGTATTACTTTGTGCCGAGGCGCTTCGCTCTCGACGTACTCTCGCCAGTTTTCGAACCCAACCGCCTTCAGCGCGGCTTCAATCTCCTCGGACGCGCTTCCCATCAGGAATTCGCCGGGCGGGATGAGGCGAAACTTCATGCCGATGGAGTTGGTGTATTCGACGGGGATGCCAAGGTGTCTCGCCCATGCTTCTTGGCTCGCCACTGCTTGACTGGCAGTGAATGGGGCGGCGGCAGCGAGGGGAGCTGACTCGTTTGTCGGTTCGGAACTGCCTGTGGTGCCGGAGGCAAGCGCCTCGCGGGCGGTCTTCGTTGTGCCACCCGTTCGTCCCGCGACTCGGTCATCATTCGAGCCGTTGTTGGCGAAGATTGCGATGAGGATGCCCAGCAACAGCAACACGCCACTTCCGCCAGCGATCCACACCCACGTCGGCGTTTGCTTCGAGCGGCTAGTCTTGCGCGGGGTGGTCGCAGAGCTGAGAGCCGTCATCGTTTTCGGCGGACTAGATCCGAGCGTTGATGGGGCGATTGTCCCTGCGTCCTCCACGATCAGATCGGCAAAGAAATCCTCCGCCAACGCCATTTCCTTGCCGGTTGAGTTCACGGAGCCGGAGGAAGGAGCCTCCGATAGAGTGAGTTGTGTGTCGCCTTCCGGCAGCCGTTCGCCGCTGAGATAGCCGCGCAAGGACTTTGCCAGGTCAGCCGCGGACGCGTAACGCCGTCCGATCTGCTTGGCCATGGCCTTAAGACAAATGGCTTCAATGGTACGATCGACTTGAGGGTTGAGCTTCGATGGCGGCGGAGGCTCCTCGGTGAGAATCGCCGCCATGACTTCGCCCAAGGAGCCGGCGAATGGAAGTTTGCCGGTGAGGAGCTGGTAGCAGATGACACCGAGCGCATAGATGTCACTCGGCGGTCCGATGGTGTCTTGCCTGCCCCTTACTTGCTCGGGGGACATGTAGGCCGGCGTTCCCATGACTTGGCCGGTCTGCGTGAGAGTCGTCTCGTTTTCCTTGCGGCGTTGCGCCAAGCCGAAGTCCATGATGATCGGCTCGTTGCGCTGGTTGAGCATGATGTTTGCGGGCTTGAGATCGCGATGAATCACGCCGGCGTGATGAGCCTCCTCGAGAGCCAGCGACAGTTTGCGAATGACGGCCGCCACTTGCTTGGGCGGATGCGATCTCCCACCCTTCAGAAAGTCCGACAGCGGGCGGCCCTCAACGAACTGCATCGTCAAGTAGTGAATACCATCGATCTCACCCACGTCGTAGACGGGACAGAGATTGGGATGGCTCAAGGTCGCCATGGCTCGCGCCTCGCGATAAAACCGCTCGACATCCTCGGCAATGTTTTCCCGCTCAAACGTCGGGATCTTGATGGCGACCTCGCGGTCCAGTTGCGCGTCCAACGCCAGGTAGACGGCGCCCATGGCGCCGCGGCCGAGCTCCCTCTTCACCTTGTAGCGGCCGAACCGGCTCCCGGCGGTCAATTCCACTTGGTGGCGGAAGGGAGCGAACGTGCGC
>JAGQPF010000636.1 GCA_020426845.1 Planctomycetales bacterium
CACGGGCGCGAGCCCGTGGAACCGGCGCGAGTCCCTCAGACCGGAGCAAAATCGCTTCCCTCCAACACTCGCAAGTTAAGCGCAAGAGCCCCGGAGGGGCGACAGATGTTAGCCACGGGCGTGAGCCCGTGGAACCGGCGCGAGTCCCTCAGGCCGGAGCAAAATCGCTTCTCTCCAGCTCTCGCAAGTCAAGCGCAAAAGCCCCGGAGGGGCGACAGATGTTAGCCACGGGTGTGAGCCCGTGGAACCGGCGCGTGAGCCCGTGGAATCAGCGCAAGCTTGTGGAGCCAGCGCGGGGTCAGATGTTGGCGACTTTGACGCTGTAGATGGGGGGCAGGGAGTTCCAGAGGCAGGTCCATTTCTCGCCGCCTTCGTGGCCGATCCAGAGCTGCCCGGTGGTGGTGCCGAAGTAGAGGGCTGGGGAGAGGTGGTTGTCGATCGCCATGCCATCGCGCAGCACGGTGAAGTAGGTGTCGTGAGTCGGCATGCCGTTGGCGAGCCGCTCCCAGTTGCCGCCGCCGCTTTGGCTGCGCCAGACGCCGGGCGAGCCGCTCGGGCAGGTTCGTGTCATCGGCTCATGAGGCATCACGTAGACGACGTCGGGGTTGTGGGGATGCGCGGCGATCGGGAAGCCGAAGTCGTTGGGCAGGCCCTCGGCGATCGAGTGCCAGCTCTTGCCGAAGTCGTCGCTTCGGAGCACTCCGATGTTTGGCCGTGGACCGCCGGGACCATGCCAGTCGGCCCAGCCGCCGTGGTTCTGCATGTAGAGTCGGCCTGGCGCAGCGGGATGCGCGGCGATCTTGTGCACGCACTGCCCGAACTCGGGGAACGGGTCCGGCACAAAGCCCGCGCCGACGCCCGTGTTGGCCGCCGCGAACGTCTCGCCGTTGTCCTCGCTCAGGTAGTGCCCGCCGGTTGAGATGCCCAGGTGCAGGCGGCTGCCGTCGCGGACGATCGTGTGCATGCAAAGGCCGCCGTTGCCGGGCTGCCATTGCCGCGCGTGCTCATGGTTGCTGATCCCGTCGACCAGCTGCCATGATTCACCGTTGTCATGGCTATGGAACAGCGACGCAGGCTCGACGCCGCAATACAGCTCGCCGGGCTCGTCGCCGGGCTCGAGCGACCAGATGTTCGCCAGCGCGCGGCCGTCGTCCTCGGGGAACGCCGGCGCCGCCTGCTCGGCAAACGAGCCGCCACGGTCGTCCGAAACCAGCAGCTTCATGCCGAAGAAGGCGTTGCAACTGGAGGCGTAGACGCGCGGCGATGTGCGAGTGTCGATCATCGTCGTGTAGACGCCGACGCCGGCGCCGAAGGGTCCGCGCAGCTCGAACTGCTGCCGGTCCGCGTCGGACTCGGCCACAAACACGCCCTTCTTGGTGCCGATGCTCAGCAACGTCCGATCACTCATGTCAGCCTCCCGATACGGCTTGAAAGACCGACACGACGTCGTCCGCCGTCAATTCCGTGTTCAGTCCGTCGCGTTGGTGTAAAAAATCGTTGTTGACGAAAAGATTGATGTGAGTCCGCACTCGCCCTGTCTCGTCACAGACACATCGGTATAGCTCGGGGCGTTCTTGACGCAAATGTGTCAGTAGCTCGCCAACCGTGGCGCCGGCGAGCCACAGCTCTGTCCGCCCATCGGCATAGCGAGCCAACACGCGAGGTATTTGTAGCCGAATTTCGTTCAAGTGGCGACGCTCCGCGAACATGGGAGAGTGGGGACGAATGTGATCGTAGGCGCTGGACCGGCCCGCGGGAAGCCTTGCAGCGGAGTTTGGGTGATGCCCGCGAAGTTGTTAGGATGGGGCAATGGACGAGAATCCTTACGCATCTCCGGTGTGCACCGATGCCGAGCTGGCGGCGCCGGACGATGCGCAGGTGGGAAAGTCCCCCTTGGTCGCCTACTACCTCGTGACGCCGCGGTCGATTCACCGCGGGGTGGAGGCTTATCTCACGGCGGTGAACGTCGGCGAGGGAACCGGGATGGCGATTTTTCTCGGCGGGATGCTAGTCAACGTCACGCTGACCGCTGCGGTCTTGCACGCCGAATGGTTTCTGGTCAGCGGCATGGGAATCTCGCTCTGCCTGGCGTTTCTCGGCCGCTCATTGCGGCGACGCAATCTCAGCCGGCAACTCGTGGAGCGGCTCGGCGCCCTGCTGGAGATTCGCGGCGGCGAGTATATTCGCTTCGAGGCCGATCAGCACTTTTGCTCGGTGCAGGTCAGTCCCGGCGCCCAACATCGTTGGCACTTGTCGCGATTGACGTTCTACAACGGCACGGTGATTCCGATCGTCATCTCGCCCGAACAGGTGGTGCTGCCGTTTCCGCGCGAGGCCGATTGCTCCTTGCGGCTTCCCGACTTCTTCGCCGAGCTGCGGAAGCGAGTCGAGGACCGCAAACGCTCGCCAACGCTCGCCCGTTGGCTAGGCCGAGTGGTGCGGCGACTGATGGTCTACTGGCTGCGCCGCCGACGACGAGGCAAGGCAACGTAGTGCAGGCTGCCAGCCTGCATTCGCACGTGTACGACGGACGTAGGACGGACTTCCAGTCCGTCCTACCGCCAGTATCTCCGGTGCACATCACAGGCTGGCGGCCTGTGCCACGTAGTGCAGCCTGTGCACGCTGCGCTTGGTGTTGACACGCGTACAACTGTACCGCTATATTCCCGTACAGTTGTACGTGATTGCTGCGGAGCCTCGTGTCGGGGGATTCATTGATGTCGGAACGACCGCCGTTGTCCAAGGGTGAGATGGAGGTGGCTCGCACCCTTTGGGAGATTGGGCCCGCTGGCGTGCGCGAGGTGCACGAGGCGCTGTTGCAACACCGCGAGATCGACTTTGCGACCGTGCAAACCTACTTGCGGCGCCTCGAGACCAAAGGTTATGCGACGTCGAAGCTCAAGGGGCGAGTGCGTATTTACGCCGCCAAGGCGCGGCCCAAAACCGTGATCCGGGACACGGTCGACGATCTGGTCGACAAGCTGTTTGCCGGTGAGACGATGCCGTTGGTGCGACATCTCATTGAAGAACGCGGCATCGACGAGGACGGGATCAAGGAGCTGCGCGAATTAATCGATCGGCTGGAGCGCGGCCAGGAAGAAAAGCCGAGCTCCGAGTCAACACAACGAGGCCGGCAGGGAAAACAGGGGAAGCAAGGAAGGGGAAAGCGATGAGCATCGATCAATGGTTGCCGTTGTTGGTCCTGCAAGCTGCTCAGGTCACCGTTGTGGCGTTGGCCGCCGCGGCGGTCGCCCGTCTGGTCGCTCGGCAGCGCCCTCGGTTGGCGCATGCGCTGTGGGCAGTCGTGCTGTTGAAGTGCGTCACGCCGCCCTTGTGGTCCTCGCCGTGCGGTGTGTTGTCGTGGCTGCCATGGCCAGCGTCTCAACATTCGGCAGCAACGCCAAGCACACCCGAGCTCGATGTCGTGGCAATGGAATCGTCGCGGCGTGTTCAAGCCAGTCGAGTCGGGTTGGCCGAGCGAGAGGCCTCGTCTCAGTCAGCGAGTGAAAGCGAGGCGAGTTGGCAAGCGCCATTGCCTTGGCAAGCCAGCGACTCGCCACCGGCGGCGGCGCGATCGGCGGCCATCACGACGCCGTCGCTCCGCATTGGTCACCGGGGCTGGGACTGGGGCTGGGGCTGGTTGGCGAGGGTCTGGCTGGTCGGCGCCGCGTTGGGGCTCGTGATCACCGTCGCTCGGCTGGTGTTGTTCCTACGGCTGGTGCGCCGGCATGCGGCTCCAACTTCTGCTGAGGTCGATGCGGCGCTGCAGTCTGCGCTCGACAAGGTGCGTCCGGGGCGTCGTGTGCAGGTGTTGGTCGTCAATCGCAACATCGGTCCGGCGGTGCTTGGCGCCTGGCGCCCCACGATTCTGCTGCCCGCGTTTCTCGTGGAGGGCAGGGGGGCGGGGGAGATCGAGCCGTTGCTGGCGCACGAGCTGATGCATGTCCGCCGCGGCGATCTCTGGTGGTCCATGTTGCAGTGCCTGGCGGTCAGTTTGCATTGGTACCACCCGCTCATCCACTGGGTTGCCGCTCGTTTGACGGGCGCGTCGGAGCGGCTTTGCGATCAGGAAACAGTGGCTCGGCTGGGCTGCCAGCCTGCCGCCTATGCGAGATGCTTGCTGGAGGTGTTGGAGAGGAAACGTTCGTTGCGGGTCGCGCCGGCCTTGCCGGGAGTGCGGCCCGTGGAAATCACCGCGCGTCGAATGGAGGCTATCATGCGATTGGGAAATGGAATGCCGAAAGAACGAGGTGTCGTCAGCTGGCTCGTGTTGTTGGCCGGCTGTGCTGTCGCCCTGCCGGGTGCCAGCTTTGTGTCAGCTCAGCGGCCAGGCGCGCAAGCTCTTGCATCGCCGCCGAGCCGCCCGTTGAAGCTCGAGGCGCGAAGCTACGAGGTGGGCGACTTGCTGGTGCCAGCGGCGCGTAGCCCCCATGCCACGCAGCTAGATGGCGACCAGCTTGTGCATCTACTGGGTTTGAAAACCGAGCTGCAACCGACTGAGGCCGCTCGAGTGTTGGAGGCGGACGCCGAGGCAGCGCACCGCCAGTGGGGCGCCGCGTCCGTCGAAGGCGGACGACTGACCGTATTGGCGACGCCCGCCAAGCACCGTGAATTGAAGCGACAACTGGAGCTGTTCCGACGGCACGGCTTTGCCGAAGTCAGGCTCCGCTCACGGATGCTGCGCATGCCAGCCGACTTGCTGGCGAAGCTGAATATCGACTGGCGCCTGCCGCCTCAGCAAGGTCCCGCCGTGCCGATGGAGAAATTGGTGCTCGATCCAACCATCGCGCCCAGCCAGCTTGTGCTGAATCGTGTGCTGACTGCCAATCAGATGCAAGCCATCGTTGCGCTGGCGGAACGTCAAGAAGGCGTCAAGTTGACGGAGATGCCCGTGGTTCGCACCTGGGTCGGGCAAGCGGCCAATGTGTCGGACGTCGTGATGCGGCCGTTTGTTGTCAGCTTGGCTGCGGAGGAGTCCGGCAAGCCCGAGCCCGTGATCAACGTCGTCAAGGAAGGCTGGACGCTGAATCTGCTGCCGACGCTCAAGACCGGTCGGGCCTCCATCGCAGGCGACCCTCGTGAGGCCCGGTGGACCCGTACCACGACGAATCGTGGCGGCCGTGCGGCTGGACAAATCGAACTGAAGTGCGATGTGATTGAGAGCAGCATCGAGAAAGTCGACACGTTTACGTTTCAGCTGAGGCCGAATTCGGTAGCCACGGTACAAGTGCCGGAAGTTCGCAGTCGGTTCTGGTCGGTCACGGCAAAATTGGACTCGGGAGAGACGCTGGCGGTTGGGAGCCACGGCATCGACGGCGAGGCGGTTGTGCTGCTGATCGATGCCGAGCTGCTGGCGCCCGGCGATCGGTCCCTGCCGTCGGAGACTACCGGGGCCTCGCATCGGAAGATCCCTGGCGAATGGCGAGAAACTCCGACTCCGCAACCGGACGTCTACCGTCCGCGTACCGGCAACGAGCCCCCTCGGCCAGCGGCGAAAGACCACAGTGGCGCCGATGCTCAGACGCCGGATCTGCCACGGGTGATGCCCTCGTCTCAAGGGCAGGTGCTGCCCTCTCCTTACTACCTGCGAGATGATGTGCAGTACTTTCCGCCGATTCCGGCGCTGACCGTTTCGCCTCCGGCTGCCGAAAACGATCGAAAGGCCAATGCAAAGCCTCACGTCCACGCGCCGGCCGCGGAGCCGAACAACGCCAAGGATGGCGCCGAAGGCGCTGCGCAGGCGGAGCAATGGCTGCTGCGAGCGGCAGGAGACGATCGTCCGGCCAACGAATTGGCGCCGTTGGTCCTGGCGCTCAAGGAGCTGTCGTTGCGGTGTGAGTTGCGAGGTGGTCTGCAGTTCGAGATCGACGATCGGGAGATCCGCATCCGTGGCGATCGGCTGCAATTTCAAGGGCACGAATTGCAGATAGCCGCCCGTCGTGGCGAAGTGCGAATCGCTCGAGCGAAGCCGGGCAAGAAGGCCGAATTGCAGTTGCTCGGGCTCACCTTGGACGGTGACGCCCGCATGTCACTGGGTGAGTCGATGCGCGTCGCCGCCGATCAAGTCAGCTATTCGGCGGAGTCGGACCGGCTGGAGCTGCGCGGGAAGGCTCAGTTGGAGGACGACGACTATCGTTTTACCGCCGACTCGATTTGCTTCGCGTTCGAGCCCGCGATTGTCGAGTGCGACCGGCACGTGACGTTTGTCGACATTTCGAAAGACGGCCTCCGGGTGGAAGCGGAGCGATTGTGGTTCGACGCGAAGGCCAGGTCGGTGAGGGTCGACAACGGCAAAGCGGACTTTCGTCTCCCGCGTTAGTGAGCAGGGGCCTGGAGGCGCTAGGAGGCCGCTTGCTCTTCTCAAGGTTCGTCGTCCGGCACCAACGCGACGACTCGCGCCGGACCGGCGGAGCCGCCGACGACCTTGAGCGGAAAGGCGCAAACTTGAAAGCCGTGAGTTGGCAGCTGATCGAGTTGGGCGAGTCGCTCCATGTGGCAGTACTCGCGCTCCACGCCGACGTAATGAGCTTCCCAAAAGATGTCATTGCGCCCCGATTGAATTGCCTCGGCTGCCTGCGCCTTCAGCGGGCGGTCCCAACCCCAGGCGTCGATGCCGGTGACGCGGACGCCTTGGTCCAGTAGCCAGTGGGTGGCCGCTGCGCTGACACCGGGCCCCGAGTTGAAATACGCGGGCGAGCCAAGTAGTCGGTCGTTGCCGGTCTGAATCAGCACGATGTTGCCGGGCTGAATGCTGACGCCGATGCGGTCCGCGGCGCGGCGCAGATCATCCACGGATGCGGCTTGTTGTCGATCAAGTTCACGGATATCCAGCACGAGGCCGGGGCCGTGAAACCAATCCAGCGGCATCTGGTCGATGGTCCGCGCCGGTTTGCCTGCGCATTCCGGACCGTAGTGCCACGGCGCATCGACATGCGTGGTGCCGTGTGTGGAGAGTTTGATGACGTCGTTGGCCCAGCCGACGCCGGTCTTGAGATGGCGAGGCCGAAGTCCCAACAGCCAACGAATGACTTTGGCGCCGAACGCGTGGTTCTGTCGCTTCACGCGATTGCGTGCCCACCAGGGCGCCCATTGGCGATCGTTGTCGAGCGGGACGCTGAGATCGACGACTCGCACCCCGCCGTTCATTCCTTCGGCTGCCAGCCGTAGGTCCTCTGCAGGGCGCGCTTCACAGCCGAAGTGAGCTCGACGAAGCTGAACGGTTTGGGCAGCACCGAGCAGGCCTCTTCCTGCTCCGCCTCGCTTCTCAGGTCGTCGTCCAAGCGGGCCGACATCAGAATCCAGGGCATATGTCCGAAACGCACGTGCACTCGGCGAATGGTGTCGAGCCCCGTTAAGCGAGGCATGTGCATGTCGAGCAGCATCAGGTGCACGGTTTCGACTTCCAGCACCTTCAGCGCCTGCTCGCCGTCTTCGGCCAGCAGCGTGCGGAAACCGCGCGGTGCGAAGACTTCGTGCAAGGTTTCGCGGAAGTCTCGATCGTCGTCGGTGATCAAAATGCTGGGTGTGACTAGATTCATCGCAACAATCGGCCCGGCGCCGAATCACGAGAATAAGAAACAGAAGTCGTAGGAAGCCGATGACAACAGCGGTTGGTTCTTTTTCAACCGGCTGTTAGGGCCAATCTGTCAAGGCCCACCTCGATCTTATCCAGATGGGCAACTTGGGCGCCAGAGCGACCGAATCGCAAAAATAGCAGGGAATTGGGTTCTCGAGCTACTGCGAAGCGCCAGCTTGGCGGAGTGGCACAGCGTGACGTCGAGGTTGGTGCAGCTTTGGCAGACCGATTCCACCAGAAGAGCATGCCCTGCAAAACCCGGCCGGTCAAATTGGCGTTTTGGGCAGTTTGAGCCACGTGGCGACTGTCAAATCAGTCGCTCTGCCGGCGTCAAGTCGAAAAACGGTGCGGCGGATCGTCTCCAAGGCCGGCCGCCGGCTCCGCTGCATCGCCGTAAGTCAATTTGCCACGCGTGTTTAGTGTCGTGCGCGGGACCGGCTTGGGCATCTTGTCAGGGCCCCGAACTCCCCTATACTACTAACTCATTCGCCAGGATCGATGCGCTGGCGACGCGGTTTTTGCTCTCTTTTTCGATGGACCGGGGCTTGGCCCCGATCGACATCGTCCAAAGCCACTCGCCTTGAGCGACCCCTCCTGGGGGCTGTTTGAGTTCGGGCGCCAGCAATGGCCGCGTTGCGTAAGTCCTGTCCTGTTCCTGGTTTTGACGATTTGAGCGGCGCTGAAAGCGCGTGCCGGCCTGTCCTTTGGCAGGACAGTGGGTCTCGCACGAGCTCGCCCGTTGGCATTTGCGGACGCTGTGAAAGGACCTCCGTGACCGACCACGCATCGACCGGCTTTTTAGGCAGGAACGAGTTCCTGATTCGGCGACTTCATTCGCTTAGCGGGTTGATCCCGGTCGGCGCCTACATGGTGGTTCATCTGGTGGTGAATGCCAGTGTGAACAACGGGGCGATGACCTATCAAAAGGCGGTGGACCAGATCCACAGCCTGGGGATCGTGCTGCCGTTGGTCGAATGGTTGTTCATCTTCCTGCCCCTGATCTTCCACACCGTCATCGGCGTGATGATTATTCAAGGCGGACTGCCCAACACGGGCCGGTACCAATATGGGGCCAACATTCGCTACACGATGCAGCGTGCCAGCGGCATGGTCGCGATGGTGTTTATCTTGTTTCACGTCCTGCAAATGCACGGGCTGTTCCACTTCGAGTGGTGGCTGGACGCGGTGGTGCGGCCTTGGGGCGGCGCCCGTTTCGCTCCGTTGAACGCGACCTCGACCGCGGCCGAGGCGATGCAGCAATCGGTGGTGGTGTCGCTGTTCTATCTGGTCGGCATCCTTTCCTGCGTGTTCCATTTGGCCAACGGTCTGTGGACGATGGGCATCACTTGGGGCGTGTGGATCACGCCTGCCGCGCAGCGCCGAGCCGGCGTGGTTTGTCTGGTCTTCGGGATCGGATTGGCGCTCGTTTCGCTGGGCGCCTGGAGCGGCTTCACGATGTTGAGCGACGAGGACATCAAGGCGGCTCGTCAGCTGGAGGATCGGCGGATTGAGGAGCGAGTCAAGTCGGGCGACCTGGATCTCGAGCGCGATGGACACAAGCGCGCAGGCCATGGGCACGATGAGAGCGCCGTGAGCCAGGGCGACGCCGCCAGCGAGTGACGGCGGCGCTGGTGATCCACTTCGAACAAGCTTAGACAGATACAACGCCGCGGCGCGGAACTGCCCCGCGGACTAGCGGACTCAAGCGACGAGGACAACTGAACGATGGCGAAGCAACGCGTAATGGTGATCGGCGGCGGGCTGGCCGGACTGGCGGCGACCATGAAGCTCGCCGAGCTCGGCATCGACGTCGACCTGATGAGCCTCACCCCGGTCAAACGCTCGCACAGCGTCTGCGCTCAGGGCGGCATCAACAGTTGCAACGATCAGACGCGCCAGTTGGGCGACAGCGAGTGGCAGCACTTTGACGACACCGTCTACGGCGGCGACTTCCTGAATCATCAACCGCCCGTCAAGGAGATGGCGGACTGGGCGCCGAAGGTGATCGACTTGATGGATCGCCTGGGCGTCACCTTCAACCGCACGCTGGAGGGCTTTCTCGATCGGCGTCGCTTCGGCGGCACGCTGTACAAGCGAACCGCCTTTGCCGGCGCCACCACTGGGCAGCAACTGCTCTACGCGCTGGATGAGCAAGTGCGGCGGTGGAAGTCGGAAGGCAAAGTCACGATGTACGAGTATTGGGACTTCCTCTCCCCGATTCTCGACGAGAACGGCGTCTGCCGCGGCTGCGTCGGCCAAGATTTGGTGACGATGGAGATCCGCTCGTTTCCGGCAGACGCGGTGGTGCTGGCCACCGGCGGCTGCGGCCTGATCTACGGCCGCTCGACCATGTCGATGGTGTGCAGCGGCAGCGCGGTGAGCCGCAGCTTCCAGGCGGGCGCCAAGTACGGCAATGGCGAGTTCATTCAGGTGCACCCGACGGCCATTCCCGGCGCCGACAAACTGCGGCTAATGAGCGAGTCGGCGCGCGGCGAGGGCGGCCGCGTCTGGGTGTCTCGCACTCCGCAAGACAGTCGCGACCCGCGCCAGATTCCACAGGACGAGCGCTACTACTTCCTCGAGGAGCGATATCCCGAATACGGCAATCTCGTTCCTCGCGACATCGCCACTCGCGAGATCTTCGACATCTGCGTCAATGAAGGGCTGAGCGTCGAGGCCGACAAGCAGTGCGTGTATCTCGACCTGACGCACATCGACCGCCACGAGCTCGATCGGAAGCTGGGCGGCATTCTCGAGATCTACGAGAAGTTCCAGGGCGTCGACCCGCGCGAGATGCCGATGAAGATCTTCCCGGCCGTGCACTACACGATGGGCGGGCTGTGGGTCGACTACGAGAAGAGCGCCACCGGCGGCTTGCTGCCGGGCTCGCCGCGAAATCAAACGACCAACATCCCCGGGCTCTACGCGATCGGCGAGTGCGACTACCAGTACCATGGCGCCAATCGCCTCGGCGCGAACTCGCTGTTGAGCTGCATCTTCAGCGGCTTGTTTGTCGCGCCGGGCATCGAGAACTGGATGGCGGAATGCGGCGCCGCGTCCGAGCAGGACGCCTCGCTGTTCTCCGGCGCCGTGGCCTGCGAGCGAGAGCGGCATCAGTCGCTGCTGCGGCGCGATGGCGGCGAGAATCCTTATCTGATTCACCAGCAGCTCGGCGACGTGATGACCAAGGCGGCCACCGTGGTGCGCCGCAACGCGCAACTGGACGATGCGATTGCGAAGGTCGACGAGCTGCATGAGCGGGCCAAGCAGGCTTCCTTGTCGGACACGGGCAGCTGGAGCAACCAGAATGTCGTCTTCACCAAGGCGCTGCTCGACATGTTCCCGCTCGCCAAGACGATCTTGAAAGGCGCTCGCCAACGCGACGAATGCCGCGGCGCCCATTTCAAGCCCGACTTCGCGATGCCGAGCCTCGATGCGACCGAGCCCGCCGAGCGGCTGCGGGAGGCCGAGGCTTGGTGCGACCGCTTTGCCGCCAACACCGACAAGTGGCTGAAGTCCACGATTGGCTCGTGGGACGCCGGCTCCGAGCAGCCCGAGCTAAGTTATGAGGATGTCGACACCAGTTTGATTCCGCCTCGCCCCCGTCTGTATGGCATCGTGGGCGGCGACGTCATCGAGGAGGTTTGGACGCGCCGCACGAAGGCCGCGGAGGCGAGCGGCAAATCGGCCCTCGCTTCCGGCGAAGGCGCCAAAGTTTCGTCTTGACCTGCTCGCCGGTGGCGACTCACAATCCACCGCGCCGGCGGCTGGCTCATTGGTCTCCATTGGCCTTACAAGGGCCGCCTGCGATGGAGGCCCAACCGCTTCCCCCTGGTTCCCGCGAACTCACTGATCTCATTGACCCTTGCAGACGCGACTGGCGGCCAAGCCGCAAGTCAAATGAACAGGTATGACCATGTCAGACAATCATTCCGGCGGCCCTCCTGAGGAATTTGACGTCCGCATCTTGCGGCAAGATGGCCCGGGCCAAGCAAGCTACTGGGAACGCCACCGCGTTTCCTACGGACCGGACATGAACGTGATCAGCGTGCTGCAGCAGGTTGCTGCCAAGGCCACCACCGCCGAGGGCAAGGACGTGGCGCCGGTTGCCTGGGAGTGCAACTGCCTCGAGGAGGTTTGCGGCGCCTGCACGATGGTGATCAATGGCCGCGTTCGCCAGTCGTGCTCCGCCTTGGTCGACAGGCTGTTGGAGGAGAACCCGAAGCAGATCGACCTGGAGCCGATGAGCAAGTTTCCGGTCGTTCGCGACTTGGTCGTCTCCCGCGCGCGGATGTTCCAGGCGCTCGAGAAGGTCAAGGGCTGGGTGCCCGTTGATGGCTATTACGACATGGGCCCCGGGCCGCGCGTCACTCGGGCTCAGCAAGAGCAGTCCTATCCGCTGAGCCAGTGCATGAGCTGCGGTTGTTGTCTGGAGGCATGTCCGCAATACACCAAGGTCGAGCTGACTCGGATGGACGGCGAGTCGAACGAGGACTTCGAGGCTCGCAAGCGGAAGGCGAACGAGACTGCGTTTGTCGGCGCCGCCGCAATCAGCCAGGCCGTGTTGTTCAACTCGCATCCGACGGGCGCCGGAGCGGCAGCCGAGCGGCTCGACGCGCTGACCGCCGAGGGCGGAATTCAGGTCTGCGGCAACGCGCAAAACTGCGTCGCGGTTTGCCCCAAGGAGATTCCGCTCACAACCTCCATCGCTCGCGCCGGCCGCGAGACCACACTTCACAAGATCAAGAAATGGTTCGACTAGTGGACCGTCAAGCCATAATTTTGGGGTTGGAAAACTCGCGAAGTCGTGGCGAGTCACGAGCTTGGGGCGGCGGCAAGCCAACGTTTTAGTGTTGACGGGTCAATAGTGCTGGAGCGGCGTCGATGCGATTGCTCGATTTGCGGCAATACCGAGAGCTGCTGATCGGTCGGGCCTCCATCGCAGGCGACCCTTGTGAGGCCCGGTGGACCGGCGAGGCGGAGGCGATCCGCGATGTCGACTCCGGCGCAGCGCTGCAGTATGCGGCCGAGGCATGGCCAACATTGGGGCTCAAGCCTCGCTCGTTGCAGGCGCGCGACGTCACCAGTGTTGTCGCGCGGGGTGGCCGCCTGTTCCATCACATCCGCGCATTTCCACGCAAGCTGCCCGAGACGTGTGTCGTAGTCACCGAGCCGACACTTGGCCAAGGCGGATGCGATGCCCACATCTTGATCAACTTTGCCGCCGACTCGGTTCGCCCGGTGCTGGACTGCCCGGCGTTTCATTATCAGGGTCCCGCGACCGCTGCGAAAATTCGGCAGATGATCGGCCGGATCGATCCGAACGAAGACAATCCGTTCGCCATTCTTTCCCGCACGGAAGGCACCTACCTGCAAACGTTGCGGATTGACGAAGGGTATCTGCTCGAACATCAATTGGTAAACGTCTCCTCGCACTACGAGGTCCCCGCTCCGGTTCCTGGCGAGTCGGTGACGGAGGCGATGCTGTCTTATCTGCGCGGCGACTACCAGTGGCTTGAAATGTTCGACTGGCAGAAGCAAGAGCTGGACTGACGCCGCGCCTCCCTCATCCAACCCGCGTCTATCTCCCAGAGGGTGCGATGTTCGAGACGACTCTGGAGATGGTGGGGCGAGCGCGGCGCTGCCGCATCGCCCAAAACGGTCAGCCACTTTGCTATGGCGAGGTGCTCGAACTGTGGCGCGACAACGGCGACTTTCGGCGTCACTTCGTCGAGCAGCTGGCCGAGACGCCGTGGGACGGATTCCGTTGGGAGACTCCGGGCATGACGAAGTCGCGGCTGGAGCAACCGTTCGAGTACGTGTTGCTGGAAGCTTCCGGCTTTGCGACTCGCCGCTCGGACAACGCTGCGTTTGCCGAGCACTTTGTGTTGGGCGACGAACACCACGGGGTCGTCTGCTTCACCAATCTTCGGGGGGACGCCACGCTCGTCGTGCCCTCGCCGCGAGCGGCGGAGGAGGCCTATGGGCACTTGGCCGCCTTTGTCCGCGAGGCGCCGGCCGAGCAGATCGATGCGTTGTGGCGGGTGGTGGGCGATGCGATGTTGCGGATCGTCGCCGAGCGTCCGGAGACGCCGGTCTGGCTGAGCACCGCCGGCGGCGGCGTGGCTTGGCTGCATGTCCGCTTGGACTCGCGTCCCAAGTACTATGGCCACGAGCCGTACCGACGGCTGGTCTAGCCGGGAGGCATGGAAAAACTGTGGTGCAGGCTGCCAGCCTGCAAGCTGCGGTCAAAAACCGGAATACTCAGGCTTGCAGCCTGTGCCACCGGCTCATTTCGCTGGCTGACAGCTCTGGCGGTTCCTATTTTGACCGCTTCGGGCTAAATTTGAGTGGCGGCCGAGTTGGCAAGTTCTCAATTCTTGCGAAGGAAGTCTCGGCTGACGTTCTCGCTCTGTTTCCGCTGTTTCAACCCTTCGAGTTACACCATGCGCACGTTCGCCGCCTTTTGTGCCGCTTTGTTCGTATTCACAGGTATTCAAGCGGGCATGCACGCCATGGCTAAAGACAAGGAGGCACCGCTGCTGCGGCACGTGGTGCTCTTCAAATTCAAGGACTCGGTGACGGCCGAGGAGATCAAAGAGGTCGAGCAGGCGTTCGCTGCGCTGCCTGGCAAGATCGATGTCATCGTGGACTTTGAGTGGGGCACGGATGTCAGCGTGGAAGGAAAAGCCAAGGGTTTTACACACTGCTTCTTTGTCTCGTTCAAGGACAAGGAAGGCCGGGCCACCTATCTGCCGCACCCTGCGCATCAGAAGTTCGTGGAACTCGTGGGGCCGCGAGTGGAAGATGTTTGCGTGGTTGATTACTTCGTCAAGTAGCATGTGTTGAAGAACACTGGCTGGCAAGCGAACTCGATCGAGCTTCGTGCCGCCTTCGATTGCCGCGACAGATGTTCTTTCACGGCTACCCATCGGCCTCCCGGCGAGGACGAGCAACTTTACCGTCAGGTCGTGTCTGTGGGGAAATGGTCCCACCAGTTTGAAGACCGATATCAGGCTCGGCTGCCGGGAGATGTGCGCGCGTGGCTGGATGACGAGCTGTGGCGCGAGCCGATCGGCGCGGAGTTCTGCCAGCCGCTGCGGCCCGAACAGCTGCTCGCGCCGACGCATGACGAGATCTGGGCGGGCTTCATGCGCCCCGATACGTTGCCGTTGATCGGCAACGACTATGGCGACTGGCTGTGTCTGAGATTCGGCGTCGACAACACTGTCCGCGAGGTTGTGCGGTGGAGTCACGCGGGGGGCGACTGGGCGCCGTACGGCGACACCTTGTCCGAGGCGCTGGTGTTCGACGCCGCGTTGCGAGTCTGTCGCGCGCGGCGACCCGAGTTCGTCGATCCCGAGTTGCCGACATCGCAGCTCTACGGCGCCGCCGAGTGGGCCGTGCAGCAGGGAACGCTTGCGATGGAACGGTTCTGGCCAGAGCCCTTTGGCTCGGAGCACTCCGGCGCGAAGGACTCCGATGGCGACGACGCAAGCACAAGCGACAACAGTGCGGAGCGGCGACTGTTTCGGCAACTGTTGGATGCCGGAGTCGCTGTCGTTCCCGCCGCCTGTGAGCTCGCGCTGCTGTGTCTCGACAATCCACTCAGGTCGCGCGGAGCTCCTGCCGTCGCGCGGCAGTTCGAAACGCCTTGGTTGCCGGACTTCGTGCGTTGGATGTTCGACAGCAGCCATTTGGATGAGGCCGACAGGCGTCGCATTGGCGAGCGCTGGGACATGCCCGTCGACGCGCTGGTGCAGCAGGATTGGGAGGCCGCCGAGCAGTACGCCATGGAAGTGTTGGAGGTCCGCGGCGACCTGGCCTGGGCGGCCGATATTGCCGGCTGGTCTGCCGAGCGGCGAGGCGACTGGGCAACGGCCGCAGACCGCTATCGGCGCGGCCTGAGGGCGTCGACGTTCACCGACGACTCGATACGCTTTCGCACGCAGTGGTACCCCGAGTCGTTCGGGAAGTTTTCGGCCTACCGCCTGCAGTCGCTGGCGTCCCACGTGGCATTCCCTGCCGACGAGTACCTGACCACGCTCTGGCAGCGCGACGAGGAGTCGCTGCGCGCGCGAGTGGCCGACCATTGGCTCCAGGAAGCCGCGAGTTGTGCTCGCCGGGCGGACCACGTCGGCGAATACGAATGCTTGTTGCAAGCCGGCTGGGACCTCGGCCTGCCGGACCTGCAGAGCTACCCCGATCTGCTGCGCGACCTAGAACGCGCCGCGGCATCGGCTGGCGCAACGGCGCTGGCTCGCATCGCGCAGACGCACGCCAACGCGTTCTAGTCAGCCCTTTCGCCTCTGGACAGGTAGCCCGAAGGCGGCAGCGAGGGATCGAGTCGCTCATCCGGTTTGCCATCAGGCCGGGAATCGCTCGTTTCTTTCGTCATGAGGCCAGGAATCCCGCGGTATCAGCCCAGGCAGCGGGTTTCCTTGCGCCGCCAGCGACCTAGAATGAGGGGACGGTTACAGAACGTCCCTTCAGCTCTCGGCGTGGCTATGAAGAGATTGCAATACCTGGCGATCGTAATTGCGTTGCTGTCGACGCTCGGCGCACTTGACCCATATCCTGCGGTGGCTCAACAGCTGTTGCCTCGCAAGCTTCGCGCTCCGGAGCTGGATGGCGGCGTGTGGTTGAACACGCGGGCGCCACTGAGGTTGTCGGATTTGCGCGGCAAGTTTGTCATCCTCGACTTCTGGACCTATTGCTGCATCAACTGCAAGCACATTCTGCCCGAGCTGAAGAAGCTCGAGCATGAGTTTGACAAGAACGTCGTGGTGATTGGCGTGCACTCGCCGAAGTTCGCCGGGGAGCAGGACGAACAGAACGTGCGCGATGCGATCGTGCGCTACGACATCGAGCATCCCGTGTTGTCGGATCCTCGCCTGGCGTTGTGGCGGCGGTACGACGTCGACACTTGGCCGAGCTTGCGAATCATTGATCCCGAAGGATACGTCATCGCGGTTTACGAGGGCGAGATCGGCTACGACAAGCTGCGCACGTTTTTTACGAAGCAGATTGCCGCGTATCGTCGCCGCTCGAAGTTGGACGAAACTCCGCTGCGCTTCGACCTCGAGCGGGCGAAGGTCGAGCCTTCGCCACTGCACTATCCGGGCAAGGTGCTGGCCGACGCGGCGAGCAATCGGTTGTTTATTGCCGACAGCTCGAACCACCGCATCGTGGTCGCGGACCTGGCGGGCCGGCTGCAAGCCGTCGTTGGTCAAGGTGTCGCCGGCGATCGCGACGGAAGTTTCGCCGAGGCGATGTTTCGAGACCCGCAGGGCATGGCAGTCGATGGCGACAAACTGTATGTCGCGGACACCGAGAATCACAAGATTCGCCTGATCGATCTGCAATCGAAGCAAGTGACGACGATCGCCGGCACGGGCGAGAAGCGCGAGCGAGCGACAGTTGGACAGAGTTTGCGCGCGCTCAGCACGCAGCTGTCGAGCCCTTGGGATTTGCTGTTAAGCGACGGCCAGCTGGTGATCGCGATGGCCGGCAATCATCAGATCTGGCGCTTGCACTTGGACAGCGGCTCGATGCGAGTATTGGCCGGCAATGGTTCGGAGGACATCATTGACGGCGCCGGGTCGCCGCGCGGCGCCTACGTCGCCGGCACGGCGTCGTTCGCTCAGCCAAGCGGCTTGGCAACCGATGGGACGCGATTGTTGATCGCCGACAGCGAGGGCAGCTCGATTCGCTTCATGCCGTTGGACGGTGGCGCCGTGGGCACATTGGTCGGCACGGCGGGGCTGCCGGCCAACCGGCTGTTCACCTTTGGCGATCGCGACGGACCGGCGAGCCGCGCGTTGTTTCAGCATCCGATCGGAGTCGCCTACCATGCCGGACAGGTGTTTGTTGCCGACACGTACAACAACAAGGTGCGCGCGATCAACGCCTCCAATGGCGCCGTGACCACGCTGGTCGGAGACGGGCAGCCGGGCCGCACCGACTCGCCGCCGCGGCTTGACGAGCCAGCCGGCGTGAGCGTGGCCGGTGAGCGACTCTATATCGCCGACACCAACAACCACCTCATTCGCGTCTTCGACCTTGCGGCCAAGTCGCTATCGACGCTGTCCATCGACGGCTTGCAGCCTCCGCCTCCGCCCCAACTATCGATCAACATTCCGCTGGCGGACAACCGCGGCGCACTGCCTCCCACCACACTTCGCACCGTCGAGGGCGACTTGCGATTCGAGGCCAGCGTCAAGTTGCCGGAGAACTGCAAGCTGGATGAGCAATCTCCCGCTCGGCTCACGATCCAATGGCCCGACGGACATGCGTTCCGCACCGAGACCTCCTCGCAGCCCGCTCCGGCTCGGCTATTCAACGGCCGCTATTACGCCAAGGTGCCCCTGCCGCCCGCCGCCGCCGCCGGAGCGGCTGAGGTGATCATCAAGCTACAGTACTTCTTCTGTCGCGAAGGGCAGAACGGCTTCTGCCGCCCCGGGGTCGCCGAGTGGGCCGGGACGCTGAAAGTCGCTGCGGACGGCGAGATGATGATGCGGCTCACCGAGTAGTTCAGGGCAAGCGCAGCGCCGTTGGTGTTTGGTGGTTGGTGTTTGGTGGTTGGTGTTTGGTGGTTGGTGGTTGGTGTTTGGTGGTTGGTGTTTGGTGTTTGGTGGTTGGTGTTTGGTGTTTGGTGTTTGGTGGTTGGTGGTTGGTGGTTGGTGGTTGGTGGTTGGTGGTTGGTGGTTGGTGGTTGGTGGGTGGGGGGGCGGGGTTTGAAGGGTAAGGGGCGTGTGCAGCGTAGCGCGGGGCCGGGGACGCGCCGCCCGGG
>JAGQPF010000637.1 GCA_020426845.1 Planctomycetales bacterium
ACTCTTGCAGGCTGGCAGCCTGCACTACGACGATTGCAGCCTGTACCACGACTCTTGCAGGCTGGCAGCCTGCACTACGACGATTGCAGCCTGTACCACGACTCTTGCAGGCTGGCATCCTGCACCACGACAGCCTGTACCACGACTCTTGCAGGCTAGCAGCCTGCACCACGACGATTGCAGCCTGCACCACGACGATTGCAGCCTGTACCACGACTCTTGCAGGCTGGCAGCCTGCACTACGACAGCCTGCACCACGACGATGCGTCAAGCCGCAGCGCCGCGAACGCGCAGGTTGAAGAGCCCAAAGATGTCCTCCTGCGTCAGCCCGGCGGAGGTCGGCTCGGCGGCGTTGCTAAAGATGGACTCGAATAGCCGCCGCTTCTCTTCGAGCACCTGATTGATTCGCTCCTCGATGGTCTGCATCATCAGCATCCGAGTGACGGTCACCGGCCCCGCGGCGCCGATGCGGTGGGCTCGATTGATGGCCTGGTCCTCGACGGCCGGGTTCCACCAGCGGTCGAACAGGAAGACGTACTCGCAGAACTGCAGGTTCAGGCCGACGCTGCCGGCGCCGTAGCTCATCAGCAACACGGAGCGCTCGGGGTTGTGCCGGAACTCGTCGATCACGCCGTCTCGCTTGCGCGAGGGAATGCGGCCGTGATATTGCAGCGGCTGATACTCCGCGAGCCGATCGGCCAGCGCATCGATGGTGTGCACCCACTGGCTGAACACGATCGCCTTCTTGCCGCTGGCCACGACCTCCTCCATGTCCGCCCGCAGCCGCTCGAGCTTCGCGCTGGCCTTGGTGAGCGGATCGAAGTTGCAGATCTGCTTCAGCCGCAGCACGAGCTCGAACACGTGCTGGATGGTGAGCGTGTCCTCCAGCTCCTGAAGTTTCACAACGCCCTCATCCTCCGCGCGCTGGTAGGACTCCCACTGCTCACTCGTGAGTGACAATTCCGCGTCACGAAACATTTTGGGCGGCAGGTCATCCAGCACCATGTCCTTGGTGCGTCGCAACACATGCTCGCCCACCGCCTCCGCCAAGTCGCGGACGCCCATCTCGGGCCGGAGATATCCCGGCTGCAGGAACTCGAAGATGCCGACAAGATCCTCCGGGCTGTTCTCCACCGGAGTGCCCGTCAGCGCCCAGCTGCGGCGCCGCGGCACCGACCGCACCACATCGCTGGTGGTGCTGTTGCGGTTCTTGATTCGCTGCGCCTCGTCAAGCACCACGAGATCGAACGACACCAGCTCGTCCTCGAACAGCTCGCGCTCGCGGACCGCCGCCTCGTAGTTGACGATCTTGACGGGCACCTCCTGTTGCCAAACATAGCGCCTTCGCGCGGGGTCGCCTTCGACAACCGTGACGGGAATCTCCGGCGCCCACAATGCAAACTCGCGCTGCCAGTTGGTGACCAACGGCTTGGGACAGATCAACAGCACGCTGCGGATCTCGCGCGAATAGAGCAGCAGCCGAATGGTGGAGATGGCCTGCATCGTCTTCCCCAGCCCCATCTCGTCGGCCAACACTCCCGAGTACCGCGAGTAGAGAAAGGCAATGCCCTCGAATTGATACGGAAACGGGTTGAACGGAAATTCGATGTGGCTGCTGGCGACAATCTGCTCCAGTGGCGGTTGCAGCAGATAATAGAGTCGGTCCTCGAGCTTCACGACGTCGGCGGGAGGGCGCAGTCGAGTGCGGCTGCGCGAACGCTCTGCCTTGCCGGACTCCGCCGTGGCGACTCGCTTCGCGGCGCGCGCGGCATCTGCGGCGGCATCTGCAGCGGCATCGGCGGGCGACTCCGGAAACACACAGCTGAAGATCCGGACCGCCGGCGGACGAACTTCGATCCGAGCCGACTTGACCGGCTCGGCACCCAGCGGCCACCGCTCGCACTCGGGCTCCGTGGCGCGGCGCAGCCCCATGTTCCAGCCGGTGGGATAGCTGTCGACATGCGGGGTCAGCGCATGCGAGGACAACTGCGCCACGTCGAGCCCGTCGACCAGCGCCGACTCGGTCCATAGCAGCAACCGCGGCAGGGAGGGTTGATTGGCATCGAGCACGGACACGGAACTCCCTTCCTTCCGGCAAACAGGCATCCACGATCCATCGTGGACGGCAATCGATCGACGTCAAGCCGCGCGGCGAGCCTTCGCGGCGTCTTGGGGCTCGCTGGCCGAACGCGCGGGGCGCGACGCGGAACCGACCTCTTGCAATGCCTCGCGAATCCGCGTGAATGGCTCCTGAACGTCAAAGTCTTCCAGCTTATCCCAAGTCGCCTGCACGGCAGAGATATCCGCGCTGTGCCCCTTGGCGACATATGCCTGACAGTCCCCCAAGAAAAAACTTTCCGAATTGGTCGAGGCAAGGCAGGCAAGCGGCGTGTCTTGAATCGTGCGTGCCGAGAGCATCAGCGCCGTGTCGGTGAAGATGCATACGGGCTTGAGCTTCGTTTTGGCGACAAGCGCGCCGCCAATCTGCTCACCATAAAGGAACGGCTCCAACGTGGGCCCATAGAGTATCTCTTGCGCCCGCGTCGGACGCACCGGCGCCGTGCAGTGAAACTCCAGCGGTCGCGCAGCGGCATTCAGCAACAAGTAGCCGCCGACGATCGCGCCGTCGGCCTGAAGCGCGGAGAGAAAGCCCAGCACCGGCGGGTCCTGCGGAGACGAGGCTTTGCGGGATGACGTGGGAACGTGCATGTATGGCGGCGCGGGGGGGAAGAAGCGGCGATCAAAGCGGGGGCGAGGACAGGGCGATACGGTGACGGGATGCCGCATTGCCGCGAAGGCCGGGCGCCGTGGACCGAGGCTGGATCAGGGTTTTGCCTGCCGGTTTGGCTCACGTCCCCGGGCGTTGAACGTAGTTTGAACGAATGCGACAGAGCGACGTCGGCATCGCAGCCGGGCTCACGGTGGTCCCGAATGGGATCGGTCCGCAGCCACTGTCGACTTTGAAAAATAATCGTGTCAAACTGCGCAAGTCGCGACGGCTACTCGGCGGAACCGTGCCAAATGGCGGTAAAACACGCTATTCGTCGGGCAACCGTTTACTCGACACTCGACTTTGTTCGTCTATACTGGAGGGACCACGATTGGAGCAAAGCCCATGGCGAAAGATCACAACCAGGTCCCCCCCATGTTTCGCATCGATGTATCCGCCAACTCCCCCACCCCCGAAGAGCCCACCATGGATGTCGGCCGCGAGTTGGTGCATCTGATGCGGCAGATGCTAGCCGCCCAGGACCGCCAAAACCACCTGTTGGAGGAAGTCAGCCAGCAGTTGAACGCGGCTCAAAAACAGCGCAGCAACGAGCTGGGGCAGTGGAAAGAGGCGAATCCCAAGCTCGCCCATAGCTGCCGACTTGCCGCGGAAACGCTCAGTCGCGTGCAAACCAATTTCCTCAATAATCTGACTGAGGAAGTCCAGGACAACGAAGACAACTTGCTCGACGGCGAGTTTATGCTCAACGAGTTTGTCGACCGGTTCGGCCCACGTTTGGCGCACCTCAACGGCGTCCTGCAAGTGCTCTCCCAACTCAGCAGCGCTCCGTCGTAACATCGATCTTGCGCAATGAAAGTTGAACTGGTTCGGACTCGAACCGCCGACGGCATGTGGCTTGACGGCGCGCTGAGCTTCGCCGAGGCAAACTGCTCCGGGCAAAGCCACATCGCCGCGCCAAACGCGGCTGTCTTTCCCGATTTCGACGCCGTGATCTTGTTGCACGGCGTGGGCAGCAACTTCTACCAACCGCGACTGCTGCGGGACTTGGCCGAGGCGTTCGACAACGCCGGTGTCTGGACGTTGCGAGCCAACACCCGTGGCCACGACACACTGCATACCGCAGCCACCGACCAGGGCGGGCGAATCCAAGGCGCGGCGGTCGAACAGGTGCACGACTGTCTGCACGACCTGGACGCTTGGCTGGCATTTTTGGCCGACCGAGGTCGACAGCGCGTCCTGTTGCTCGGGCATAGCCTGGGCGCCATCAAGGCCGTCTATTACGCCGCCCAACGCGCCGTCGCCGCATTGGCGGCGATCTCTCCGCCGCGACTCTCGGCAGCCGCCTTTGGGGAGAGCAGGCAGAGTCGCGTGTGTTTGGACTCACTGGAGCTTGCTCGGCGACAGATAACCGCAGGACAGGGCCAAACGTTGATCGAGGTTCGCTTTCCGTTCCCCATGCAAATGTCGCCCGAGACTTACGTCGACAAGTATGGCGGCGAGCGCTACAACATCCTCGACCGTGTTGGCGAATTGCGTTGCCCAACGTTATTCACCTACGGTGAGTTGGAGCTAGCCGAAGGCCCGTTCGCGGGACTTCCCGAACGCTTGCTCGAACAGGGCGATCGCCAATGCGTGTCGGTCGAGGTGGTGGCAGGGGCAAACCACTCGTATGCGGACCGATCCGAGGCGTTGTTTGAGCGGATTCGGGCAAGATTTGCCGGTTAGGAGGCTGTTGCAACAGCGGTTAGCGATCCGTCCAACCGGGCCTCACAAGGGTCGCCTGCGATGGAGGCCCGACCAATCATCGTCCGGTGAAGATCCCGTTGAAACGCCCCGCCGGCAGTCGCCGACCGGGCCGTTCCGCTGGTTGCCGGTGTGTCACCGCTAGAGTATTTTGGTGGCTTCGTTTTAGACGACAGCACTCGTTGACCCGCCTACTGATTTCTCTGTCGCGGACCTCGCCCACCTGCCGCCACAGCCCGTGCCCCGCGAACCGGCGGAACGCTCCCACCCACACACTCTCCAACCCACTTCGGCTGGCGGAGCCGTTCCGCAGCCTCACGATCTATGCATCCCCGCGACGCACCGCGTCGTTCACCACCCTCTCATACAAAGGCGCCCCGGACTATGGACTTGGACGCACTCGTCAAGGAAGCACGCGATCGGCTGGACGCTCACACTTACGACACGATCCAACTGCACTTCCACGATTCGACGGGCTGCCCGTTCTGGCTGCAGAAGAAGTCGGAGCTGAACTTCGATCCGCTGACCGAAGTGAAGTGCTTCGACGACTTGAAGAAATTCCCGTTGTTCGAGGATGAATGGCTGCGGGGCGGCCCCGTGGAGCGGTGGAAGGTTCGCTCGAAGGCCGACAAGCCGGCGTACGTGTTCGAGACGGGCGGCACGACGGGCATTCCGAAGAGCCGCGTTGTGGTCGACGACTTCCGTCGCGACTACGAGCTGTTCAGCGCGACGCTGCCCGACCAGTACTTCCCCAAAGGCTCCAACTGGCTGATGCTCGGCCCCAGCGGCCCCCGCCGTCTGCGCTTGGCGGTGGAGCATCTCTGCCAATTCCGCGGCGGCATCTGCTTCTGCATCGACCTCGACCCTCGCTGGGTCGTGAAGTTGATCAAGAAGGGTTGGATGGAGCACCTGAACGAATACAAGAAGCACTGCATCGATCAGGCCGTCACCGTGCTCACCGCGGGCCACGACATCAAGTGCATGTTCGCCACGCCGAAGCTGCTCGACGAGCTGTGTTTGGCGCTTGAGGATCGCGGCACGAGCCTCAAGGAGCTTGGGGTCACCGGCATCTTTTCGGGCGGCACCGAGTTCACGCCGCAGTGGACTCGCTATGCGGTCGAGGAGCTGCTGGGCGGCCCGGCGGAGGAGAGCGGCATCTACATGACGCCGACCTACGGCAACACCTTGATGGGCCTGGCCTGCAGCAAGCCGGTGACTGCGGCGGACAATTACAAGATCTCGTACTACCCGCCGCAGCCGCGGGCGGTCACCGAGGTGGTCAGCTTTGACGACCCCAACGCCACGGTTGGTTACGGCGAGACGGGACGCGTCAAACTGACGACGCTGACCGACGAGTTCTTCGTGCCGGGCTTCTTGGAGCGAGACGAAGGCGAGCGGGAGGAGCCGTTCGAGACCTACCCCTGGGACGGCGTCAGCGGCGTGCGGCCGTTCCACGAGTTCGCCTCATCCACCACCGTTGGCGTGTACTAAAAGAGCAGGCGAGCCCGTCTGGTTAAGACGGGTTTTGCCAGCCTAGCACAGCGGCCCATTTCAGCGGCCCCTCAATCGGAGATCCATCATGCTCAACATTCCCGTCCTGCGTTGGGGCAAGGAATACACTTCGTTGGAAGTGGAGCCCGTTGTCCATTTCGCCACCGGCGAGGAAATCGCCTCGGTCAGCCAGGCCAATGGCGGCATCATTCAGCGCGACATGCGGCAGCTGAAGAAAGCCCGCAACATTCTTCGCGAGATCCCGATTAGCCAGCTGATCGAAACGATCAAGAAGGCCGGCGACCTCTATGAGAGTGGCACGTTGCCGTTGGGCGACGGCAGCCAGACCCCGGACGACTTCGTCCATCAGCAATCGGCCAGCACGGGGCTCCCCGAGCACATGTGCCGCTCCAACATGGGCAAGAACTCGTTCGTGCTCAACAATATGGAGCAGATCCTCAGCTGCCTGACTCGCGGTCTCGACCTGGACATCCTCACGCGGGGCTATGGCATTGAGGAGCGTGGCGTGGTGGTCAGCTACCAGGCACAGTGCTCGGCGCTGGGCGCGGTGCTGCCGTCCAACTCGCCCGGCGTGCACACGCTGTGGCTGCCGGTAATTCCGCTGCAGATGGGCTTGGTGCTGAAGCCCGGCCCGCAAGAGCCGTGGACGCCCTACCGCATGATCGCCGCCTTCATCGAGGCCGGCATTCCCCGCGAAGTGTTCGCGTTGTATCCGGGCGGCCCCGACGCGGGCGCCGCGGTGCTGGGCGCTTGCGAACGCGCAATGATCTTCGGCGGCACGGCGACCGTGGAGCAGTACAAGGGGAACCCCCGCGTGCAGGCTCACGGCCCCGGCTTCTCGAAAATCCTGCTGGGCGACGACGTGGTCGACCAGTGGGAGGACTACATCGACATGATGGCCGAGAGCATCTACTGCAACAGCGGCCGCGGCTGCATCAACTGCTCGGGCGTGTGGGCATCTCGCCACACGAAAGAGATCGCGGAGGCGTTGGCCGAGCGACTGGGGCCAATCGAGGCGAAGCCGCCCGAGGATCCGGAGGCCGGCTTGGCCGCGTTCACGGTGCCGGGCATGGCCCGCGCCATTTGGAACATGATTGAACAGGACCTGAAAGAAAACGGCGTGACCCACGCGACGGGCAAGCACGGCGACCGGCTCGTCGAGCAAGAGCGCTGCGGCTACTTGCGGCCGACGATCGTGCACTGCGAGTCGCCCGAAAACGCGATCGCGAAGAAGGAGTACATGTATCCGTTCTCGACGGTCGTGCAGTGCCCCGAGTCGGAGATGCTGGCGAAGATCGGGCCGACCCTGGTCTGCTCGGCGATCACCAACAACGAGCAGCTGATCCAGGGCCTGAGCGACGCGACGCACATCGATCGGCTGAACATCGGCCCGATTCCGACCAGCCGCTTGAACTGGCTGCAGCCGCACGAGGGCAACATCATCGACTTCCTGTACCGCTCGCGAGCCTACCAGGTGACCGAAGAGCGGCTGGCCGCGCTGCGGCAGTCGTAGTCGGCGTCGGATGCGGCCGAGCCCGACCCGGCTCGGCGCACCCCGCCTGTTTGTCGCTTGCGCACCGCTCTCGGAATCGCCGATGGTCCCGTTTGATTTCTATCCTCGCACCCGCATCGTGTTTGGTCCGGGAGCGATCGCACAGCTCGGCGCGCTGGCCGGAGAGCTGGGCGCCCGCCGCGCGTTGGTGGTCAGCGACCGGGGCGTGGTGCAGGCGGGACA
>JAGQPF010000638.1 GCA_020426845.1 Planctomycetales bacterium
CGCAGGCGACCCTTGTGAGGCCCGAGGGACCAGTCGGGCCTCCATCGCAGGCGACCCTTGTGAGGCCCGAGGGACCAGTCGGGCCTCCATCGCAGGCGACCCTTGTGAGGCCCGAGGGACCAGTCGGGCCTCCATCGCAGGCGACCCTTGTGAGGCCCGAGGGACCGTCGGCCGAAACCAACTCGAGCTGACCGCTGAACCGTGCATCACTCGAAGTCATGGTATCGTTCTCGTTCTTTCGGTTCGGGAAACAAATGGAGCAGGTGTTTTGCAGTGGCCTCCCAGTTTACACTGGATCCGCCAGGCCCACCGGATGTGCCGAACTCTCTTCAATCCAGGCCCCGACCGTGACCACCATGAGCCGAATGCTTTGTGGCCTTGTTGCCATTGTCTTCACGTCGCTGGCCGCCGCAGAGCAGCCCGCATATTACTTCCCGCCGACAAACGGAGAATCGGGCAACGAATGGGAGACGATCGCGCCGGCCAAGGCTGGCTGGGACGAGACGAAACTGCAGACGGCGTTGAACTTTGCCGGAGAGAATCGCTCTTCGGGAGTCGTGATCCTGCATCGGGGCCGCATCCTCGCCGAGCAGTATTGGGAGGTGGGCGGCCCCATGGCAAACGCCTATCGAGAGCGAGTCCTCGTCGGCCAGGACGGCGCAGGGCGGGCGATCGAGGACGTGGCATCCGCGCAAAAGAGCGTGGTGGCGATCCTCGTTGGCATGGCGCAGCAACGAGGCTTGCTGCAACTGAATGAGCCGGTAGACAAGTATCTCGGCCAAGGCTGGTCGGCGGCCACGCCCGAACAGGAGCGTGCCATCACGATTCGTCACTTGATCACGATGACAAGCGGCTTGAATGAAGAGAGAGAGTATGAGGCGCCGCCGGGCGCCAAATGGAGCTACAACACGACCGTGTACGCTCAGACGATGCTGGTGCTCGAAAAGGCAACGAAGCAGGACCGCAACGCACTGACCAAACAGTGGCTGACGGGCCCGCGCGGCATGGCGGACTCGCGCTGGGTGCGTCGCCGCGCCGCCAACGTGCAGGCGGTGAACGCCTATGGCTTTGCCACGACGGCCCGCGACTTGGCGCGGTTCGGTTTGTTCGCGTTGGCGGAAGGCAGTTGGCAAGGGAAACCGGTGCTGGACGATCGCGACTTCCTTCGTCAGGCGACCACGACCTCCCAGTCGCTGAATCCGTTCTATGGCTATCTGTGGTGGGTGAATCGCGACGCGAAACAGCCGCAGCGGCGGAGGACTTCCACTGCGCCCGCCGACATGTTCTCGGCCAACGGCGCGCTCAATCGACGCTGCTTCGTCGTGCCGAGCCTGGAATTAGTCGTCACGCGACTGGGAGTCCAGCCCGCCGGCAATCGCGCCTTTGACCAGCGTTTGTGGGAGCTGCTGATGGCCGCGGCGCCGAACACCGACGCGAAGTAGTCAACGGCTACCCGTCTAGACCTAAGGAAAACGGGAAAAACAAATTCCCCCGGCGGATTGGCGTTCGGACCAAATCGCTGCGGAAAACGTCCAAGTGCCAATCCGCAATTCGGGAAGTTGTTTTTCCCTGGATCCTAAACGATCTGGCGAATCACATTTCCTTCCAGGAATGTGAGCCGTTCGTCGCGTCCCTGATGGCGGAAGGTCAGCTGATGTTGATCAAGCCCCAGTTGGTGGAGCAGGGTGGCGTGAATGTCGCGGAAGTGATGCGGTGATTCAACCGCGCGAAGTCCGATCTCATCGGTGGCGCCGACAACCGTGCCGCCACGAATGCCGCCTCCCGCGAGCCACATCGTGAACCCCAAATTGTGATGGTCGCGTCCCGCGCCCTGCGCCTCGGGCGAGCGTCCGAACTCGCCGCCCCAAAGCACGAGCGTGTCTTCGAGCAGCCCGCGCCGCTTCAGGTCAGTCAACAATGCCGCCACCGGCTGGTCGGTTTCGGCCGCTTTGCGCAGGTGGTTTTCCTCGATGTCCTTGTGAGCATCCCACTGCATCGCGCCGGGACCGCCTCCCGAAACGACGCAGACAAACCGCACTCCGCGCTCGACAAGCCGTCGGGCCAACAGGCAGCGACGCCCGTAGTCGTCGGTTGGCTGACGTCCGACTCCGTATAGCTCCAGCGTCTCTCGCGTCTCACGGCGGATGTCAAACACTTCCGGCGCCTCGGTCTGCATGCGAAACGCCAGCTCGTAGGAGCGCAGCCGCGCCTCGAGTTCATCGTCGCTTTCGGTGGCTGCGGCCGGATCGTTCAAGCGTTGAATGAACTCCAACGTGCGGCGGCGCGTGGGCAAGTCGACTTGCTTGGGCAAATCCAAATTCAACACCGGCCGCGTGCCGGGCCGGAACATCGTCGGCTGATGCGTGGCGGGCAGAAAGCCATGCATATACATCGGCTGTCCCGCCTCGAGCGCCCCGAGCGGATCCGGCATCACGACGTACGACGGCAACGCTTGGCTCTCCGTCCCCAATCCGTAGATGGCCCATGACCCCATGCTTGGGTAGCCCGGAATCGTCCGGCCGGAAAACAACTCATACTGCGCTGCCGAGTGCACGACTTGATCGCCGTAGCACGACCGCACCACAGCCATGTCGTCAACACAGCGACTCAAATGCGGAAACAGGTCCGAGACCTCCATGCCACACTCGCCGTACCGGCGAAACGATCGCTTCACTCCCAGCAGCTTGGCGTCCGGCTGAATGAACTGATATTTCGCCTCGCCAAACGACGCGGGTCGTGGCTGGCCGTGCAGTCGGTTCAGCAGCGGCTTGGGATCAAAGGTCTCTAGTTGGCTTGGTCCGCCGGCCATGAACAGAAAGATGACGCGTTTGGCCTTCGGCGCCGGAGCGTTGAGCTCGCCCGTGCCGGATTCGGCGCCGAACGCCTGCCGGCTCAACATCGCCGCCAAGGCCAGTTCGCCGAAACCACCGGCGGCGGACTGCAAGAACGTTCGGCGGCTGGCGCGGACGGATTCAGCGGACATAGACGAACTCGTTCAAATTAAGCACGGCCAATGCAAACTCTCGCAGGGGCTGTTGTTCCAAAAACGCTAACGACAACGCGAGCTGCTTGGGTGTTGGCAGCTGCCCCGTGGCGAGTTGAAACGCCAGTCGCACCATCCGCTCCGGATCGCCGTCCGCGTCACGGTGAAGGCGGTCCGCCAGCGCCTCGGCCATCTCGTTGGCCAAGGCGCCGTTGAGCATCTCCAGCGCTTGCGACGCATGGGTGCTCGCCGCGCGGGTCGGACAACTCGCCTGCAAAGCCGGGGCGTCGAACGCCTCCATGAACGGCAGTCGCAAGTTTCGCTTGGCGATCAAATACACTGACCGGCGGTGGTGGTCGGCGACCTGCTTCGACACTTGCCATTGCGAGGGCTTATATAGCAAGTCCACCAACTCCGTGTCGACCGGCACCATCACGCTCGGGCCGCCGATCCTCCGGTCGGACCGCCCGGCAATCGCCAACATCGCATCCCGCACCTCTTCGGCCGTCAACCGTCGACGTGGAAACCTCCATAGCAACCGGTTCTCGGGGTCTAAGTCGATTGCTTGCGGACTTCGCGGTTGGTGACTGGACTGGCGATAGACGCTGCTGAGCAATATTAAGCGGTGGATCGGCTTCAGTCGCCAGCCGTTGCGAATCAGTTCTTCGGCAAGCCAGTCCAGCAGCGCGGGATGAGTGGGCTCGGCGCCGCGCGTGCCGAAATCGTTCGGCGTGGACACCAGACCTCTCCCGAAGTGATGTTGCCAGAGCCGATTGACGATGACTCGCGCAGTGAGCGGGTGTTCGGCCGCGGTGATCCACGCGGCCAGCTGCGTTCGGGGCCGCTCCATGTCCGCCGGCAGCTCCGGCAAGTCGGCCGGCACGAGCACGCTCAGCGGGCGCGGGCCAACGGCAACTCCCTTGCTCTCCCAGACGCCACGACGCAGCACGTGAATTGCGGTGCGATTTGCGAAGTCGTTCTCGATGCCGGGGACCGTGGGTGGATGCGAAGGCAGCTGGGCCGTCAGCTGATCAATTTCTCGCTCCAGTGAAGCGGTGCGGGAGACGTCGTCCGCCTTGGCAAGCTCCTCCTTCTTGAGTTTGATCAGCTTCTCGATGCGGGCCGTCTCCGATTTCCACTGCTCGGCAGCCTGCTCGCCCGCCAGTGACAAGTTGTGCTCCTTGGTGGCGGCCAAGTAGGCTTGCAGTCGGTAGTAGTCGCGCTGTGTGATCGGCTCGAGCTTATGATTGTGGCAGCGGGCACAGCCAACCGTGAGCCCCAGAAAGGCCTCGCCGATAATGTTCGTGCGTTCGGTCAGCACCTCGTTGCGACTCAGTGCGATGTCGGGATTGCCCGCATTCCTCCGGACCGCTCCGAGCCGATGAAAGATGGTTGCGGTCCGCACGCCATCGTCGTCGGGCGCCAGTTCGTCTCCGGCAATCTGCTGTTTCACGAAATCGTCGTACGGCAGGTCGCGATTGAACGCGCCGACCACGTAGTCACGGTATCGCCAGCCATCCGGCAGATGTCGATCGTATTCAAACCCTTCGCTCTCGGCGAAGCGCACCACATCGAGCCAAGGCTGCGCCTGTCGCTCGCCGAAATGCGGACTGCCGAGGAGTCGATCGACCAGCCGTTCGTAGGCCAGCGGAGAGCGGTCCCGCTCAAACGCCTCAACATCGGCAGGGGTAGGCGGCAAGCCGATCAGGTCGAAGTACAAACGGCGGATGAGCTCACCGCGCGTCGCCGGCTCGGCGGGCTGCCAGCCGTGTTGCTCGAGCTGGGCAAGCACAAACGCGTCAATCGGATTTCGCACCCACTCGTGGCTCGCATCGCGGACCTGCGGCGGATCGATGCGGCGCACCGGCTGAAACGACCAGTGTTCACGAGCCTCCTCTCCCGGCTCGTCATCAACACCGTCGTTCTCAAGCGGAGGCTCTGCGGCGGCAGCCGTCGGCGCACCCGCGGCGATCCAACGCTTGAGCAGCGACACTTGAGCCGGGCCAAGCGGGGTCTCTCCATCCGGCGGCATCTCGCCTTGCTCGACCAGTTGGAGGAGCAAACTTTCGCCAGGCTTGCCGGGAACCATCGCCGCGCCACCATCCCCTCCGCGAACGATGGAGAAGCGTCGCCGCACGTCGAAACTCGACTCACGACGCATCGCCCCATGGCACTTGCCGCAATGAACCGCCAGCATCGGCGACACGTCCCGCTCGAACGTTAACGGCTCGGCTGCCGAGATGCCAACGCCCCACCCGCACCACAGGCAGGCGATGATCGCCCACACTCCCGGAGCAAGTGAGAGACGGAGTAGGAGCCGGCGTGCACCAGCGCCCAAGGACAAGAATGCTTTTGAACGATTCATTCGGCCATTATCCGCACGGTGCCGAAACCGTTCAACTGCGGAAAAGGAAACCCGAAGCGTCAGCGAGGGATCGCGTCCAGGACCACCGCGATGAATGCCGGAGCGAGGCGGCTCACCACCAGAGGTAGATGAGAATCTGCAGCACCAGCGCGACGGCGGCGCCGACCTTGAGATTTTCGTCCCATCGCTTGGCTCCGCCCGGCGGAGACGTCGCCTCGGCGGGAAGTCGCAGCACCCAGACAAGCAGCGCGATCAATGTCCCGACGAACAGCGCCCGCACCAGTGTCAGCGGCACGGCGCCCAGCGCGGCGCGGAGAAAATCGCCGATATAGTGCAATGGTGTCATGGGCCTGTCTCCGCGGAGGCGCTTGAACGACGGCTGTCGCCGCGAAGCGTGCAGGCAAGCTGCTCGGGAGTATTGCCGGGCCCGAGGTGGCTCAAGCCGACCAGCAGCGCGCAGGTGACGGCAAACGCCCACACCGAGAAATAGAGAAACGGCTCTTGAATGCGAAACAGCGGCTCGACGCCAAGCGTCCGGCACACGCCGGGGTGGTTCAGCGCGTAAAGTCCGACGGCGGTCGCGATGCCGCCAAGCAGCGCAATCAATGCAGCGCGACCCGTCGCGCGGGGCCAGAGTATGCCGATCAGCAACACGGCAAACGTCGGACCCTGAAAGAACGCCATCAGGGTTTGAAAGATCGCGTAGATCCCCGAGCCTTCGGGCATCGTCGCGAGCAGATAGGCGAATCCCACGGCCCACACGACCAGCACGGTTGTGGTCACTCTGCCCACGCCCAGCAGTTGTCGGTCCGTCAACTCCGGGCGGATGTACCGTCGATAGATATCGTTCGAGAAGATGGTCGCGGCGGAGTTCAGGTATGAATCGACGCTGGACATCAGCGCGGCGAGGAATGCCGCGACGAACAGCCCTCGCAAACCGGTCGGCAGCAAGCGTCCAACAAGGCTTGGAATCGCCGCGTCGCCGTCGGCCAAATCGGGCAGCAAGGCGAGGGCAATCAGGCCCGGCACGGCGACAATCACGGGAATCAGATTCTTCAGCAAAGCTCCCCAGATGTACGACGCCTTGGCCTCGAACTCGCTGCGCGCCCCGAGCGATCTCTGCACAATGGCCTGATTGCCAATCCAATATGCCGGGCTGAGGATCAACGCGAGCCCAAAGTAAATTCCCGGCCAGGGAAAAGGCGAAGGCGTGTCGACCGGCAAGATGAGCGACATGCGGCTCCGCGCAGCATCGACTCCATTGGTCCCGTTGATCCCGTTGTCGCCGTCAACTGCGTCTGCCACGCCCGCCTGCTTCACTTCGTTCGAGCCCGCCGCAATCCGCTGCCTCAGCTCGCTGATCCCTCCGACCTCGACCAATCCCAGCACCAGAATCAACAGACAGCCGGCGACCATCACCGCGCACTGGATCATGTCGGTGTAGACGACCGCGGCCAGCCCGCCGAACAGCGTATAGGCGCCGACCAACGCGGCGGTCACCAGGATGCAGGCCGACTGGTTCCAGGAAAACAACGCCGACATCATCTTGGCCGAGGCCAGCAACATAATGCCGAGATTACAGGCCATGAAGGCCAGCCAGCAGATCGCCACGATCGTGCGGACGCCAGCGTTGTAGCGTCGCTCGAGAAACTCGGGAATCGTATAGACACCGGCTCGATAGAAGAACGGAATGAAGACGAAGGCGCCGACGATCATGGCCGGCACGCAGCCAATCCACTCAAAGTTGGCCACGGCCATTCCGTGCGTGTAGGCCGCGCCGCCAACCCCGATAATGTCGGTGCCGCCAATGTCGGTGGCGACTAGCGACATTCCGATCGCCCACCACGGCAATTGTCGCCCGCCGAGAAAATAATCACTGCCCGACTTCATTCGCAGTCCGATGCCCACGCCGACGCCGACGGTGGCGAGCAGGTAGACGGAAATGACGAGATAGTCGGGGCCGGTGAGCATTAGAGTTCTGGCAACTTCCTGCTGCTGAATCGGATGGCGACATGCGGAACGCTCGGTCGGCGGCTGCTGTTCCGCTAGTCGTCTCCGTCGATGTTTCCCGCTGCTCGTGGCCGTCAATCGCCCACAACAGCCAGCGAGTTCGACAGAATAGCCTTTGCCTGGGCGCTGTGCCACCGCCAACGGTCGCGGGCCGACTACAATGCGGATCGATGGGTGCCTCGGCCACTGTGGGTTCGTTACCGCGTGTCTGACGATTGCCTGCCATGTTTCACTGCTGCCCATTCACGATTCCGATCCCTCGCTGACGCTTCGGGTTTCCTTTTTGAGGCACGCCGGATTCTTTTCCTGACACGACATTTGCCGCGCGAGTCATCCCATGACACAACCTTGCCACGCTCGGTTTCGCCCGGGCGGATATCTATTGCTGATCGCAATCGCGGCGGCGACTCCGCTAGACCTTCGCATCGCCCGCGCCGAAGAGGGATTGATCGCCCATTGGAAACTTGCGAACGATGGCCGGGACTCCGTGGGCGATTCGCACGCGATCCCTCACGGGGTTCGTTTCGAAGATGGCAGCGCCGTGTTAGATGGCATCGATGACTGGTTGCAGGCGCCGGACAGCGACGCCCTGCGGCTTGGCAAGGGTGACTTCACGGTGTCCGTCTGGATTCACACCGAGGAGGACCTCGACGACGTGCTGGGCGATGTCGTTTCCCGTTACGATCCGACAACTCGCCGCGGTTTCAACTTGACGTTGATGAACTATGCGGGCGTGACGTCCGCTCAGTCGAATTGGCGCAACGTGCTGTTCGGGATCGACGACGGCCGCGTCGACTCGCAGTGGACCGATTGCGGCCGTCCCGGCACGAACCAGCAAGTGAAGTCGTTGGTGGTGTTTGACGGCGAACTGTATGCGGCAGTTTGGGAGCCAGGCGAGGGACAAGCCGGCCACGTCTATCGGTACGCCGGAGGGACGCGATGGGTCGATTGCGGCAGTCCGGATCCGGCGAACGCCCTGACCGGCATGGCGGTCCACCAAGGCAAGCTCTACGTCGGTTCCGAACTCTATAGTGGTGGCGGCTCCTCGTTGCCGCTTTCTCCCAACACCAACCACGGTGGCCGCGTCTACCGCTACGAAGGCGGCGCCAACTGGACCGACTTGGGCAAAGTCGCCGACGTCCGCAGCATCAGCGGGTTGGCGAGCTTCGGCGGCCAGCTTTACGCGGGCACCGGGACTACCGGCGCCTGGCGTGACCGGCCGCGAACACGCGGCATGTATCGCTTTGACGGACCGGGGCAGTGGACATCGTGCGGCTGCCCCGGCCAGCGCATCGTCCACCTTGCCGTGCACAATGGCGGCTTGTTCGGGCTCAGCTACGACGATGGCGGATTCTTCCGCTACGAAGGCGGCACGAATTGGACACAGCTGGGGCCCGTGCCCGAGACGACTCAGGTCTACTCCACCGCCATCTACGAAGGCCGCATCCATGCGGGAACGTGGCCTACGGGCTCGGTGTATCGCTTTGAGGGCCCACAACAATGGGTGAACACGGGCCGGCTTGGCGAGGAGCAAGAGGTGATGGGGATGTCGGTGTACAACGGCAAGTTGTACGCCGGCACCTTGCCGCTGGGCGCAGTCTATCGGTACGACGGAGGAAAGTGGACGCTAACCGGCACGCTCGACACGACCCCGAACGTGCGCTACCGGCGAGCGTGGGTGATGGCCGTGTATGGCGGCAAGCTGTACTGTGGGGTGCTGCCTTCCGGTCATGTGCTCTCGCTCGAGGCCGGCAAGTCAGTGACCTACGATCGAGCCTTGAAGAGCGGCTGGCGCCATCTCGTCGCGGTGAAGGCAGGCGGGCAGTTGCGGCTGCACATCGACGGCGCCCAAGTCGCCGCCAGCAGCGCCTTCCAGCCCGACCAATACGACTTGGACACGAAAGCGCCGCTGCGAATTGGATTCGGCCAACACGACTATTTCAACGGCCGCATGAAGGACCTGCGACTCTACTCACGAGCGTTATCGGCAGCGGAGATCGCCTCACAGTACCAGCGGAGCCAAGGCGACAATTAGAACCATGCGTGCGTCAGCACGGAAAAGGAAACCCGCAGCGTAAGCGAGGGATAAGCGTCCAGTAGTCCCACAGCTTCAGCGCATCAGCGACGCTGGATTTACCGGCCTGATTATTGAACACCGCGCGAGACAACGGCGTGAACAAGAGAAAGAAAAAGTCGAAGAAACCGAAAAAGCAAAAGCAGAAACTGACCGCCGCACAAAGGCGGGCACGTCGCGAGCGGCGCGAGAAGTACATGA
>JAGQPF010000071.1 GCA_020426845.1 Planctomycetales bacterium
CCTGGATCTGGCGACGCATCGGTCAGAAGAGAACCTGATGCGAGAGCTCTGGAATCTGCCGTTCGAGCCGTACGCCCCGGTGCGGCGTCAGCTCCTGAACATCGTCCGGGCCGTGAACCGCGAGCGTAAGACTGCAGGGTTCTCCCGGATTCCGTGTGATGCGATCCGATTCAAGCGTCGGATTCTGAAGCCGTTTGAGCTGGACGTGGGTGGTTTTCAGTATGAGTAACTGTGTGAGTTCATCTTCCCACTCAGCGCCGCCAAGGGACAATCGTCGAAGTCTGGATTAGCGCATTGAGGTGCTTGTGCAATCGGTCAGGGGTCGTCCCTCCTCGCACCAGCACGCCGAGTTCCATGTTCCTTTCCATCGCGGCGGAGGTAAGATTTGCACTAGTGACGAAGGCGATGCGATGATCTGCGACAGCACACTTGGCGTGGACTGCCGCCGTGAGCGACCCGGCAGCCTGTGCTTTCTCATTAGGATGCCAAATGTAGAGTTCAGCGTTCGGGACGGCCTGGTGCATTCCCTTGATGCTGTCGCCCGAAACAGCTCCGCCGTGCCTCGTGGACGACTCCAGAAGAATGTGAAGGGACACACCACGCTCAGTCGCCTCGTTCAGGCCTTCTACAATCGAGGAAGCACTATGGAAGACATAGCTGACGATGAAGAGGCTCTTCCCCGCTTCATCGATGACTTCCCTGATAGCTTGCTCAGTATTCCTAGTCGGGATTAGGCCCGTCTTTGGGCCGGTCCAGACGAGATCGATGCTTTCCGCGGAGCCAATGGCCGTAGCTGTTAGGCCTGCCGTCCGAAGCCCGAATGCGATCTCCTTGCCGGTGATGGTTGGGTTCATCGCCCAGGCGCGAGTCAAGCGTACGAGCAACTCGACGTTTCGACCCATCGCCACAGTCGATGACCACTGGTCGGGCTTGACCGGCGCTTCGAGCCGCTCAGCCGCGTTAGCGATGGCTTCGATACGGTCTCGGTGCAGGGTCGTCGCGATCAAGGCAATGGCCTCCAGGAGTTCATCCATTCGACAACTCCATGTCGTCGAAGAACGCAGCGTCCCGGCTGTCGAATGTCGGAATCAGCAAGGCGCGGTCGAGATAGCGATTACCCCGTTCGCAGGATGTCTCGGCAACGAAGGCACAAGCGTGGCAGGAAGCTGCATGAAGGCTACGGTCTTGCTCTGGATTGTGTTCGGAACAAAGCGGATCGGAAGAACAGACGGTGGCGCGGTAGATCGCTTGCCGAATCAGCCTGTCAAGATTGTTTGGCTTTCCGAGTTCTACCAGTCCTCCAAGGGTGCCGTCAGAATCCGCCGCCGCCGTATACAGCAGGATTCCGGCCATCGGCGATTCGCCTTCCAGGTTGGCGTAAATGCGCTCGCGGATGCTGGCCGCGTTGTAGCCGCATTCAAGAGCCAACTCCCGAATCATCAGGTGCGAGAACGTGTGCAGCATGGCGTAGCGGATGCCGGGATAGCCCTTGTTCGGGTCGAGCTGCCTGGCGTTTCGCCATCCGGCATGGCCAGCCCGCAGCATCGCTTCACGCGCTTGCACGGTTGATTGGCGTTCCCAATTCGCCACCTGGGCTTCGGAGAATCTCAGAAAAATTCCTTCGCCGTGTACTTCGGTCGCAGGAACCCAATCGGGCACGCCCCGGCAGAGGTCCGCCATCGGTGGACGTTCATCGGGATCGTCAGTCTCTTCAGGGGCTTCAACACGGGTGTAACCGATCAGCGCGTTGACTTCACGAAGCCGTTTGAGGAGCAGAACTTCTGGTATCAAATCGCTGTACTTGGCCGGTGCATCGACTCGTTCGCTCAAGAAGTGCGGCCAGTCGGTCGGCGGGTTGGGATGAGTGAGGACCGCCCATTCTGGTCGCTTGATGTCCTCGCTTCCGACTTGCGCTCGTGCGGCACCGGATTTCCGAGCGGAAATCGCACTCCAAAGATCTCTCGGGGTCAGCTTGTTGATTCCCGGCAACTGTCCGCTCTTCTTGAGCGTGTTGCAGATGATCTGCACTTCGTCTTCTGATGCCGCATCCTCAAAGTATGTCCAGCCGTCGGTGAGAATCTGATTCA
>JAGQPF010000639.1 GCA_020426845.1 Planctomycetales bacterium
CACCAGCCCCGCAAGGGGCGACAGAAGGTAGCCACGGGCGCGAGCCCGTGGAGTGGATCGCGCAGCCGACCGTGGAGTGGATCGCGCAGCCGGCGCGAGCCCGTGGAGTCACTCGCACCAGCCCCGCAAGGGGCGACAGAAGGTAGCCACGGGCGCGAGCCCGTGGAGTGGATCCGCGCAGCCACGGGCGCGAGCTAGTGGCGTAACGCGCGTACCGCCCGCAAGGCGCGGGCGTAAGCCTAGGAGTGCGTGCCACGCCCCGTGGGCATGTTCGGTAGATCTCGAGCCTCCACAACGCGCGAGCTCGCGCGGTTCGATGAACATATGGGCGCGCAAGGAAGAGCCAACTCGCGCGACTCCACGGGCTTACGCCCGTGGCTACCTTCTGTCGCCCCTTGCGGGGCTGGTGCGCGTGGTTCGCGCGACTCCACGGGCTTGCGCCCGTGGCTACCTTCTGTCGCCCCTTGCGGGGCTTGTGCGCGTGTTGCGCGACTCCACGGACGCGAGTGGTGTCGGGACGCCGACTCGCGCACGTGGCTACCGTATGTCGGCTCCGGCCGGACCGATACGAAAAAACGCCGAGAGTCGAGGTGTTCCTCAACTCTCGGCGTTTGAAGCTCAAGGGTAAGATCGCTTGCGATGGACGGTTAGTTCCCTCGGCCTCCTCGGCCGCCACCGCCTCCGCCGGTGGGACGGCGGAAGCCGCCACCGGTAGCGCCGCCGCCGCGGGTCGGGCCGCCGCCGCCGCGAGTGCCGCCGGGTGCGCCGATTGCAGCGGGCGCGCCGCCACCGCCGGCCTGCCGAGCTTGAATGGCTTGGAACAGCTGACGCTGTTGGTCGGGGGAGACCGTCGGCGCTCCGGTGGGGCGTGCTGCCGGCGCGCCGCCGGCGCCGCCACTGTTGTTGCTATTGTTGTTGTTGGTTGTCGTATCCGTGGATGTCGTGGTGCCGACCTGAACGCCCAGGATCGTGCTGAGCGTCCCTTGGATCAAGGTGGGATTGACTCCCGTAATCGGTACCACGATGTACTCTTCCTGGTCGCGACGACTGGCGAAATCGATGTCCTGAACGAGCCGCTCGACCTTTTCGTACAACCCCTGGTTGGCCACGACGACGATCGAATTGCTGTTGGCGTCGACCGATAGGGTCATCTTCGGCACGGCAGTGCCTTCATCACCGCCTCGGCCACCCGCAGCCCCGCCGCCTCGACCACCGCGACCGCCGCCGCCGGCACGCTGTAGAGCCTGGATGATTTGGGCTGCCTCGTTGCCTCCGGGCCCGCCGCCGCCGCCGCCCGCCTGCTGTTGCAAGTCGGCCGCGAACACTTCACGAACCACTTTCGCCACATTCTCGGCGTCGGTGTAGAGCACCGGGATCACGTGCGCGGCGCCGTCGGTCTCGACCTTGATGATGCTGCTGTCCTTGTCGATCATCGCAAGCACCTGCTCGACCATCTCCACCTCGTCGGGCTCGCCGCGCACGAACAGGCGGTTCAGTCGCCGGTCCGCAGTGATGTCAACCGACGTGCCGACCTGAAGCGAGAGTCCGTCGCTGCTGCTGCCTCCGCCTCCGCCTCCTCCCAAACCGAACATGTCCATCATGTTGTTGCCGCCGGGAATCAGCGAGTCGGTGACGGCGCTGAACAGGCTGCCGGCGGTGTCGGAGGCGAGGCTGCTGCCGCTGCCGCCGAGAATTTCTCCCAGCAGTTTGAGTGCCTCGTCGGCGGGACGATATTTCAGGTAGTAAACCTGGAAACGCATGTTGGCAATCGGGTCGCTGGGCATGGTGCCGGCGAGGGAACGCAGCATGGTTTCGAATCGACTGAGCGCCTGCAGGTCTTGCGAAGCGATGATGATGCCATCGGAAACCTTTGACACGACGATTTCCGATCCTGGCCGATTGACCGTTGGTGGGTCGGAGCCGGCCGGGGCCGCCTCAGCCGTTCCGGGCGCCGGTGTTGCTTGCGCGGGTTGAGTCGGAGCGGCCGGTGTGGCTTGAGCCGGCGTGGCTTGAGCCGGCGTGGCTTGAGCCGGCGTGGCCGGGGCTTGTGCTTGTCCCCCCGCAGCCTGTGTGGTGACGTACCCGCGAGCCGACCAGCGGCCCAGCCGCGTCTCTTGTGGCGCGGGCGAGGCTTTCGGCGCGGGAGGCGCGGGCTGCGCCTTTTCGGGCGTCGCCGGGCGAGGCGGCAGGATCGTGCCGGGCGCGTCGTCGCCTTGGGGAATCTCCTGATCTTGGTGCAACGCACGCTCTTCGAACAGCCTTTGCTCAATCTCCTGCGGAGAGACCTCACGCACCTTGTTCTTGGCGACGATCGGCCAGAGATTCATCATCTGCTCGATTGCTTTATTGGCATTGGAGCCGGTAATCGGCACTTTGCGGAAGGGGGACTCGACGCCGAAAATGTCGCCGCCGGCCGGCCCTTCAATCTCTTGCACAAAACTACGTACTTCCTCGACTTCGTCAGGAGTGCCGTAGACATAGATCCGCATCCCCAGCGAGTCGGCCTCGAGCTTCAGTGGACGGGGGTTCTCTTCGTCGTCCAGGCCCAGCAAGGTGTTCAAGGTGCTGACGACCAACGAGGGGTCGTTGTTCTGCAACGTGATCACCGCCGGCTTGGGGCGATTGCCTTTGAGCACCGCCATAAACTTCTCCACCGTCGCATGATCCGACGGACGAGCCCACACGATCAGCTTCTTCGAGACGTTGTCGACCTCGGCGCGGCCATCGGGAATGCCCGCCAGCAACGTCTTGATGATCGGCAGCACCACCTCGGGGTCCGTGCCGTCCAGTGGATAGGATCGCAGCTCCGGCAATTCGACCTTTTCGGTCTCGCTGCCCGGCTCGGGTTCTACCTCCAGTTTCTCGATCACGCTTTCCAACAACGCCATCGCATCCTCGGTGCCGACCGCAAACAGCGTTGTGCGGAACGAGTCGACGGCGATGTTGATTTGCTCGTTCATCAACTCGTCCTCGCCGAGTCCCAACAGCGGACGCGCCACGGTCAGGATGTCGTCGGCAAGCACATGCTTCAGTTTGATGGTCTTCAGCTTCTGGGCGAATTTGGCCGGGTCCTCGGCGGTGTGGATGACCTGCTGAATCAGCCGCAAGTTACCCACGGTCTCGGTGACCACGATTTGCTGCGCCTGGGGCAGCACCACGGTCAATTCCTTGAATCCGGGGCCGACGAGGCTCTTGACGTCGGTTTCGATGTCACCGGGAGCAATCTTCGAAAGCTGGAACACGCAACGGTACAGCTCGAAGGTGCCGAGGTTCTCGTTGAGACGCTCCTCTTTGATCAGCTCGACCAAGTCCGGAGGCAGTTCTTCGCGGTTGATCAGCATCAGCATGTTGTAGCGGCGGACCAGCAAGTAGCCTTTGGTGAGCAGCACGCTGTTGATCCGGTCCATCGCTTCGCTGATCGTGTACGCGCGCTGGTCACCCGAGTACGTGAAGGCGCCGTCGGGATAGGTGGTGGCCTGCTTGGCCAAACCCGTCTCCTGCGACAGCCAGTCGATCACGTCGGTCCAAGGCGTTTCGGCAAAGTTGAAGACCAGTTTGGCTTCTTCCTTGGCTCCTGCCTTCGGCTCTTCCTGCTTGCCTTCGGACGGCTTGTCCGTGGTTTCGGTTGCCTCAGCCGGGGTTTCGGTGGCTGCCACCGCGGGCGGTTCGGGAGGAGCGGGACGGCCGGACATGGTTGCCCAATTCACCCGCTGTTGATGCGTCAGCAGCGCTTGCAGTCTTCGCTCATAAAGCGCTTGGGTAAGTCGGCGATGCGATTGACCGCCCTGGCTCATCTCGGCGTCTCGCTGCTTCAACAGCTCGGCGACCTGGGACTTCTGCTCGGCCGACAGCTGGAGTGGCTCGGCCACTTCGGACTCCTCCAAAGCCGAGAGCCCAATGCGGTCCAAGCGACGTTGACGCAGTTTGGCTTGTTGTTCCCGATTCAGCAGCGCCAAGCCCTGCTTCTCCGACTCCGCCACAAATGGGGCCAATTTGGCTGCTTGCTGGGCCGTCGTCAGGTCCTTGGCCGACAGCGCGATCTGCAACGCCGCCTCTTCGCGTTGGTCAATCAACGCGAGCAACTTCTGGTGAGTGGCCTCGTCCAGCCCGATTGCTTTCGCATCGTCGGCGCTGGCGGCGTAAGCCAAAATGCCAACGAACTCGGGGCTGGCCTCGGCCGCTCGGACCGGTGCGGCCACGGCGATGGCCAGCAGCAAAGCGGCGACTAGCGAACGGCCAGTGCGAATGTCATTCAAGGCGACACCTATCGTTGGGTATCAAATGAGAAAAGAAATCGAGGCCGTGGCCCCAGGGCGGGGGGTGCCGGAAATGGAGCTGCCCCATAACCCACGAGCAAGTCGACGCGGTGTTCATTTAAACGGATTCGTTTCCGTCGTGCCTACAGTTTTCGCCGGGAATTCTGACAGGCAATTTCCATACTAGTCGGAGGAATGGGCTCGACTAGCAGCCTGGTGAAAAAGACCACCGGCAATCGGAACCGACGTCGGTTTGCGTGCGGTGACGATTGCCGGGGTGCGTGTTTTTCAACAGGGTCCCCGATACGGGTGGAAATTCCCGGTCAGGGGACCAAAAGTCGTGGATTCCCCGCGTGCCCACCGTTTCATGGATAAGCCGGTGCGCCTGTTCACCATAGAATAAAGACTCAAGACTCGAAGCAGCTTCGAGAGTCGGTTTTGGGGTGAAATGGCGGGCGGCTTGTTTCATAATGAGCCGATTGGTCCGCCGCCGGCGACAGAAACTCTTCCCCTCTCGTTCGAATTCCGAAATCTGCCTCCGCTTTTGTCCCTCGGTTTGCTGTGGGCCGCGCGGAAACTTGGAGTGAATGGATGAAGTCACATCACTGGACAGGGACTGTGCTCACCTTCGTGGTGGCTTGTTGGGTGGGTGTGGCCAGTGCCCAGCCCGGCGGCTTTGGCGGCCCTGGTGGATTCCGGGGCGGCGAAGGTGGCCCTCCTGGCGGTTTCGGCGGCCCCGGCGGTTTTCGCGGTGGCGGTGGTGACGGCGGCGGAGGTTTCCGTGGCGGCGGCGGTCCGGGTGGTCCGGGCGGCTTTCGCGGTGGTGGTCCCGGTGGGCCTGGTGGTTTCGGCGGTGGCCCCGGTGGTCCCGGCGGTTTCCGCGGTGGCGGTCCGGGTGGGCCCGGCGGTTTCGGGGGTGGCCCCGGTGGACCTGGTGGCTTTCGCGGTGGACCTTCACCGATGGGTGGCGGCGATCGCGGTGGTGATCGGGGCGGCGATCGCGGCGCCGGCGGTTCGGCCGATTTCCTGCGCCGATTGGACACGAACAACAACGGACAGCTGGATCCCGACGAGATGCAGGGCCGCGCTCGCTACCTGGTCGAGCGAATCGCCTCCACGGCTCGGTTGAACATGGCTCGCCCAATTCCGCTCGACAAACTACAGGCTGGCTTCGACCAGATGCGAAATGGCGGGGGCGGCTCGAGCGAGCCCGAAGAGGTTGACGACGGGCTGCTGCCGGGATTCGAAGTTGTGGAGGAGACGGCGCCGTTGCCGGGCTTTGGCGCCACCGACGCGCTGTTCACCAATGTCACGGTGGAAGATCGCGACAAGCGAACCGCCGAAGACCGACTCCAACGCTACGACCGCAACAAAGACGGCGTGCTGACCCGTGACGAAATCAGCTCCGGTCGCTGGAGCGACGACCCGTTCCAATACGATCGCAACCGGGACGGCAAATTGACGGCCGCCGAACTCGCCACTCGATACGCCAAACGCCGCATCGATGAGAGCGGTGGCGGCACCACGCGTGGCGGCACTCGCAAGGCGCCGTCCTACTTCACGCTCTCGTCCACACCCGCGAGCTCAAGCTCGAGTTCCGGCAGCAGCCGTTCCGGCCGTTCGGGAGATCGCAATGCGGAGGGCGGCGAAGATCGTTCGGCGCGCTACATCGACTTCATGATGCAGCGGTACGATCGCAACCAGGATGGAAAGATCGATCGCGACGAAGCGCAGGGGATGCGCGGCGATCCCAGCGAGTACGACAAGAACGGCGACGGCAAGATCGATCGTGGCGAAGTCGAGGCCTATGTCTCCGCGCGGTTTGGCGGTGGCGGCGGCGATCGAGGCGGCAACAAGTCGGGTGACAAGGGCAAGGACGACAAGTCTTCCTATCGCTTCCTCACCCTGGAAGAGCGACTTGAGGCAGCGGGGCTGCTCAAAACGCTCGAGCAAAACGGCTTCCTCGACTCGGACACCAATCGTGACGGCATCGTGAAGATGGCCGAGTATGCCACGGATTGGAATGAAGAGACCGCCGAGGCGTTCGTGCAGTTCGACACCAACAACGACGGCGCCATCTCGCCTCAAGAGTTCGCCGACGGCATCAAAGACGGCAAAATTTGGGGCGGCAAGGCCAGCGACTCCGTGGCTGGTTCGTCTTCCACCTATGGTGGTGGCAGCAGCGGCGGAGACGAACGTGGTCAAGGCGCGCCATCAATGGGTGGCGGCAGTCGCTTTGGCGGCGGTGGCAGCCGCTTCGGTGGCGGTGGCAGTCGTTTCGGCGGCGGTGGCGCTCAGCCCAGCGGCCGTTTTGGCGGCAGCAACGGCGGATTCGGTTCCCGAGGCTCACGCTCCGATTCGGGCAGTGGATCAGAAACGCCTCGCGTCGCCAGCAATGACGCCCCGTCCGACAGCCCCGGCGACGAGAAGCCGGCCGAGAAGTCCGATAGCAGCGAAGCGTCTGACACGGCTTCGACGGAGTCCGCCGCTCCGGCCGATTCGGCCGCTTCGGCTGGCGCAGCTGAGTCGTCCGACGCTCCCAAGGTCAGCGTGCCCAAGGTCTACGTTCGCTATGCCGTCTCGCTGATTCAGGAGTACGACACCAACAAGGACCAGATGCTCGACAAAGCCGAGTGGTCAAAGATGG
>JAGQPF010000072.1 GCA_020426845.1 Planctomycetales bacterium
AAGCCAATTGCATCCTCTGGCCGTAAATCGTCGGAAACAACCGAATCAATCAACTCTTAGAAAATGCTTCACAGCGTTGCCTGTCGGGGCTGTTGCGCGCGACGTTGCACAGGCTGCCGGCCTGTGACGATTGAGGTTTGCGCGCGGCTCCCTGGGCTTGCGCCCAGGGCTAACACCGCCGCGCGCAAAAACATCGCCGGGCCAAGACCCGGCGATGTTTTTTTATCACTTGCCAGCAGCGACGGGCCGAGATTACTTGGCGCCGACCAACTGGGCTTTCTTCTGAGCGACGATCTCTTCCTGGATCTGGGTGGGCGTCTTGCGATAGCAAGCCAGCTCCATCGAGAACGTGCCTTGACCCTGCGTTTGGCTGCGGAGGATCGTGGCGTAGCCGAAGGTCTCGGCCAGCGGCACCTCGCACTTCAGCAGGGTGATGCCGTCGCGAACGTCGGTCGACATCACGATGCCACGGCGAGAAATGAGGTCGCCAGTGACACTGCCCTGGAACTGCTCGGGGCACTCGACCTCCATCAACATGATGGGCTCGAGCAACGCCGGGTTGGCCTGCTTGAAGGTCTCGCGGAAGCAGTCACGACCGCAGATTTGGAAGGCGCGATCCGAGCTGTCGACCTCGTGGTAGGAGCCGTCATTGACGACAAACTTCACCCGCTCGACGGGGAAGCCAGCCACGGGTCCCTTGACGGTCGCCTCACGGGCACCCTTCTCGATTGAAGGAACGTACTGCTTCGGAATGCGGCCCTGAACGATGTTCTCTTCAAACACGAACGCCTCTTCCGCATCTTCGGGAAGCGGCGTGAGCACGCCGACGATGTGGGCGTATTGGCCCGAGCCGCCGGTCTGCTTCTTGTGCTTGTAGTTGAACTCGACTTCCTTCTGCGGCGCCTCGCGGTAGCTGACCTTGGGCGCGCCGACTTCGACCTCAACCTTGTACTCGCGGCGGATGCGCTCGAGGTAAACCTCCAGGTGCAGCTCGCCCATGCCGCTGATCAGGATCTCGTTGGTCTCGTCGTCCGTTTCGACGTGGAACGTGGGATCCTCCTTGCGGAAGCGGGCCAGCGCCTTGCCGAGCTTGTCGGCGTCGGAGCGGCTGGCGGGCTCGACGGCGATCTTGATCACCGGGTCGGGCACGAACATGCTCTCCAGTGTGCACATCTTCGCCTGCGCGCCGTACGTGTCGCCGCTGGCACAGTCGACACCCATGATCGCAACGATGTCGCCGGCCGAGGCCTCGTCAATCTCCTCGCGCTTGTCGGCATGCATGCGGAGGATGCGGCTGAACCGCTCCTTCCGGCCGGTGCGCTGATTGATGTAGCTCTCGCCCTTCTTCATCGTGCCTTGGTAGATGCGAATGTAGGTGAGCTGGCCGTAGGGATCGTCAGTGATTTTGAACGCCATCGCCACCAACGGCTCGGCGGCATCGGCCTTCAACGGCACCAGCTTCTCGGGCTCCTGGTAGTCGCGAGCGTTAATGTCGCGATCCAGCGGCGAGGGCAAGTAGCGAATCACCGCGTCCAGCAGCGGCTGCACGCCCTTGTTGCGGAACGCAGTGCCCATGAACACCGGCGTCACGCCCTGCTGGCGAACGGCGTTGCAGGTCACCGCATGAATCAGATCCTGCGGCACTTCCTCCTCGGACAGCAGCAGCTCCATCATCTCGTCGCTATACATGGAGAGCGACTCGAGCATCTCGTTGCGGGCGGCCGCGGCCTTGTCCTGATATTCGGCGGGAATCTCCGCCTCGCGAACCTGGCTGCCGTCATCGCCGTCGAAGTGCAGAGCCTTCATGGTGACGAGATCGATAATGCCGACGAAGGTCTCGCCAGCGCCCATCGCCATCTGCATCGGGATTGCGTCGGCGCCGAGCTTCTCGCGGATCTCCCGGACCACTCGCTCGGGCTCGGCGCCCGTGCGGTCCATTTTGTTGATGAACGCCAGGCGCGGCACGTGATAGCGCTTCATCTGGCGATCGACCGTCATCGACTGGCTCTGCACGCCGCCGACCGCGCACAGTACAAGCACGGCGCCGTCGAGCACGCGCAAGCTGCGTTCCACTTCGACCGTGAAGTCGACGTGGCCAGGCGTGTCGATCAAGTTAATGTCATAGTCCTGCCAGGAAACGCGGGTCGCGGCGCTGGTGATCGTGATGCCACGCTCTCGCTCCAGCTCCATGTGATCCATTGTCGCGCCAGCGCCGTCTCCGCGCACCTCCTCCATCTTGTGGATTCGCCCGGAGTAGTAAAGGATCCGTTCACTGAGCGTTGTTTTGCCCGAGTCGATGTGAGCGGAGATGCCGATATTGCGCAGTTTTGAAAGAGTCATAGAGTCACCTGGAACGCCAATTTCCTTCCCACAATGGCAGCCAAAAAAGTAGGGAAAAGGCCCGTGGGCCACAATGTCGATTTTCCGGCACAGCGAATCGTTGCCAACGGCTCGCTGCGAGCGGAGAATCAGCTCCGGACAATGCTTGCCGGCAGGTATCGAGGGAAGTCACCCGCGCGGTCACAGAATTCTCGGGAGGGCTCGCTTGCTCGGGGGCGCCATCAACCAGCTCAACAGCATGGTTTACATCCACCGAATTCCGCGAAGAAGATCGCGTCTAAAAATCCACTTACCCCTGCCGGTCCGCCTTCCAACGCGGAGTCAGCACCGCCCGAATTCGAGGCGTGCGGTTGCTGAAGCAAACTGTGGCACCGGTTGGAGGCATAGGATGGATTCCGGGCACTTGTTCATTCCGCCGGCTGCGACAATGCCGACATGCGGCAAGGCGGGCAGCTCAGGGAAGAAAAAGCACTCTGTGAGTAAGTGATGAACCGTCTTGTCCGACTCGATGTGTCACCGGCAAATTTGCCGCGCCAACATCGGTCACATCGACAAGTGAGGGGCGGGACGTCGGAGCTTTCCCGACTCGCGACACGGTGGGAACGTGCCATGAGCTACCTTCAACGACCGCTACCGGTCGGGAACGGCATTTCACTCTGCCGAGTACAACCGCACGAACGGTTGGGTGGAGAGAGAAAGGCCTGCCATTTGTTAGGGAAACCTCGCCACCCATCTTATTCCAATTCGACCAGAGAAAAAGGTCAAATTGAGAGGATTCTTACAGCCCGAATGAAATTCATCGTTTCCTCATGTCGCGCCCGAGGCCGAGAACGGCCCTGCACTGCATTGCAATCCGCTCCAATCGCCGCAACACTCGGCCAGAGAACGAGTTTGGGGCCGAGTGGGGATTTCGATATGGACACCTTGGGGACAGACACCGTTGGCCCGCAACAGGTTCGGCCTCCAGCCACCACACGGACAATCCGTTGTCACCGTCGAGGCGGGTGTTCGCTCGCTAATGGCGAGAAACTTACCCTTCCGAGGACAACAAGGGCAGCCCTGCCCCATTGGGCGGCTCGGGCGGCCTCAGCGGAGAATTAGTAGTCCGAGGGGACGGCGAGTCAGTGAGCCTTCCATCGCCTTAAAAGAAGGAGCCATGGCGACACAAACCGATTGCGGTACGGGCAAGGAAACTTGCTCACGCAAAGTCGCAAAGACGCAAAGAAAGGAAGTAGTCGGTCACCCACGCACTTGGCGATTTGCGTCTTTGCGACTCTTCGTCCATTGCTATCTGGCGGCAATGCGATAGGACTTGCCCTCTCGGTAGAGCCGCAATCTTCGCTCAATCGCCTGGCGTTCGTTCGCCGGCAGTCGCCCGGCCAGCTCCAGAGCCTGCTCGGCAACTTGAGCCGCTTTGGTTGGGTTGCCGGCACTCGCCAGCGCCGCCGCCAGGGTGTCGTAGCTTTCCGCCGACACTTCGCCTTCCTGTCGCTCCTTGGCAATCGCCAGTTGTGCCTTTTGAACGGCCAATTGCGGATTGCGGATGCGTTGATCCGGGCAGACCGCCATCAGCCACGCCGCCGCCCGCAAGGTGCGCGCGTCGAGCTTCGCTTCGTCACCCTCCAGTGCCGCTCGAAAATCGACGGCCGCCCGCTCCCATTGCCTCGCTTGTTGGTAAGCCAGACCGCGGTCCACCAGCAGTTCAACCCGCCCGATTTCCGGTGTCGGCGAGTCCTGTGAGTCGGACCGCGCCAATTCCAGCGCTCGGGTGAAGTCCGCGATCGCCGGTTCCCAATCGCCCATCAGCGCTCGACTGCGACCGCGCCCTCGCAACGCGCCCAAGTCTTTCGGTGTCAGCTCGAGCACCTGCGTGTAGTCGCTGATCGCCTCGGCGTGCCGACCGGCCTCGAGCCGAATTTCGGCCCGGTTGAACCAAGAATTTGCGTATTCCGGGTTTTCCTTCACGGCTGCCGAAAAGTCCGCCTCCGCGGCGTCGTGCCGACCCTGCAACGCATAGCTAACGCCCCGATTGTGCAGGGCCTTCCAGCGGGTTGCGTCCATGTTGACCGACACCTCGAAGTCTCGCAGCGCGAGCTCGTCGAGTTCGGCCGCATGGCTCGGGTTCTCCGCCAACGCCGCTTGGCCGGCGTACACTTCGCCTCGCTTGTTCAGGGCCCAGGCCTGCAGTTTGGTCAGGTAGGCAACTCGATCGGCTTTTTGGGTTTCCGTTCGCAGCGCTTCGCACTCGCGAATGATCGCGGCAAAGTCCGCCTCGGCCTTGGCTTGTTTGGTCTGTTCGAAAAGGGCCTGAATTCGGGGGCCGATGCCTTGCTGCGCCGCCACGTTGTCCACCGGCAGACACGCTCCAACCAAGCAACAGCAAACCACGGCACGCAGTTGGTGCAATGCGAGAAGTTTCATGGTGCGACGTCCTTTCGACACAAAACCATTCCGGGCGAGGATCGTAGCGAGATCCCCCCAACAGGCCAAGCCGGGTTTTCCGTCGCGAAGCGTCAATGCGGCGAAAAGTTGTCGGTCCCGCTCATTCGCCGCGCATCGGCCGCTCAGTCGGCGTACCATGATGGACAACCCGTGGGCTACTGCCGCCACCTTCCTTCCGATTGCGTGTTTTCTCCCGACCTTGGAGCCACACCATGAATCAACGTCGTCGCCCGTTCCCTTCGTTCCGCTTGCCATCCGTCCACTCGCCGGCAATCGCGCTGGCGGCGTCGCTGGTGTTGGTCGCATTGTCCGGCACCCCCGCCCTGGCGGATTGGAAAGCGGGAGTCGCGACGCAAAACATCACGCCGAAACATCTGATGTGGATGGCCGGCTACGGCAGCCGGACCATGCCGGCGGAATCCAAGTTGACGGACCTGTGGGCCAAGGCCCTGGTGCTGGAGGACCCCTCGGGCCAGCGCGCCGTGCTGGTGACACTGGATCTGGTCGGCATCGGTCGGGAGCTGTCGAGCCGCATTTGCGGGACGATTCAACAAAAGCACAACTTGGACCGGCGGCAGATCGCGCTTTGCACCTCCCATACGCACTGCGGGCCAGCGGTTGGCCGCAATCTGGGGCCGCTGCACTATCTGCAAGTCGACGAACACCAACGGGCGCTCATCGACGAATACGCCGACGCGTTGCATAACCAGGTGGTGGATGTGGTCGACCGAGCCGCCAAGCAACTCGCTCCCGCTCAACTCAGCCACGGCGTTGGCGTGAGCACCTTTGCGGTGAATCGACGCGAGAATCCCGCCGACCAGGTGCCCGCTCGGCGGGCCGCCGGCACGCTGAAAGGCCCCTTCGACCACGACGCTCCGGTGCTGGCAATCCGCGACGCACAAGGAAAGCTCAAGACAGTCGTGTTCGGCTACGCCTGTCATGCCACTGTGCTCAGTTTCTACCAATGGTGCGGCGATTACCCGGGATTCGCGCAAGAGGAATTGGAGAAGCGGCACGAGGGTTGTGTGGCAATGTTCTGGGCAGGCTGCGGCGCCGATCAAAACCCGCTGCCGCGAAGGGAGGTGGAGTTGGCCAAGAAGTACGGCGGCATGCTCGCCGACTCCGTCGATGCGGTGCTGAAAGGAGACATGCGGCCGGTACAACCGCGGCTCGTGACCCGCTACGAAGAGGTGACCGCGCCGCTGGCGGAACCGCCGAGCAAAGCGCACTGGGAGGAGCTCGCGAAATCCAACAACCGTTTTGAAAAAGCGCGAGCCAACATGTTTCTCGAGCAGTTGGAGGCGGGAAAGACGCTGCCGTCGACCTACCCTTATCCGATCCAATGCTGGCAATTGGGCGACGTCACCTGGGTGATTCTCGGCGGAGAGGTGGTCGTCGACTATGTGCTGCGCCTCAAGCAGGAGCTCAAATCGCTGCCCAGCAAGGTCTGGGTGGCCGGCTACTCCAATGATGTGATGGCGTACATCCCCTCCCGGCGCGTGCTGCGCGAAGGTGGGTACGAAGGGGGCGGTTCGATGGTCTACTACGGCCTGCCGAATGTCTGGGCACCCGAGGTGGAGAATCTGATCGTGGAGACGGCCAAGAAGCTCGCCGCGCGATAACCAACGCGTTTGCCATGACATTCTCGGACGACAATCACAGGCTGGCAGCCTGTGCCACGTACGGCCCACCGTCAAACTGTATTGCTTGGAGAAGGTTTTCCGAACAGCCTTTCGTCCTGGTTTTCGCGAGTTTGACTGTTCGTGGGGTCGCTCCTGGCGAGTCGGGCATTACAATGTCGAGGATATGAACATGCGCGGAGCATCGCCTGTTCGGTGCTCCGCTTCTCCTCACCTTTCCCGCCGTCCGCCGGGAAGCATGCTCCCCCACCCCATTTCCCATTCCACTGAAACACCCAGTGCTGGAATTTCGCTAAGCGATGTGGTCCAGATCCGGTGATTTCCCCCCCGCACGGTTTCTTCCCACCCTGTTTCTATGCCACTCCGCCAGCTCAGCAGCTACGAAAAACGCGCCGCAGTCACGCTGTTGTTGATGGCGTTGAGTTTGCCGTTTATGGGATGGGCGGCAGTCGTCAGTTTTCAAAACACGCTGAATTCTCCGGTCTCTTGGCTGCCGAACGAATCGGTTCCACGGCAACAGCTGGTCGCGTTTGCCGAGGAATTTCGGACCGAGGACATGATTGTGGTCAGCTGGGAAGGCTGCACACTGGACGACCCCCGGCTACCGCAATTCGCGGAGGCGGTCAGTTCCCGGAGCGACGGCGAGCTGGAAGCAACCAATCTGGCCGGCACCGTGCTCGACGGATTTCACGCAGTCGAACGGTTGATCTATGACGTCGAACTAAGCCGCGAGGAGGCGGTGGAGCGACTGCAAGGCTTGCTAGTAGGCCGCGATGGCAAGACAAGCTGCGCGTTGCTGCCGACGCGTTATCGGAGCAATGACTATCGCGACAGCACCATCACCTTCGTGATGAACGCGACTCGTGAGGCGGGCATACCGGATTCCGATGTGCACTTGGCCGGGGCTTTTGTCGAGGGCGCCGCGATCGACGAGGCCAGCGCCAAGTCGTTCAAGCTGTTCGTCGCGCCGTCCATCGTGATGGTTTCATTGATCTGCTGGATGTGCCTGCGGTCCTGGAAGCTGTCGGCGGCTGTGTTGTCGGTCGCCGGCTTTGCCGGGGGCAGCATGATCGCCGTGCTCCCGCCGTTGAACATCCAGCTGAACGCGGTGCTCGTGGTGATGGCGCCGCTGCTGATGGTGCTGACCGTGTCGGCCGGCGTGCACTTGGTGAACTACTACTTGGACGAGTGGCGAAAGCACTACACCGAGGGACCGCGCCGGGACGGCGTCGACCCGGTTCGCGCGGCGCTGGCCGCGGGCTGGTGGCCCTGCGTGTTTTGCACATTGACCACCGCGATCGGGATGGGCTCGCTGACCCTGAGCGAGATCGTGCCGGTCCGCCAGTTCGGGGCCCTGACGGCCCTGGCGGTGATGGCCTCGTTGGCGCTGTTGTTGCTCGTGCTGCCCGGCGCCATGTATTGGCATCTGCGCACCGCAAAGCCGCCAACCGCGCGCGTCGACGGGAAACAACGCTGGGGACTGGCGATGGCCGTGACCCGCCGCGCTTGGGCGCCAATCGTCGTGCTGGGGTTGTGCATGATGATGGTCGGCGGTTTCGGCGTCAGCCAGGTGAAGACGTCGGTAAGCGTCATGAACCTGCTCAACGACCATCACTGGCTCGTCAAAAACTACCATTGGCTCGAAGAGCGGCTCGGACCGCTCGTGCCAATCGAAGTGCTGGTGCGCTTCGACGGCAAGTGCGAGCTCGATGACGTCGAGCGCCTGCAGGTGGTGCAGAACGTCGAAGAGGCGATGTATGACGTCGAGCAGCTCGGCAGCGTATTCTCCGGAGCCACCTTCCTGCCGTACATCCCCGCCGACTCCAGCTTCCAGAGCCTCACGGAGCGGACGGTCCTGCGGCGGCGAATGCCCGAAATCAAACAACAGCTTCGCAGCGCCTCCTGGATGGCAGGCGACAACGCCGAGACCTGGCGAATCAGCGCGCGTGTGCCCGCCTTCGGCGACGAGAACTACGACGAGCTGATGACGCATATCAAGCAGAGCGTCAGCCACGCCGTCGCCAACGAGATGATCGACGGACTCTCCGTCAGCTTCACCGGCCTGGCGCCGGTTGTCTCCCACGCGCAAAACATGCTGTTGGACGACCTGTTCCGCAGCCTGGTGGCCGCCGTCGGGCTCGTCGCATTGGTGCTGACGATCGTGTTCCGCAGCGTGCGAGCCGGATTGTTGGCGATGATCCCCAACGTGTTCCCCTCGTTGCTGCTGTTCGGCGGCATGGGGCTGCTCGGCTTCCCCGTCGACATCGGCACCGTGATGACCGCGAGCGTAGCGCTTGGCATCGCCGTGGACGACACCATCCACTATCTGACATGGTTCCGGCGCCAACAGCAGATCACCGGCTCGCGACCAGCCGCCATTCAAAGCGCCTTTTCGCATTCGGCCGTGGCGATGATGCAGACGACCGCCGTTTGCGGATTGGGCTTGGCGCCGTTCGTGATGGCCGACTTCGTGCCGACCGCGCAGTTCGCTTGGATGATGATCGCGCTGCTCGCACTGGCGATCATCGGCGACTTGATTCTGCTTCCCGCGCTGCTCACCAGCCCCTTGGGACGAGCCTTTGAGAGCAGCTCCCCGTCGACCCCCTCAACGCCCGGCCCCGCGACCGAAACTGCCGAACTGCCGGATTCGACGGCGGTCGGCAGCGGGCCACCGGCCCCCATGGCCTCTCGATCGTTTGTCTACGAGACCAGCGAGCGTTAGCTAAATCGCGAGCAGCCGCGCACTGCGTCCGTAGCTACATGGCACGCACAGGCTGCCAGCCTGTGATCTTGTCGTCGAGCAACAATTTGAGGGCGTGCGCCGCTCTGCACGGGCGAGGCCCCCCATGCTACGAGCCTTGATCTTGTGAGGACCCCCATGCTACGTGGCACAGGCTGCCAGCCTGTGAATGTAGTGGTCTTGAGCGCAGATTGCAGGCTGGCAGCCTGCACCACGACAATTTCGCGCGAAGCGTGCGTGCCTCGCCCAGAGCAAATTCGCGTGTTTCACGCCCGAAATCGCACTACAATAGGGAGGCAATGCTTCCCACCTCGAACCTCCCTCCGCCTGCAGATCCATGCGCCCCATCCTGCTTGCCGGCTTGATGCTCTGCCTGTTCTCAGTGGCCAGCGCCGAAGATCATGGCCCACCAACGCTGCAGCGCGACGTGCTGCCGATCTTTCGGGAGAAGTGCGGCAAATGCCACAGCGAGCGAGTGCGAAAGGGCGGCCTGAGCCTGGCCGACGCGACAGCAATTCGCAAAGGCGGCGAATCGGGCGAGCCGCTGGTGGCCGCGTCGCTCGACGACAGCGCGCTGTGGTCGATGGTGGATGGCGGTGGCATGCCTCCCGAAGACGAGCCTCAGCTCGACGCCACGCAACTTCAGACGATCAAGCAGTGGCTCACGGATAGCAATGAGGTGAAGCAATGGGCGGTCGAGGAGCACGCGCTGACGCAGCACGATGTGCTGCCGATCGTGTTGCTCCGCTGCGTCACCTGCCACGGCCCGCAGCGCACCGACGGCGGGCTCGACATGCGAACGCGTGCCGCAATGCTCAAGGGTGGCAAACACGGCCCGGCGCTGATCCCCGGCGACGCCGACGGGAGTCCCATGATCCAGCGCATCGTGAGCGAGGCCTGCCCGCCGCGCGACCTGCTGTTGAAGTTCTTTGTCCGGCGCCCGCCAACGGCCGAGCTCGAAACGCTGCGCAAGTGGATCGACGCGGGCGCACCCGAGGACGACAGCGAGCCGGACGTCGCGACGACGGAGCCCGACCCGCTGGTCACCGACGAGCAGCGCGAATATTGGGCATTCCAGCCTCCCGCCGCAACGAAGCCGCCAGCGGGCGAGCCGCACCCGATCGACGCATTCATCGCCGCGCGCCTGAAGGCCGCCGGGCTCCAGCTTGCCCCCGAAGCCGACCGCGCCACCTTGATTCGACGCGCCTACATTGACCTGATCGGGATGCCGCCGACGCTGCCCGAGCTGCGACAGTGGCTCAACAGCAAGGACCCGCGATGGCACGACGCGATGGTCGACCACCTGCTCGCCTCGCCGCATTACGGCGAACGTTGGGGCCGCTACTGGCTCGACCTGGCTGGCTACGCCGATTCCGAAGGCGGCATTTCGGCGGATCCCGTCCGCCCGGTCGCCTGGAAGTATCGAGACTACGTGGTTCGCGCGTTCAATGAAGACAAGCCGTACGACCGCTTCCTGCTGGAGCAACTGGCCGGGGACGAGCTGATCGACTACGACCGCGCCGAGAAGATCACACCGGAGATGGTCGACAACCTCGTCGCCACCGGCTTCCTGCGGATGGGCATCGATGAGACCGGCTCGCGAACGATGAACTTTGTTCCCGAGCGTCTGAAAGTCATCAGCGACGCGATCACCATTGTCGGCGCCGGCCTGATGGGCTTGACGATGGAATGTGCGCGATGCCATTCCCACAAATACGATCCGATTCCCCATCGCGACTACTATCGCTTCAAGGCGGTTTTCCAGGGAGCGCTCGACGAGCACGATTGGCGCTCGTTCAAGACGAGAACGCTGAAAGTCGCCACCACCGACCACCGGCGGCAAGTTGCGGCCGTCAACCCACCGTTGCAGACTAAGCTGAAGCAACTCGAGGGACAGCGACGCAAGCTCGAGGGCGAGATCCAGCTCGAGCTGCTCCGCGGCCATTATCCCGAGCAGAGCGAGCAAGACAATCGAGCGACGATCGCGGCCCTGAAGGTCGCTGACAACAATCGGACACTTCCCCAGCGGCGACTGGTGGAGCGACTGTTCCAAGCCGAGCTGCTGCCCGACTCACGGCAGCCGGAATCGGTGCTCGCCCTCCGCGCCCAAAGCGAAACGCTGCAGCACGAGATCGAGCGAACAGAGCGGGAGATGGCGCCGGCGTTGGAAATCCGCGCACTCTGGGACAGCGGCAGGCCGTCGCCAACCTACGCACTGCTCCGCGGCGAGCACGATCGGCCCGGCGCGCTGGTCGGCCCCGGCGTGCCCTCGGTGCTGACCGATGGCAAGACGCCGTTTGTCGCCACACCGCCCTTCCCCGAAGGCACTCCCAAAACCGGCCGACGCTTGGCGCTGGCCAAGTGGATGACGCGGCCCGACCATCCGCTCACCTCGCGAGTGTTCGTCAATCGAGTCTGGAGGCATCACTTCGGCGTCGGACTCAAGCATGAACTCGACAACTTCGGCATGAAGAGCGACCCGCCCACGCACCCGCAGCTGCTCGACTGGCTGGCCGTCGAATTCGTTCGTCGCGGCTGGAGCATCAAGGAGCTGCACCGGCTAATCATGAGTTCGAAGACGTATCGGCAGTCCAGCCATGTCAGCGAGCAGGCGATGCAGCTCGATCCGCAAAACTTGCTGTGGTCGCGAATGCCGCTGCAACGGCTCGACGCCGAGTCGCTGCGCGATTCCTTGTTGCGAGTCTCCGGACGGCTCGACGACACCCCGGGCGGACTTCCGGATCCCGTCACCGTCGGCCGAGAAGGTCTCGTCACCGCCAATGAGACCGCACACGGCGGCTGGCGCCGCAGCATCTACTTGCAGTATCGACGCACCGAAATTCCCACCATGATGGAGACGTTCGACTATCCGAAGATGGGACCGAATTGTGTCAGTCGCGTCGTCTCCACCGTCTCGCCACAGGCGCTGATGATGATGAACAACGGCCGCGTGCGCGAGCTCTCCGCGGCATTGGCGGCCCGCGTTGTTGTCGAGGCCGCCGATGCGGGGACGCCAGACAGCAGCGAGCCGCCGCTCAGGCAATGGGTCGAGCTGGTCTCGCTGTTGGCGCTGAGCCGGCCGGCGTCGCCGCAGGAGCTCGACCTGGGAGTCGAAGCCCTCAAAAAGCTGGCGCGGCAATGGGAGCAAGACTCCGCAGAGCCCGCCGCGGCGAACCTCCGAGCGCTCGAGACCTACTGCCACACCATCCTCAACTCGGCGGCGTTTGCTTATGTCGACTAACAACATGACTCCCGGCGCCAACCAACAACCGCCCGCCACAGGGCAAGCGGCGAGCCCCAACCGCCGCGACTTCTTCGCCCGCACCGGCGACGGCATGCTTGGCGCCGCGCTGCTGCACCTGCTGGGGCGTGATTTCCATGGCGGCGCCGTGGTGGCGGCGGAGCCGGAGGCGTTCGCGCCGATGGCCTACAATCTTCAGTCCAAGCAGCCGCACCATCCGCCGAAAGCGAAGGCCGTCATCCAGCTGTTTATGAACGGCGGCCCGAGCCAGATGGATCTGTTCGATCCCAAGCCGGTGCTGGACCGGATGGACGGCAAGCCGTTTCCCGGCAACATCGAGGAGATCGGCAACCAGGGCACCAACAACGTGGGCGTGATGATGGGCGGGCGATACAAGTTCGCGCGCCACGGCGAATCGGGGATGTGGATGGCCGATGTGCTGCCGCACACTGCCAAATGCTGCGACGACATCTGCCTGCTCAATTCGATGTGGACCGACCACCCGAATCACGACAACGCGCTCTATAAGATCCACAGCGGCCGGCTGTTCATGGGCTACCCCACCTTCGGCGCCTGGACGGTCTACGGACTCGGCTCGGAGAACCAAAACCTGCCGGCGTATGTCGTGCTGAACGATCCGCTCGGCTGGCCGAAGAACGGCTCGCGCAATTGGACGTCCGGCTTTCTGCCGCCGCTGTATCAGGGCACACCGCTGCGCCCCACCGGATCGCCGATCCTGAACTTGAAGCCACAGTATGACGAGCCCTCGCCCGTCACGGAAACCGCGCGCGGGCTGCTGCGGCAATTGGACGAGATTCACCTTGCCGAGCGGCGCTACCAGCCGGATCTCGAGGCGAGAATGGAGTCGTACGCCTTGGCAGCGCGGATGCAGTTGCACGCCAGCGAGGCGCTTGACTTGACCAAGGAGACGCAGGCGACGCTGGATCGCTACGGCGTCGGCCAGGCGCCGATGGACTCGTTCGCGCGACGCTGCGTGCTCGCGCGGCGGCTCGTCGAGCGCGGTGTGCGGTTCGTGCAGCTGTTCCTCGAAGAGCAGCCGTGGGACAGCCACGTCGACTTGGAGTCGAATCATCGCGAGGCTTGCCTCCGCACCGATCAGCCCGTGGCCGCGCTGCTGGCAGACCTCAAGGAGAGCGGGCTGCTCGACACAACACTGGTCGTCTGGGGCGGAGAGTTCGGCCGCACACCGACCTCGCAACGTTCAGGCGACGTGTTCACGGGGCGCGATCACAACATGCAGGCGTTCACCTCGTGGATCGCCGGCGGCGGCGTCCAAGGCGGGGTCAGCTACGGCGCCACCGACGACTTTGGCCACGCCGTCGTGGAGAACCCCGTCAGTGTTCACGACTTCCACGCCACCTTGCTGCACCAGCTGGGCCTGCACCACCACAAGCTGTTCTTCAAACGCAGCGGCTTGGAGGAACGACTCACCGGCATCCTGCCGCCTCGAGTCGTCCATGAGATCCTGAAATCCTGAGCATGACCGGAAAACAGACCATGGACCGTCGCGAATTGCTGGGCTCGGCCTGCCTCGGCGCCGGCGCCCTTTGGATGGGCACCCGAGCGGCACAGGCGGATCCCCAAGATCGCTCGAGCGAGAGCGCCGCCCAGCCGCCCTTGATCGACACGCATGTGAGTCTATTCCAATGGCCCTTCCGCCGCTTGCCGCTCGACGAGCCGGCCAAGCTGGTCGCGCGGCTGCGGCAGCTCGGCGTGCAGCAGGCCTGGGCAAGCAGCTTCGCGGGGCTGCTGCACCGTGACCTCGCCGCCGCCAACCTTCAACTGACCGAAGCCTGTCAGCAGTTTCCCGAGCTGGTCGCGATCGGTGTCGTGAATCCCGCGCTGCCCGGCTGGCTCGCGGACGTCCGCCTCTGCGACGAGACGTTGAAGATGCCCGGGGTAAGGCTGTTCCCGAGCTTCCACGGCTATGCGCTGTCCGATGAGCGAGTGGAGCGGTTGCTGGATGAGGCGGCGCAGCGTGGCCTGTTGGTGCAGGTCGCCGTGCAGTTGGAGGACCCGCGGACCCAGCCCAGCCTCGTTCGCACCACGGCGGTCGATCTCGGCCCGCTGCCCGAATTATTGAAACGACGGCCCCACCTGCGCGTGCAGCTGCTCGGCGCCGCGCTGCGCGAAATTGATAATCAGCTCGCCAAGACGCCGAACGCCTGCTTCGACACCTCGCGGATGGACGGCACGGATGCGGTCGCGCGACTCGTACAGCGAGTCGGCGCGGAGCGGGCACTGCTGGGCAGCCACGCACCGTTCTTGATTCCGGACAGCGCCGTGATTCGCGTTCGCGAATCTACCCTAGGCGCCACGGGCCTCGGCGCTGACGCCGTGCTGGCCGTCTGCCACGGCAACGCCAAGCGGCTGCTTGGCTCGCGCAAGGCGACCGGTGCGCCACCGCCAGAGCGCGATGCGCCAGCGCCAAAGCGCGGTGCGCCAGCGCTCAGTTGGGGACTTCCGCCTCGCGCGGAACTCCAGTCGCTGCGAATCTGGGACTCCTATTTCACCCCCTCCCATTCGCATCCGGGCCGCGACGGCAAGCGGCTGTTGGAGGACATTGAGCGAGCGTTGCCCGCGGCCGACCTCGGCTGTTTCGAAAAGCTCTGTCTGTTTTTGCACGTCGGCGCCGGCACGACGGGCGACGCGGCGCTCGAAGCCGAGCTGCAAGCTCATGAGCAGCTTGTGCTCGCTCCGCTTCGGCGCTGGCCCGACCGACTGATCGGCATGATCCAGCTGGATGCCAAGAATCTGCGAACAGCGATGGCAGCCGTGGATCGCTGGATGGGCGACGGCCCGATGCGGGGCGTGTACTTTCCCGGCGGCGGCCCCGGCGCCACTGCCTGCACTCACGAAAACTTCCGGCCGCTGGTGCGCCGCATCGGCGAACTGCGGGGAGTGATCATGCAGCACACGTGGTACAAAACGGGCGGCAAGCAAGGCCCCGGCGAGTCGACTCCGGCGGAATTGGCCGAGCTCGCTCGGCAGTTCCCCGACCAGGCGTTCATCTGCGCCCACGCCGGCGGCGAATGGGAGCAAGGCATCCGCGCCGTTCGCGAGCAGCCCAATGTGTTGGTTGAAACCTCCGGATTCGACGCCACCGCCGGCTTCATCGAAATGGCCGTCCGCGAGCTCGGCGCGGCACGAATCATCTTCGGCAGCCACCTGCCCTCGCGTTCACTCGGCACGGAGCTCGGCAAGGTCCTCGCTGCCGACATCACCCAGGACGAGAAGCGTCAGATCCTCGGCGGAAACTTCCGCCGCTTGCTGGGCGCGAGCTAATCGAGCCGCCCATGCACGGAAAGTAAACCACGAAGGTCGCGAAGTGCACGAAGACTAAGAATGAGATGGCTGAGTAGGCAGGAACATTCCCAGGTTGCAATCATGAGCCAAGAGACCTTTACACATTTCGTTGGCGACTTTGGCACTTGGTCCTGGGTCGTCTTGTTCGCGCAGCGGGAATTCGATGCGGTGCTGGAGGTTTATTGCGAACTGGTGGGCGACAGGCCCAGCGACACAATTCCGGTCGTCGCTGGAACACATACAGGCAACCCCTCCGGTGCGGTTGTCGAATTTGCGGACTCCGAGTGGACCATGGTGCTGCATCGCGTGGGCCTCTGGGACGATTTCGACGCTGCCCAACTTTCCAGGCGCCTGAAGTCGAGAGTGATCCAGTATCACGCGGAAGACACCTCCGGAGCGGCTGCATGCTTGAGCACGTCACCCGACGGCACGGTCCTTAAACTTCAAACTCAGCAAGACTCGGACAACGAGCAAGAGCTCTACGACTGCCTGGAGGAATTCGAGGAGGAGGCTGGCGTCGATGTCTCGTCACGCGAAGCGGGTGTCGTCATTGATGACTACGACTCCTACTTGACGAGTCAGGGCATTCCGCTTGTCTGCGTGTCTTTGGATAGCGCACGTTCCGCGGCAATTGTCAGCGCCGGCGATGAAGGGAAGATCCAGCGCGTCGTATTGGCAGGCAATCCGAGCGAGGGATAACTAGCCGGAAAGTCGGGTGGCGAATTGATGGAGTTAAACCATGCGATATTCTTTGCGCCGTATGCTGGGAGCAGTCACTGCCGTCGCCATCGTTTTGACGGCGTTGATGTATCTCACCGCGAACTATCGCAAACAACTTGCGATCCGTTCGCATCTACAAACCGCGGGGGCATACCTGGGCCAGAATGATGCTTCGAGACATCACTCTGTCGCTTGAGCCAAACGAGTACGCCATTTTCTATCACTGGAACTACTCTCCGCCGGTCAAGAACATCGGCGGGGAACTGGGCTGCATCTACCACGATGGCGCGCTGTTCGGACTGTCATTCGATGACCTCAACTCGCTTGGCAGTGGCACTCACAACATCCAAATGGACGAACGCAACCGCACGCCTCATGGCACTCGGCCCAAGTTCGACAACGAACGCGGTTCGTACGAACTCTTCAAGTTGGCGCTGTTCGGATATGAACATGGCGTGTTCACTCAGACGGAAGTCCTGATGCGCGCGCTGCTTTCCTTCACCCCGGCCTACTCCGATGCGGTTCTGGCTATGGCATCTGATGAGCTGCTGGCCAGCTTGGTCGAACATGCGGCACAAGTGCCGGGAATCCTCAAGGATGCGCCATCGATCCGTTTCCGATTCTGGTCAAGTACTGGAGAAACACAAATCCCGGAGCAGAATCTCGTATTGCTGCACCGCAAACTCGCTTCATGATTTGATTGACGGTTTCTCCAATGATTGCTACTCGACGGACGAAGACGGGTACTTGTCGGAAAGGTAAAGGAGATGCACCATGTCCTCAATCCCTGTCCATCCTGTGGCAAGCGATCCGACTTTCCCTTAACGGGGTGCCTGTCCTTCGTTGCCGAGTCGCTGATTTCGGCTTCGAACGGCATGTGCCCAGAATGCGGTACTCGGGTGGTAATCGACTCGCCGCCACCTGAGTCTGACGCTGTTGCTGTGAACCCATTAGACGCTGCCAAGACTGTGGAGGAGAAACTTGCGGTACCGATTGTCGACTTGCCATTGTCGGTTCGTTGTCGTCTCAAGATGAGCACTTTGGAAGCTGGCACGCTTGGCGAATTCCTGCAAGTTCCAGCGTCCGACATCCGCAAGCACTTTGAAGATGACCGAAGTTCCATCGATCAGATCGCGGAGCTGCTCAATCAACATGGCGTTTCGTGGGTGGCCAACCCAGCACCAAGGGATTAGCGGACAAACGTGACCTTTGCATTCGGAGGCAAAGATGAAGATCATCCTCGCAGCTGTTGATGAGCCGCTTGCCAACGCTTGGAATGCAGCCTGTGGCGACCTGGATTTTGTCACGGTGCACCACGGCTCAATTTTGGATCTCAAGTGTGACGCCGTTGTCAGCCCGGCGAATAGTTTCGGCTTTATGGACGGCGGAATCGACGCCCTCTACAGCCAGCACTTTGGTTGGAAAGTGCAACAGCGACTCCAGGCGCTGATCCGCGAAAAACACCATGGCGAGCTCCTGGTGGGAGCGGCCGACATCGTCGACACCGATGATCCGCGGATGCCGTTCCTTGTCGCTGCGCCAACGATGCGCGTGCCGATGATCCTGGCGAACACGGTCAACCCGTTCCTCGCTGCCCGAGCAGTGCTGCTGCTGGTCCAGCATGGGACATTCTCGTCAGGAGAGTTGAAGGGGGAACCGATATCGGACGCGGTCAAGTCCGTTGCCTTCCCCGGGCTCGGCACCGGCGTGGGGCGCGTTCCCCCGAACACGTGTGCTCGGCAGCTGCGGTCGGCGATCGACGACGTCTTGCTCGGTCAAAACGCCTTCCCGGTCACTTGGCTGGACGCTCAAACACGCCATCAAAAGCTGTACACCGATCGAGTGCGAGATCTCCAATTCGGGGAATGAAACGAAAGCTGGTCAACGCATGCACGAGTTTGAAGAGTTCACGTTCTTCTGGGATGGCCCGTTCTCGCAATGGGAGCCCTGCTACTTTGAAATCGAAGACGTCGAGTACAATTGCGCCGAGCAGTTCATGATGGCGGAGAAAGCGCGCCTCTTTGGCGATGAACACACACTTGAAATGATCATGGAGACGGATGTTCCCGGGACGCAGAAGGCGCTCGGTCGGCAAGTCGCGGGATTCTCCAAAGCCGCCTGGGAAGATGACGACGACACCGAGAACGGACGACCGTACTGTTGGAATATTGTCTGGCGAGGCAACATGGCCAAATTCAGCCAGAACTCCTACCTCTTGGATCTGCTGCTCGCGACCGATGGCACAACCTTGGTTGAAGCGTCACCGGAAGATCACATCTGGGGAATCGGTCTCGCGGAAGGCCACCCCGGATGCTATTCGCGAGACACCTGGCAAGGCCTCAATTGGCTCGGCGAGGTCCTGACGAATGTTCGTGAGCATCTCAAGCACGAGCTGTAGATGAATGCCGAGCACCCGAGTTTTGAGGGACTCAGTCTGGATGTGTCGCTAACTCGCTAGCAAACAAACTCATTCAGTCACGATGCACCGCAATCAAACCTCGAACCAATCCAACAATCTCGAACCAATCCGTGTTTCGTCCGTGTTCATCTGTGGCATGTCACTCCGCCACCCGGAATCGAAAGCGTCCGCTGTCGGGATTGATCTGACCAACGCCTCCGCTCGCGAAAAGGTCGTAAACGCCCGCTGACAGCGTGGCGTGCGCCGGCTCCGCGTTGCTTCTTGGCGACGGCGCGTTCTCCTTGACGATGGCGATGCGAACGACGCCCAGGGACACGGTCTCTCCAGCCTGAAATGCGTGGTGAAAGGGAATCAGGTTGAAACGCCCGCCAAAGTCGAGCAACACGTAGCTTCCGGCTTCCGTCGTGATCGATGGATAGAGGTCCAACTGGCGGGGCAACGCGGTTGAGATCGCCTTGTCGCCGACGTTTCTCCAAAGCACCTCGGCTTCGATCGTGTCGCCAACACGGTATGTCTCGCGCCGATTCAGCACGCGGAGGCCGCACTGCATCCCCTGCTCCACCTCTCCCCACAGGGCCTGCTTGGCATGACGAAATGCCGCCGCGTTCAAGGTGCCAACCTCCAATTGAATCCTCGGAAACAAGGTCTTGCCTCCCTTCGGTCCGTCGACTTGCTCGATGTCCTCACGCACCATGGAGCCGTCCGCGAGGACCTTGGTCACCTGGCCACGAGCTCGCTGCAACTTGAGCTTCGCGCGAGCCTCGGGATCGAGTCGCCAAATCGTGACTGGTTGGACGATCCAATTCATTCCCTCGTGATATTTTTCGACGTAGGGCAGCCCTGCCACCGCCTCCCCACCGATCTTCAATTTCAACTCATCCGTGCCTGCCTGTCCCGGTAAGATCACGAACTCTCCCGGAGCGAGCGAAAGGCTGATCATCTGTTCGCGACGCTCGGTTGCGTGAGAAGCCGGCCGGGCCAGCCGACCTTTTTCCAACCGGGCGTCGCTGAGTGCCTCAACAATGTCGTCGGAGGAAATGAGTGCCGGTACCTCCAGGCCCTCGAACGCCAGAGCTCTCGCGAAGAACTGAACCGGTTGATCGGTGACATTGCGGAGCACGACCTGATAGGCCGTCAGCGCATCATCCGGCACTCGCTGATTGAGCGGATCGCCAGTCTGCAACATCCGCAACCCCGCCTGTACTCCGCCCGACTGCCCCCACCAAATCACTTGGTCCTGGATAGATCGATCGGGCCTCCATCGCAGGCGACCCTTGTCAGGCCCGGTGGACCGGTCGGGCGGCTTCGTTGGGTTCTCTTGTGGCATCGCCTTCTCCTTCGGCGGAGCGTGCGGCTCTGACTTCGGCTGCTTGGCCGGCTGTCGAGACGGCGGAACCGCTTGGTGCTCGGGCGGGTCGGGGCGGTTCACGGGAACTGCAGTCGGCAGTGTCGCTTGAATCTTTCCGTTGGCCTGAGCCACGATCTGCAACTCGAGGCCCGCCGTGGTCAAGCTCTCGCTCCACAACGGTTTCTTAGAGTCATGAGGCGGCTTCCGTTCTCCGACCGCGGTGTTTGCGACTTGGTCGCCAATCTTCGCGACGCCCTCGACGATCTCCTTCGAGTAGCGAAGCGTGTATTTCCCGGGCTTGGGAATCGCCAGCGCGGCATGAGGATGGCCGTTCAGACCAAGAGCGAGCGTGCGAATCCAATAGATCTGCCCCGGTTGTAACGTGATGCTGGTCGGAGCAATGAACGTCCAGTTCCGGATGATCGAGACGTGGATGCCATTTCCCGCCGCATCGGTGACCACTGGCAGTTCGGACGAGGTATCGAGGTGGGTCGTGAAGGTCACTGGACGCTTGGCAACGTTCCGAAAGATGAGCATCAACGGAATTCTCTCATCTTGCGCGAATTCCCGTTGCAAAGTAGCGGCCGCAACGCCCAGTTGAATGCCTTGCCGCGGCTCGCCGAACTGCGGATTGAACTGATTCACTTCCTCCAGGGACATAAATCCGACATTTGACAGGCTCGACAGCGGCAAGCTGGCTCCTCGCGACGCCTCGGCGGAGTCCGTTTGCTTGGCTTTGGCAGAGCCCGGAGGATCCGACGCCCGAACCGCTACGGGCCGGACCATGGCCAGCGGAGCGACCATGGCTAGTCCCGCCGCCATCAAGCCGATCGCCACGGCACGGTGCGGCGGACGGTGGCGGCGACTGGAATCGAAGAGCGAATGGACCCGCCGCTCAAGCGAACTGCCTTCGGCCATCGCGGTCGCCGAGCGCAGACCTCGAGGCCCCGTGCACAACTGGGCCAGGTCCAACAGTTGCTCGGCATACTGACTGGCTGGCGCCCAATCGGGAACAATCGCGTCGTCGCATGCTTGCTCGCGCAGCTGCCGCATCTCGGCGGCGGCACGCCAGACGAGAGGATGGAACCAATACACCATGCACGCCAGCCTCGCGAGCTGTTGTGACAGGATGTCGCCACGTCGGATATGCATCAGTTCATGCAGCAGAACGACTCGCTGCAGATGGGATGACCAGGACCGGGCCAGTTCTGGGAGCAAAATGACGGGCCGCAGAATGCCCCACGTCAGAGGAACGATCGGCCGGACGTGCTCTCGCAATTCCACGCGACGCCGCAAGCGCAGCTCGCGTCGAAGCTGCTCAAGCTGATCCGCGAGCGTTCCGCCAGCAGTGGGCGCCGATCCGCGTCGCAGCTGCAGCAATGCCAACTGGCCCCAAGCAAAGCGGCTCGCAAACAACAGCACTCCCAGTGCCCATAAGACAAGCAACCCCGTCGGCGCCCAGCGCAGGATCCTCCACACAGCTTCTGCTTTGGTTGTGCGATGCGTATTCAGGGACGCGGTCGCTCCCGCTGTGGCGTTGGACGGCGCGTCCGATAGATTCGACGGTCTAGAGGCAACCGCAGTCGCGGTCGCAGCGCTGTTGAGCGTGGCCGTTGGCGTGTCTGTCAAAGACCTGTCCGTGGCAGGCGCTGCGGGGGCGGCGGCCGCACCGAGGTCAGCGCCACCGAGGTCAGCAACGTCAGCGACAACGGCGTCGCGGTGCGGCAGCACGGGCAGGCGCCAGTGAGGCAGCGCCAGCATGGCGGCGGGAAGCGCCAACAAGGCCAGCATAGTCGTCAGCCAGACGAAATGTCGCGTGGCCGCCGAGGCGCCTCGGCACCGTCGCACCACCGCAACTGCCGCCACCAACAGCAGTGTGGAGCGGATGACCAATTCGAGAGCCATGCCGCCGACGGATTGTGTGAGCTCGAAGAGGTTCATGTTATTTCCCCTGGTCGCGGGCTTCTCGAATCAAGCGGGCCATGCGGTCCAGATCCTCGGGCTCCAACTCGTTCGCCGAAACGTCGAGAATCGCCGCAACCGCGTCGCTGGCCGAATTGGAGTAGAAGACATCCAGCAGTTTTCGCACGGCGGAGCGGCCTGCCGATTCCCGGGATTGCGTGGCCCGGTACACATATCGCTTGCCATCCTGACGGTGCGTGAGCAACCCTTTGGACTCGAGATGCCGAATCATCGTTCGCACCGACGAGTAGCTCGGGGGGTCCGCCAATTGCTGCAGCACATCGCCCACCGTCGCCTCGCCCAAGCGGTGGATCGCGTCCATGATCTGACGCTCGCGGCGAGCCAATGCGTCGTTGGACTTCTTTTTCTTCTTCACCGCCGATCTCCTGCACTGCCCGAGGACGTGGGTTTGTGTCTCAGCCTTGCGGTTCGGCTGTCAACTGGCAATTTATTGCCATGTGTTAATTTATTGCCACATTCAACTCGAGTCAAGCGGAAAGTTGCGATTGCCAAGTGCCCTATTTTTAAAACAGGCTGATCCAGCAATCGACGCAGCGTTCTCCCGTAGAGTGAAGGTGATTTCGATTGCAAGCGGAGTGTTTTCGGCAGGCTGATAGGAGTTAGGATTGACGAGGCAATCGATATTCATTCCAACCGCGCGTATGCGCCCGGAAACAGGGGCCGCTCAACATGGATCTCAGCTTCAACTGCACGTGCGGGGCGCAGATTCGCGTGACCGCCGTCGATGCCGGTGGAACCAAACGCTGTCGCTGCGGGCAAGTGAACACAGTGCCTTCTTTAAGCAAGTTGCGGCAGCAAGCCGGAAAGCCGAGCTACGAGGTCGGGATCGCCGACAAATTGCGGCACATGTTCGCCGAAGACCGGTTGCCGCCTGACAATGTTTGCGTGGAATGCGGCTCCGAAACTTCCGACATTCTCCAGTGCTCTGTCGAATGTGAACGCCCACGCGCCAAGGGGCGCGGCTACTGGAGCACCGTGGTGTTGGGCATGCTTGCGCCGTTTTGGTTCCTAATTTCTCTGTCCCATGATTACAAAAACGCGGAAGTATTCGGAGAGGATCTCATCGTCCAGACTCCACTTCCCCTCTGTCCGACATGCGCTGCTGCAATTCAGCCGCGAAAGAAGGACCTGCACAATTTGCTGCGACGTGTGCCTCTTTACGATCAACTGTTGCAGGAGTATCCCCATGCCGATGCGGACATCCGCCAATAAAGTCGCGAGGAGTTCCGCAGGGGCCCGCAAATTGCCGTCAGATCGAAGCAGTGGCAAGCTGTCGTGCCAATGTCACGCCTAGGATCGAAAGAGCGAATGCATATGAAAAACTCCGAGCCGTGGTATGGCGTTCGCCTCATCTATCGCTTGACGGGCATGTCGCGGCCCGCGTACGAAGAGCGCATCCTCATTGTCCGCGCCAATTCGGAAGACGACGCAATTGCTCGGGCCGAGCGCTGCTCAAGGGAGTACGAATCCGAGACCGCCGAATACATCGGATACGCAATGAGCTTTCACATCTTCGATGAAGACGGGGCATGCCTGGAGCCGGGCACGGAGGTCTTCTCCTTGATTCGCGAATCTCAGCTCGATCCAGCCGACTACCTCGATCGCTTTCACGATTCAGGAAGTGAACGCGCGCGGAGCGACTCGGAAAACTGACTGCCGACGCAAGGCCGGCAAACGCCTTCATTGCGCCTTCCTACCGAGACGGCCGCACGGCGCCGGTTCCGTTTCATCTGAGGCCCGAGCCTGGGGGTAATCCGTGTTTCATCCGTGTTTCATCTGTGGCCCGCATCGGATTCGGATGGCGCCCGACAGCGTCCATGAATTATCCTAAATCGGTTGCCCGCGTGCCGCAGTTCGACCGATGATCGCAACACTCCAACCGATGGCTCCCTTGCCGCGCCACCTCGCGCAACGTCCCGCCCATTCCTTCCCACCCAACCCTCCTTCCCCCTGTTGCTCATGTCGCTCATGCGCATTCCTTTCCGCGCGACCATGTTTTGGATCGGCGCCGCCCTTGGGCTGACTCTGCTGTCTCTGCCCGGCGCGAGCGCGGCCGATCCCGCGCCGCCCGACGCGGGGCAGCTCGAGTTCTTCGAGCAGCGAATTCGTCCGGCGTTGGCCGAGCATTGCTATCAATGTCACGGCGCCGAGGGAAACCCCAAGGGCGGATTGCGAGTGGATTCGCGGCATGCGATCCGGGAGGGTGGCGAATCGGGCCCGGCCGTGGTGCCGGGTCAGCCTGACGACAGCATGCTGTTGACGGCGCTGCGTTACGAAGGCCTGCAGATGCCGCCGAAGGGAAAACTGCCACAGCGCGTCATCGAAGATTTCGAGCAGTGGATCCGATCCGGCGCGGCGGACCCGCGCGAGACAGCCCCCAATGGCGATCAGGGCGAACGGCCGGCCGCGGTGGACTTCGCGGCGGCCGCAAAATTCTGGTCGTTCCAGCCACCCGCGCGGCGCGAGCCACCCGAGGTTCGCGACACCGAGTGGCCGCGCGGCGAGATCGATCGCTTCGTGCTGGCAAAGCTGGAGTCGCAGGGTTTGAGTCCTTCGCCACCTGCCGAGCGGCGCGCCTGGATCCGCCGCGCCTACCTGGACGTGATCGGGCTACCTCCCAGCCCCGAGGAGACGGAGGCGTTCGTCAACGACGCGTCGCCCCGCGCGTTTGAGCAGGTCGTCGAGCGGCTGCTCGAGTCGCCACACTATGGCGAGCGGTGGGGGCGCCGTTGGCTCGACGTCGCTCGATACGGAGAGGACCAGGCGCACACCTTCAAGGCCCGCAATTATCCGCGCGGCTATTTGTACCGCGACTGGGTCGTCAACTCGCTGAACGACGACATGCCTTATGACAAGTTTGTGACATGGCAGATCGCCGGCGACCTGCTGCCGGACGGGCAACGCCATGAGCGTCTGGCAGCGCTGGGCCTGTTCGCGTTGGGGCCGGTTTACTACGCGGAGAACGTGGAGAAAGCCAAAGCCCGCGCGGACGAATGGGACGACCGCATTGACACCCTTTGCCGCGGCGTGCTGGGGCTGACGGTCTCTTGTGCTCGCTGTCACGATCACAAGTTCGACCCGATCACGATGCAGGACTACTACGGACTGGCCGGCGTCTTCGCCAGCACGGAGTACCAAGAGCGGCCGGTCGTGAGCGACGAGGTCGTGGCTCGCCGAGCGGACGCGGACCGCCAAGCTCAACAGCAGCAACTGGCCCTCGACCAATTCCTGATCGAACAGTCTCGCGGCATTCGCCCGCAACTGGTGGCCGAGATTCCCGACTATGTCGAGGCGGCCTGGACCCTGCTGCATCGCGACGGCGACGACAAGCAACAGAAGCAACTCGCCGAACAGCTCGCCAAGGACAAGCAGCTCAACAAGGATCTGATCCTGCGTTGGGCCAAGCACCTCCGCGCCATGAGCGACGCAGCAGGCTCCGCGCGAGCCACCCGATCAGCCGTCGAACTCGAGGCGTTCGCACCCTGGCAAGCGTTTGCCACAAAGTGGGCCCCGCGCAGGGGCGGAAGTGAACAGGCCGGCGAGACGCCGAACAACACAGACAACCGGCAACCGACGAGCGAGGCGAAAGCGGAGGTGCGCAAGCTCGGCGAGCAGCTGCAGCAGTTCATCAACGAAAGGCTTCCTCGCCGCGAGGCGCTGCTGGCTCGCTTTGGAGAGAACGTGGCGTTCGTCGAACCCGAGGACGTCGCCAAAGTGCCGCCGGGCGTTATTCCGTTAGGCAATCTGTTTGACGACAGCGCCAACGTCGCGCTCGACGCGGCTGTGCGGACCGATCGGTTTTCGGCCGAGGCCAACTCGAGCTGCCTGGGCGTCGAGCGGGTTGCTCAGGGTTGGGGCGAGCGGGCGCAGATCGCCCCCGATGTGTCGTTCCACTTCGGCAAGCTCGGCAGCACCAGCCACAGCTATGGGTCGATTGTCAACGATGGCTGGCAGCGCGGCGGCGCCATTCGCACTCGAGGCGAACGGCACGCGAGCGGCAAGCGGATCGAGCAAGGGATCGGCATGCACGCCAACGCGTTGATCACCTTCGATCTGGCCGCCCTGCGCAAAGCCGGGCTGCTGCCCCACAACCAGGCGTTCCGTTTGAAGATCGACCGCGCCGGACTGAATGACGACGTGATCGGCGCCAACTCCAGTGCCCACATCGCCGCGCTGGTGACGCGGCCGCATCATGACAAGGCGGTGTCAGACGCGGTGCTGGCCGCGGAGGTCAACGGGCGCGCCGTCGACGTCGATGTCGACGACTTCACCTACTATTTCTCCGGCGATGTTGGGCAACCGCTGTTGCCCGACGGCAAGCACGCCAGCTTTAACGTGGCGATTCCCGGCGACGCTCAGCACCTGACGCTGGTGGCCACCGGCGCCGGCATGCCGGATGACAACCCGATCAGCAGCGACCATGTCGTGCTGTCCGGCGCGCGGCTCGAACTGGATCCGCTCCCCGAGCCGCCCGGCCAGCTCGCGTCAACTGACGCCAGCGCCGAGCCCGACGCCAATTCACTGGCCGCCGACCGCGACAACGCCATCTTGCTTTCGCGGCTGTTCTACGACGAGGGCCTGCTGGCTCCTCCCGCCGCCGAGGCCGTGAAGTGGTACTCAATCGAGCAACAACAAGCGTTGGAGCAGCTGAAGCAGAAACTGGAACATCTCAAGCAACAAGCCGGTGCGATTGAAGTCCTGACCGCCCACTCGCTGACCGAGGGCAACGGCGCCGATCTGCCGATCTACCGGCTCGGCAACCCCGAGAAAAAGGGCGACATCGCGCCGCGAAGCATGCCCGCCATCTTCACGGCCGGCCACAAGCAGCCGTTTGAGGCCCAAGGCAGCGGCCGGCTCGAGCTGGCGCAAGCGATCGCGGCCCGCGACAACCCGCTGACGGCGCGAGTGATCGTCAACCGCATCTGGGCTGGGTACTTCGGCGTCGGGCTCGTGAAGACGACCAGCAATTTCGGCACGCTGGGCGATCCGCCTTCCCATCCGCTGCTGCTCGACTGGCTTGCTGCGCGTTTGATCGACGATGGCTGGTCGCTCAAATCGCTCCATCGGCGAATCCTGCTCAGCGCAACCTACCGGCAATCGAGCGACCCGGACGAGCGCGCCGCCGCCGAGGCGGCGGATCCCGAGAACCGCTGGCTGTGGCGAATGAATCGGCGCCGGCTCGAAGTGGAGCCCTGGCGTGACAGTTTGCTGTCCGTTTGCGGCGAGCTCGATCTGACTCGCGGCGGCCCGTCCAGCGACTTGAACAATGGCGGCAACCGGCGGCGCACCATCTACGGATTTGTCAGCCGCCATCGCCTGAATGAGCTGCTGCGCCTGTTTGACTTCCCGGACCCGAACATCACCGCGGCGCAGCGGTCGGTGACCACGGTGCCGTTGCAGCAGCTGTTTGTGCTCAACAGCGACTTTATGGCCGACCGCGCCCGAGCGCTGGCCCGACGGCTCGGCGGACAAACGGAGCTCAAGGACACCAACGATCGCATCCGATACGCCTATCGGCTCGCCCTGTGCCGTCCTCCCTCGGACGACGAGGTCTCGCGAGCCGCCGCCTTTATCGACAGCGACAGCGAAGCTGACGACAAGCTGACAAGGTGGGAGCAGTTCTGCCTCGCCTTGATCAGCTCCAACGAATTCCTGTTTGTGGATTAACGTGGCACAGGCTGCCAGCCTGTGAATGTTGTAGTATTGGCCGCAGGTTGCAGGCTGGCAGCCTGCACCACGACAAAGCTGGCAGCCCGACAAGGCCGACAGCCTGCACCACGACTCCTGACACGTAAGACATCACTTCACCCCTCCCGCTGCCATGAACCACGCGACGACCAATTGCAACCGACGACAATGGCTGGCTCAAACAGGCGCCGGTTTCGGCATGCTCGGTCTCTCGAGCGTGCTGGCCGAGCCGGCGGCGGGCGCGAGCCATTCCGCCAGCCCCATGGCGCCGCGGCAGCCGCACTTCGCGGCCCGCGCCAAGCGTGTAATCTTCTTGTTCATGAACGGCGGGCCGTCACACGTCGACACCTTCGACCCAAAGCCCGAGCTCAAGCGGCAGGAAGGACAACCCGGCAAGGGCGGCAAGTATATGCCCTCGCCGTTTCGCTTCGACAAGCGGGGCGAGGCGGGCATCGAGATGAGCGAACTGTATCCGCACTTGGGTGGCGTCGCCGACGAGCTCTGTGTGATCCGGTCGATGCACACCTCGACGCCGAATCACGAGCCAGGCCTGCTGATGATGAACAGCGGCAATCAACAGCCGATCCGTCCCTGCCTGGGCTCCTGGCTCACGTATGGCCTCGGCACGGAGAACCAAAATCTGCCCGGCTTTGTCGTGCTCTGTCCGGGCAAGCCGGTTGTCGGGCCGGCGCTGTGGGGCAACAGCTTCCTGCCGGGCATCTATCAGGGCACGCACATCAACAATGCGAAGGTCGATCCGCGCAAAGTCATCGATCACATTCGCAACGACAAGTTGTCGGACAACTCACAACGCGAGCTGCTCGACTTCATCCAGGGCATGAACCATCGGCATTTGGAGCAGCGCGAGCGAGATCAGAATCTGGAGGCGCGGATTCAGTCGTTGGAGATGGCGTATCGCATGCAGTCGTCCGCGACCGAGGCGTTTGACGTCTCGCGCGAAACCAAGGCCACGCTGGACTCGTACGGCGAGGGGCAGTTCGCCACCGGCTGCCTGATTGCCCGGCGACTCGTGGAGCGCGGCGTGCGGATGGTCCAGCTCTATTATGGCAATGGCCAGCCGTGGGACGCGCACGGCAACATCATGGACCACAAACGCGACGCGGGCCAAAGTGACCAGCCGATGGCCGCGCTGATTCGCGATCTGCGACAACGTGGACTGCTCGACGAGACGCTGATCATCTGGGGCGGCGAGTTTGGGCGCACTCCGACCGCCCAGGGCTCCACCGGCCGCAACCACCACAACACCGGGTTCACGATGTGGCTGGCCGGCGGCGGTGTCAAAGGCGGACACATCCATGGCGCCACCGACGAGCTCGGCGTCAACGCAGTCGAGAACCGCGTCCACGTGCATGACCTCCATGCCACCATCCTGCACTTGATGGGCATGGACCACACACAGCTGACCTTCCGCTACAGCGGCCGCGACTTCCGGCTCACGGATGTGCACGGCGAGGTGGTGCACGGCGTGATCGCCTGACAAATGAATGGCTCAAGGGCGTCCTGCCCCGCTCTGCTTCTGCCAAGACAGAGCTTGTACTCGAGCGGCGCCGACAACATCGGCGACGCTGAATACAACGCCCCCAAGCCAGAGAGAAGTTTGTCAGTCGATCCAGCCGGCTGTGGTCACGTTGTCAAATCCGTAGTTGCCCAAGCCCACGTCGGATCCGCCCGATGAGGAGCCATCGACGGTCTGAACGGCGACTGAGACAAGCCCTTGAGGGTCGTGAAAGCCCAGAAACCCGTCGAGCTGGTTGCCGCGCACCGCGGTGAGCACCAAGACACCGCTATTGCCCACCACGACGATGTCAAACTCCGCAGCGTCGCCGGCAAGCAGGTCGGCGCCCCAAAAGCGAGTGCCAGGCGGAAAGTTCGTGAACATCCGCGGTGTCTCGATGGTGTTGTCGTAGAGCGTCTCGCCGAGAATGAACGGGATGCCGCCGTAGTAGGTGCCGTTGACCAACTGCAAGTTGTCGTTGGGCTGAGCGAATTCGGGAAAGCCGGCGAAGGTCTCGGTGTCCGTGGGCAGGCCGGCGGAGGCTACCTGAATCTCCCGCAAGTCCATCTGCACGGGCGTCGGCTGCCTGTTGTCGCCCTTCTTCGCCATCGCCGCGTGAGACCCCAGTGCTAGTACGACCAAAAGCAGCGCCAATCCTCGAAATAGCATCAGTCTTCCTCGCAGAATTCACTTATCATGAGCCGCAGGTGGGCCTTCAAAAGTGGAAGCTCGAACGGCTCCATCCGTCCGCCAACAATTTCGGGAAAAACTTCGATTCTCAACCGCTACACGAGGAGACCCAGCATGCGACTCAGCGCCGCCGTTTGTTTGTCGTTGGCCCTGCTCGTTCCATCCAGCTATGCGGGCGACACGCCCGGCGAGGCCGAACAAAGAGATCGCAAGCAATTGCCGGCGCCTGGAAGGTCGTCGGCTTGGTCATCGACGGGAAGGAGGCGGACCCGAAGTCGTTTGACATTGTGGTCGTCAATGGCGACGACGGCAGTTGGCTGATTCGCGTCGATGGCAAAGAGATCAGCAAGGGCGCCAGCACCTTCGACGCCACCAAGCAGCCGAAGACGATTGACTTCACTCCGTCCGAGGGCGGCGGCAAGTGCGAGCGACACTTGGGCATCTACGAGATTGCGGAGAACACCCGCAAGCTCTGTTTCGCGCCTACAGGCCAACCGCGCCCCGACAAATTCGCCGCTCCCGCGGGCAGCAAGCGTCTGCTGGTGCGATTCGAGCGTGTAAAGCCGTGACATCAACGCTTTCACGGCTTCGCAGCGCGGGCAACTAGTCTAGTCTAGTGTCCGTCAACACTAAAACGTTGGGTTGGTCGCCGCCGCAACCTCGTGGCTCGCCACGACTCCGCGAGTTCTCCAACCCCAAAACGAAGGCTTGGTAGGGCGGCCCTTCCGGGCCGCCAGCAGCGTAGCCCGTTGGCTGTGGTTGGTGCCATGCGCTTCAG